>VXOI01000103.1 GCA_009840175.1 Chloroflexota bacterium | reverse complement strand
GCTTCGCTCAGAATGACAACTTATCGGACTTTGCAATCGTCCTGCCCTGAGGGGGGGTTAGGTTGGAGGTGAAACGCCCCGTGCTACAATGCCCTCATACTGGCAATGCCCCATCGCAGCGAGGCCAGACATGACCACCGCCGCCGACGCCTACACCATGCTGCCCTACCGGCGGATGGGCGATATTGACTACGCCAGCCTGGAATTTGACGCCGATGAGCTGGTAGAGAAACCGGACGCCATGGAACAGGAGCAGCCTCAAGACCAGATCATCGGCTATCTTTATTCCTTCTTCACCGAGTTCAGCCGCCGGCCCGATGTCTTCCTCAGCCGGGACACCAACATCTGCTACGATCCCCGAGACCTCAACGTGCGGGTATCCCCCGACGCCTATCTGGCCTTCGGCGTTGACGCCCGCGCCATCCGCCCCCGAAGGCTCTATCTGCCGTGGGAGGTGGGCAAGCCGCCGGACTGGGCGCTGGAAGTCGCTTCCGAAAGCACCTACCGGATAGACATTCGCAACAAACCGTTAATCTACGCCCGCATCGGCGTCCCCGAGTATTGGATGTTCGACCCCACCGGCGGCAGATACTACGGAGACCCGATTATCGGGATGCTGCTCTCCGATGGAGTCTACCGCCGCGTTGAGCTGACCACTGAGCCGGACGGCATCCTGAAAGGATACAGCCCGGTGCTGCAACTGTCCTTGGCCTGGGACGAGGGTTGGCCCCGCTTCTACAACCCGGCCACCGGAACCTACCTGCTGAATTGGCGGGAATCCCTGGAGGCATGGGAGCGAGACCGGGAAGCCTGGGAGCGAGACCGCGAGGCGCTGCGCCGCGCCGAGGCGGAGCGGGACGCCGCGCTGGCCGAACTGCGGAGGCTGCGCGGGCAGTCCGGCGGCCAGCAATCCACTAACGGACAAAACCCCCAATAGTGCTATAATGCCCGCAATCACCGCCCACGCACTCATCCTGAGCCTGTTGCAGGACGAGTCGCAGGGGGCACACAACTGCCGACTGAGGGGAGAAGACCATGCACATCGGATACTTCACCGAGCGGCCTTACCAGGACCCTGATTCCGGGTACTTCGGCGCCACTGGCAAGCCCATCATGGACTTGACCGTCAGCAACGACATTTACGACTCGAAGCTGGGCGCAGAACTCTACAACCGCTACCTCGACGAAAAGCTCTACGCCGAGGAAATGGGCTTCGACGGCCTCATGCTCAATGAGCACCACGGCACCCCCTTCTGCATGGGCGGTGCCATGAACGTAGAGGCCTCCATCCTCGCCCGCATCACCAAGCGCGCCAAGATCGTCCTGCTGGGCAACATCATACCCATCTGGGACGACCCCCTCTGGCTGGTCGAGCAGCTCTCGATGATAGACATGATCTCCCGTGGCCGCCTGGTCTCCGGCTGGGTGCGCGGCACCGGACGCGAGAGCGTCGCCCACAATGCCCCGCCGCCCTACAACTGGGAGCGCTTCCAGGAGGCCCACGAGTTCATCATCAAGGCCTGGACCACCCCCGGCCCCTTCCGCTGGGAGGGCAAGCACTACCAGTTCCGCCACGTCAACCCGTGGGCGCGCCCCTACCAGAAGCCCCATCCCCAGGTCTGGCTCCCCGGCGTCATCAGCCGCGACTCCCTGATGTGGGCCGCCGAAAAGCGCATCCCCTATATCATGCTCTCCACTGAGCTGGAGCCGACCAAGAACGCCTTCCAGCTATACCACGACACCGCCGCCGAGCTTGGCTACGAGTCCGGCCCCCAGAACCTCGGCTACCTCTGGAAGGTCCATGTTGACGAGACCGAGGAGCTGGCCGAACAGGCCGGGCGCAAGTTCGTCCAGGGGCCGAGCAACCCCTTCCTCGCCGGCAACGAAGGCACCACCAACCCGGCGATGGTCACCCTGCCTGGCCTGACCTCCCGCCGCCGTGTCCTGCCCACCCAGGGCAGCGCCACTGCCGCCCGAGGCGGCCCCGCCAGCGTCCTGGGCCGTGCCTACGAACAGCAGATTGCCGACTACACCATCATCTCCGGCACGCCCAAGACCGTCATTCCCAAGATCCGCCACGTCCTTGAGTACCTGCGCCCCGGCAGCGTCTTCTTCTGGGACGGCGACGGCGCAATGACCCACGACGACTCCATGCGCAGCCTTCGCCTCATGGGCGAAGAGGTCATACCCGCCGTCAAGGAGATAGCCAAGGAACTGGAGCTCCCCAGCTCCTTCGAGGTAGACCCCGCCACCGGCAAGCCCTACCCTGAAGAAACCTCCGACGTGGCTTCCACCGCGACCGCCGAAGGCGGCCACAGCGCCGACTAGCCAGTGAAGCTCCAACGCCCGGCAGCGCCAAACGATGCAGGGGCGGGTTTGAAACCCGCCCCTGCGTCTCGCCAGCAAAAGACCCCTGAGAGGAAAGCCTGTCAGTTCCCTTCACTTCTCCGGCACGGGAATGTCAGGACTGCGCCAACTTCTCCGCCAGCTCGACGAACGCCGTCCCTTCGCGGACCAATTCGGGCACGTCGTCGGTATACGCTCCCTCATAGAGCGCTTCGGCATGAAGGTAGTGGACGATGTCCGAGTACAGCGACCGCAGCCGTACCCACTCCCCACCCCGCCGCCTGGCAATGTTTCGCATGGCGACCTCTATCTTCGTGGAGCGTTGGCTTTCGGATTCATCCACTTCAAGCACTAGTGCCTCCGTGGCGTTCCGGGCGGCGCACCAGGTCTTTTCGGCGGCGTCCCGCCAGTCGTCCTCCGCCAGCCGTTCCAGGGCGGCTGACTGCATGGATTTCGCATCTTGCATCAAGGCTTCGGCATCGGCGTTCTTCAACATCGGTTGCACTCTTCAAGGCGGCAGAAGCCGCCGGTTAAGTCATCAGGACTGTGATCCAGTATAACCCGAATCCAGCCCGCACTCAGCATCACGGCCAGCGGATGATAGAATCAGCAGCATCGTCCTTCGAGTCCGCCCTCGAGACTCAAACACAGCCCGGGAGATCGCCATGCCCCAGCAGCTCACAGCAGACGTTGCCGTCATCGGCGGTGGTCCCGCCGGAAGCGCGGCGGCCACCATGCTCGCCCGCCAGGGCTGGCGCGTCGTGCTGCTGGAGCGCGAGCGCTTCCCCCGCGACCACGTCGGCGAGTCCCTGCTCCCCGCCTCTATGCCCGTCCTGGAAGAGCTGGGCGCGATGGATGCGGTTCAAGCCGCCGGCTTCCTCCCCAAGTACGGCGCGACCATGGTCTGGGGCCGGGACCCGGAGCCGTGGAGCTGGCGCTTCCGCGAGACCAGCCTCCAGTACCCCCACGCCTACCAGGTCTGGCGCCCCACCTTCGACCACATCCTGCTCGACAACGCCCGCGCCCACGGCGTCGAAGTCCGCGAGGGCCACCGCGTCGCTGCCATCGAGTGGACAACGCCCGACACCGAAGCCGCCATCCGCTACGTCTCCGACGCCGCCGGACAGGGCGAGCTGACCGCCCGCTTCGTCGTAGACGCAACCGGACAGGCCGCCCTGCTGGCCCAACAGACTGCAACCCGCCGCTGGGATTCCTTCTTCCAGAACCTCGCCGTCTACGCCTACTTCGATGGCGCAGAGCCTCTGCCGCCGCCCGACGAGAACAACATCTTCATCGAAGCCTACGAGCACGGCTGGTTCTGGACCATCCCCCTCCACACCGGCTGGAGCAGCGTCGGCGCGGTGGTGGACAACCGCACTGGACAGGAGGGCATCCAACGCCAGGGAGCCAGAGACTTCCTCTACGACCAGCTATCCCAGACCACCCATACCCGCAAGATGCTCAGTAGCGCCCTGTGGTTCTCCGGCCCCAACGTGGTCCGCGACTGGTCCTACTCGTCGGACCGCGCCACCGGCCCCAACTTCGTGATGACCGGCGACTCGGCCTGCTTCGTAGACCCCCTCTTCTCCTCCGGCGTCCACCTTGCGCTCATGTCTGGCGTCATGGCCGCCGCCTACGCCACGACCGCGCTGAAGACTGCCGAGAGCGGCGACGAACAACTGCGCGACGGAGCCGGAGCAGTCTACCAGGAGTTGTACTACAAGGAATACAACCAGTTCCGCGAGATGGCCCGCCTCTTCTACTCCAGCAACCTCACCTCAGACTCCTACTTCTGGGAAGCCCGCCGCATCGTCGAGCAGGACGGAGAGCAGAGCGAGTTCTCCCCTCGCCAGAGCTTCATCCAGGCCGTCGCCGGTCAACCTCCGCGCGGCTACGAGCGTGCTGTGCTTGACCGGGGCGAAGCCCCAGCCGGGTTCGTATCCAGCGTCCGCGCCGTCGAAGGCGAGCGTGCCCGACGGGCCGAGTTGCTCGCCGCCCTTCGCGCCGACCCCCAGCGCAACTGGCTGCTGCCGTCCGTTCCTCGCCTGTCTCCCGGCACAACAGTTGCCCGCAAGCCGGTACTGGCCGAAGGCGAGTTCGTCTGGGGCATGACGCTGTCCACGCCGTCCCAGCCCGAAGGTGCGCCCTGTAGTCCGCTGGTCGCGGCCATATCAAGACTGGCCGACGGCCAGACGCCGGTAGCGGCCATAGTCAACCGCCTTTCGGACGGCTTGGACGATACCCGGCGGTCCGATCTGAGAACCGCCGTAACCCGCACCATCGAAATCCTCTACATAGACGGCGCAGTCGAGGAACTGCGCCTGAATTAGTCCACCAAGCAAACTCCCTCTCCCTCCGGGGGAGGGTTGGGGTGGGGGCGTCCCCGCAATTGACCCTGCGCCAATTGAGACTTACCCTACCCCAAACCACTATGGAGGCTCGGCATGACTACGAGACAGATTCCTTCCGAGGAGCAGGTCATCGAGTGGATGGATACCCTGAGCAACTGGGGCAGGTGGGGTGACGACGATCAGTTGGGCACGGTAAACCTGATAACCGACGCCAAGCGGGCGCAGGCCGCCGCGCTAGTCAGGGAAGGCATCAGCGTTACCTGCTCGAGGCTCATCGTGCCCGAAGGCGCCGCAGACGTCACCTCCATCCCGCCGCTGCACTATATGCTGCGGGCTGGCGACAGTTGCCCCGATGAGGGACCGGGCGGCACGTCCGACTTCATCGGCTTCTCCTTTCACGGGCTGACCATCACCCACTTGGACAGCCTTTGCCACCAGGTCTGGAACGGCAAGATGTACAACGGCTTCCCGGCGTCAGACGTCAACTCCGAGACCAAGGCCAACAGCTTGGATATAGACCAGGTTCAGAACGGGGTGGTTACCCGCGGCGTCATGCTGGACATCGCCAAGGTCAAGGGCAAGCCGTGGCTCGAGGCTGGCGAGTTCGTATTCACCGAAGACCTGGAAGCGGCCGAGGAAGCCCAGGGCGTGCGGGTCGAGGAAGGCGACGCGCTGATACTGCGCCTCGGCTGGTACAAGCGCCGTCTGGAACTGGGTCCGCCCGCCGCCGGACGTCCCGGCCTCCACGCCGAGACCTTGCCGTGGCTCAAGGAGCGCGGCGTGGCCCTTGTCGGCGGCGACGCCTCCCAGGACGCCGAGCCCAGCGGCTACCCCGGCATCGGGCTGCCTGTGCACAAGGTGGGCATCGTCGGCATGGGTCTCTGGCTGATAGACGCCGGCAACTGCGAAGAACTGGCCTCGGTGTGCGAGCGGCTGGGCCGGTACGAGTTCATGTTCAACGTCGCCCCTCTCCGCTTCAAGAACGCCACCGGCTCCCCGGTGAACCCTCTGGCAATTTTCTAGTCGAGGCCAATCGAGGTAAGAGAAGATGACCACCCAATCGAACACGCTGGAAGGTAGAATCGCCATCGTCACCGGCGCGGCGAGCCCCATCGGAATGGGCCGCTCCATCACCACGGGACTGGTGCGGGCCGGGGCAAGAGTGGCGATGCTGGATGTCAATGAGGACTGGCTGGACCAGTCCGCCAACGATATGCGCGAGATAGGCGGCGATGACGCGGTGCTCCCCATAGTCGCCGATGTCACCGACCCGGAGTCGGTGGAGAGCGCGGTGCAGCGCACCATCAACGAGATGGGAGGGCTGCATATACTGGTCAACAACGCTGGCATCAACGCCCGCACCGGCGGGTTCGGGGCGCGCGCCGCAGGAAGCCAGAACGACTTCTGGACATTGCCTCCCGATGCCTGGCTGCGCGTCATCAGCGTCAACCTCAGCGGCCCGTTCCTGATGTCCCACGCCGTCACCCCTCATATGATTGAGCAGGGGTTTGGTCGCATCATCGGGGTCACCACTAGCATGGACACCATGTGGCGCAAGGGCGGCGCGCCCTACGGCCCGTCGAAGGCGGGCCACGAAGCCCTGGTCGCCATCATGGCCCAGGACCTGGAAGGCACAGGCGTAACCGCCAACGTGCTCACCCCCGGCGGCGCCACCGCCACCAACATGGTGATACCGCCCGAAGGCGCCACCACCGATGCCCTCATCCAGCCGGATGCGATGCAGTCGCCGGCGGTCTGGATAGCCTCTGACGATGCCAGCTACTGGAACGGCCGCCGCATCATTGCATACTACTGGGACGACGCGCTGCCCCTGGAGGAGCGGCTGGAGAAGTGCAGCGCCCCTGCGGCCTGGCCGCAACTCGGCCTGCAAGCCGTCCACCCCGACTGGTTCGGACGAGCGTAGCGCTCTGCCTGTCTGGCAGTGAAAGAGTACAGCCGCGCCGTCAGAACGGCGCGGTCTGATTCAGGAGTGACTCAATGGCGTGGATACGTGAAGAGGACGTCAACCTCCCGGAAGTCATCAAGATAATGTCTATTCAGCCGCAGGCAATGGAAGCCGTCCAGCGGTTGAACATGGCAGTCACCTTCGGGGCGTCCGCCCTGACGCGGGTGCAGGAGGAAGCCATCGCCACGGTGGTTTCGGCCACAAACCACTGCCGCTATTGAACTATGGCTCACGGAGGGTTCCTTCGTGACCATTCGGACAACCCGGAGCTGGCCAGCCACATGATGCACGACTACACCCAGGCCCAGCTCGATCCCCAGACTCGCGCCATGCTGGACTTCGCCGCCAAGCTGACGCGCACGCCCGCCGCCATGACCCAGGACGACGTCCAGCGGCTGCGCAACCACGGCCTCAGCGATGAGCAGATACTGTCCACGGTACTTATCACCTGCAACTTCAACTTCATGACCCGCCTGGCCGACAGCCTCGGCGTGGAGCCGCCCGCCGGACGCCAGGAATCCCACTCCCAGTGGATGAGCGATTCAGCCAAGAGCCAAGACTGGTTGATGACGCCCCGCACCTGACGGTTGATGAAGGGGAAGCCGAAGGGCCGCAGAGTGAAAGTCTGCGGCCTTAGCGTGTATAGCGGTACCCCTTACGAAGCCTGCTAGTCCACCATCTTCACCGGCTGATGGGTCAGATAGTGGCGGCAGTACGAAGGCGGAAGCGACGTGCGCCTTCTCAGGAGCCTGTGATACAGGAACCCCAGGGCTGAGATTACAAACAGAGACATTGCCGCCTCGCTTCCCGGTGCAGTTTGGCTAAGGGAAAGGACAATGGCCCTCCCTCTACTTCCCGGCCTTGATGAATTCAGCAATCCGCTCGCCGATCATCATCGTGGTGACATTGGTGTTGGCGCGGATACAATCGGGCATTATCGAGGCGTCGGCCACCCGCAGACCTTCCAGACCATGCACCTTGCCGTACTGGCTGACCACGGCCATGGGGTCGTCGGTGGATCCCATCTTGGCGGTGCATGATATGTGCTGCGAGGTGGTCACCTCACGGAAAAGGTACTCGTCCAGGGCTTCATCTGTCGCCAGCTCTGCGTCGGTGGGTTCGATTCGCTCCTGGATGATGTCGTTGAAGGCGCCGCTCTCGCCCAGCTTCACGCACAGCCGAACCGTCTCCCGCAGCCGCTCCAGGTCAAAGGGGTCTTCGAGATAGCGGTAGTCGAGGAAAGGCTGCTGGGCCGGGTCAGCGGAGTTCAGCCGCAGCTCTCCCGCGCCCGCCGCCAGTTGTATTCCGCTGGTGATGCGGATGCCCACCGGCTCCATGCGGTCGCCGCCCTTATTGATGCGCTCGGTGGCGAAGGACTGCATCGACATCTTCATGTCGTTGCGCAGGGGTGAACCATCGTGGGTGTACCGCAGGGTCAACTGCATCCGGGGGGCCAGTCCGTCCAGCGGAACCTCCGGCTTCGTCCGCCAGGTTACCCAGATATTGGGATGGTCGCGCATATTCTGGCCCACGCCGGGCAGATCAGCCACCACCGGGATGCCGAACTCCTGCAAGTGGGCGGCTGGGCCGACGCCCGACAGCAGGAGGATATGAGGCGAGCCGATGGCGCCGGAGCTGAGGATTATCTCGTTGCCCTCGACGGTGAAGATTTCGCCGCCGCTCTCCACCAGCGCTCCTACCGCCCGGTTGCCTTCGAACAGTATCTTCTGCACATGGCATTCGGCGCGGATGGTGAGATTGAGCCGGTGGCGCGTCTGGTCCAGGTATCCCAGGGCGGTACTCATGCGCACGCCGCCAGGGTTGTTGAAGGGCGTGGGGCCTACGCCGGTGGAATCAGGGTTGTTGTGGTCGGGGCTGTCGGGGAACCCGGCCTCGCGGCAGGCGGCGTAGAATGCGTGCTGCGCCGGGTGCCAAGTCTCCGGCTTGAAGCGGTGGCATACGATGGGGCCATCAGTTCCGTGGAAGTCGTCGGAGAAATCTGTGTCGGTTTCCAGCTTTCGGAAGTAGGGCAGGCAGTCGGTATAGCCCCACTCGCTGTTGCCCATCTCGGCCCAGGAATCATAGTCCTCGGGCACGCCACGCAGGAACACCTGCCCATTGATGGCGCTGGAGCCGCCGGTGACCTTGCCGCGGGGCACCATCATCGGCGGGGCGGTCTCGGTGGCCTTGCCGATGAACTGCCAGTTGTGGTCGCTGACCATTATGTCTATTTCGGTGGAGTAGCCGAACTTGACCTCCTCGGGCAATCGCTCGAAGTCTGGGTAGTCCGGCCCGGCCTCCAGCAGCAGCACCGAGACGTTCGGGTCCTCGGTCAGCCGCGTGGCTATGATGGAGCCGGCAGAACCGGCCCCAATCACGATGTAGTCATACTTCATCCTTGCCTCCCTGCGAAAGGAGAATTAACCACAGAGAGCACAGAGTTCACAGAGATTTCTCTATTTATTCTCCGTACCCTCTGTGGTTGAGCTAAATCAGGGCGTCCGGGGTCTGGATGCCATCGAGATCGGCGTCGGTGGCCGGGTTGTCCAGGGTCATGCTGAGGTCGGTGGTCATGTAGTGGTAGACCTGCTTGAGGTGGTGGGTACTGTGGCTGAGCACGATGTTGAGCAGTTCGAGCACCGTGACCTCGCCGCCGTAATGAGCTGGAACCACGCGCTCGAAGCCCTCGGTGTTGTTGCTGTCAAGGAAGGCGATAATGTCGTCGCGCACCTTCAGGCCGTACTCGGCAATTTGAGGAGCGGTGGTGACGCCTTCCAGTCGCTTGTCCTGGGCCTGCATATCGTCCCAGCTCATGCTGCCAACTTCGTGGGAGAGGTAGGCGATTTCGGGGAAGGCCAGGATATGGACAACGGTATCGCGCAGGCTCCAAGGCCGCCAAGGAACGATGGTGTCCAACTGCTCCTGGCTGAACTGGTTATTGGCGCGCACTGCCGCGCTTATTATGGCGTCGTACTTTTCGGCCAGCCAGGCGGTCTTGCCCGACAGGTCAACGGACACGTCCAGCCGCAGGGCCGGTATCAGCTTCTTGGGGTAGTAGCCGATGATGACTTCGGTGTCATCTATGATGGTGACCGGCAGCGACTTGATGCCCCGGCTGCGCAGATGCTCCACCGCGGCGGGTTCGCTGAGCAGGTCGTGATGTTCGTAGGGAACGCCGTTGGACTTGAGGAACTCTTCCAGAGTCCGGCAAGAGAATCAACCAGGCTGGGTATAGACCTGAACGTCCATGGCCATACCGCTTACCTCCCATTCGAGTGTTGCCGGTATCCTACCACGGAGCGGGCAGGAATGGCAGGCAACTCAATCTCGTCTTGATTTCGGCAGCTCATGGTCCCTTGGGCAAGCTCAGGATCAGGCTCACCAGGTTGGGCTTGCGAAAGTCGTGGCCGGTATAATTCACCTTCACCATTGCCGGGCTGCGGGGCCGATTTTTCATTTTTCCGGTCATTTACGAACATTTCCGGCCATTTCTGTGACTCCGTCAGTCCGTCAAGCTGCACTGGGCGCCGCCGCAGGGCAATCGCATTTGGAATCCCAAGTCTCCATCATTCCTGCTTTCGCAGGGATGGCGGCGTGGAAATTCTTGCTTTCCCTGCCATATCCTGCCATTTTCCGCCATTCCGGCCGGGTTCCGCCGGATAGCAGAAGGGGCCGGTCAAGTCTGAGAAAGCAGACAGGGATAATGTCAGGGATGCGCCATCGAACTTGGCAAGAGGGAAATGTCACCGCGCCGTCCTAATGCGATAGCCCTGGGTGCCGCCGGTTCAAGGGAGACCCTTCGACAAGCTCAGGAACGATTCGGGAACGAAGCAAGGAGCGTTCTTGTGGGACAGAAATTTTTGATTCCCGTCCCATAGCGTCCCATTCCGGCCTCCTGGCAGATTTATGAAGAACTTACGGCGGTGGTCTGAACCTGGAGGGTCATACAGGAATTACGGTAAAGAGGCGCTATCGGGCCAGTCAAGGGGCAAGTGTCACTAGATAGTCCAGATGCGATGGCCCTGTAGATGATTCTTCATTTTGTTGATAATGCTACGCTCGGCTATAATCTGTCGGAAACGCGCGGATAGCACACCGCCACAGACAGCGCAATCGCGTAGCTGTGAGACAACACCGCAGATTATCTATACTGTTCGACGGGAGGAAGAGATGGCTTCATTCTGGGAAACAATTGCGGTTGGCGGACTGGATATGCACGTCTACGCCAGCGTGCCCAGCGGCGGCGGGCCGTTCCCGGCGGTCATCGTCAGCCAGCACGGCGGCGGCGTAGACCAGTTCATCCGCGACATGGCTGACAAACTGGCCGAGGCCGGGTTTGCCGCCGTCGCACCCAACCTGTTTCACCGCTTCACCGAGGAGCAACTGGACAATCGTACTGGCCGCATCCAGCACATGAGTGACCCGGATATAGTCGCGGACATCGGGGCCACGGTGGACTGGCTGCGAGCGCATCCGGCCATTCAGGGCGAACGCATCGGCATCACAGGCTTCTGCATGGGCGGGCGAGTCGCCTGGCTGGGGGCGGCCACCAACCGCCACATCCGCGCCTGCGCCCCCTACTACGGCGGCAACCTTTTCGTGACCTGGGGCGCCGGCGAACAGCCTCCTTTCGAGCTGGCCTCCGGCATCCAGTGTCCTGTGCTGTTCCACTTTGGCGAAATAGACGAGAACCCGTCTCTTGAAGACCGCGACAAGCTGGACGCCGAGCTGGGCAGATTGGGTGTGGCGCACGAATTCCACACCTATCCGGGGGCTGACCACGCCTTCATGGACTACACCGGACTGCGTCACCATCAGGAGGCGTCGGAAGCGTCGTGGCCCCGGACGATAGAGTTCTTCAACGCTCACTTGAAGGTCTAGATAACACCCTCACCCCAACCTTCTCCCAAAGGGAGAGAGAGCATTGGCATAAGGAGGCAAGCATGAAATACGACTACGTCATCCTCGGCGCAGGTTCCGCCGGCTGCACTATGGCCAGCCGCTTGTCGGAAGACCCCAGCAAGTCGGTGCTGCTACTGGAAGCCGGGCCGGACTACCCCGACTTCGAGACCTACCCCGACGACCTGAAGTTCGGGTATGACCAGACCGCCTCGGCCATTGACGCGCCGCACAACTGGTCCTTCCAGGGCAACACAACTCCCTTGGCGACCGAGCCGATGCCCGTGCCTCGCGGCCGCGTGGTGGGAGGCTCCAGCGCCATCAACGGCCAAGTGCTGCTGCGGGGCGTGCCGGAGGACTACGACGCCTGGGCTGCCCTGGGCAACGACCAGTGGGGCTTCACCAGCGTCCTGCCCTACCTGCGGAAGCTGGAAAGCGACATGGACTTCGGGGCCGACGACTTCCACAACTCGGAGGGTTTTATCCCGGTGCGCCGCTTCGCCCGCGAGACCTGGCTGCCAGCCCAGCAGGCGTTCTACAACGCCGCCCGCACCGCCGGGTTCCCCGACGACCCCGACATGAACCACCCCGAATCGGGCGGCGTCGGCCCCATACCGATGAACAACCCCAACGGCGTGCGGATGAGCACATCCCTGACCTTCCTGAGCGCCGCCCGCCACCGCCTGAACCTGACGGTGAAGGCCAACGTGACCGTGCACCGTGTGCTGTTCGACGGCAATCGGGCCATAGGCGCAGAGGTCGAGAGCGGCGGTGAACGGTTCACTGTCGAGGGCGAGGAAATCATCCTCTGCTCCGGGGCCATCGCCTCTCCGCAGATATTGATGCTGTCCGGTGTCGGGCCGGCGGCCACGCTAGAGCAGTTCGGCATCCCGGTGGTGCAGGACACCCCAGGCATCGGACGGAACCTGCGAGACCATCCCAACATCCGCGTTCCCATCGAAGTGAAGGAGGACTTCCCGCTGAATCCGCAGGACCCGCGCACCCAGGTGGCGCTGCGGTACACCGCGACCGGCTCCGACTTGCGCAACGACATCCAGATAATGGCGTCGTCCTTCTCGTCGCCCATTTCCGGCGACCCGCTGGAGGCCGAGGGCATCCGCTTCACCTGCATCCTGGAGCTGGCTTACGGGCAGGGACACCTGACCATCACGTCCACTGACCCCAACGTGCAGCCGGAGCTGAACTACAACTACTTCGCAGACGACCCTCGCGACCTGGCCCGGATGCGCGAGGCGGTGCGGCTGTGCGTGGGATTCGTAGACCACCCGGACTACACCGACATCGTCAAGGAGATTATCGAGCCTACCCCGGCCGACCTGGAGTCGGACGAATCGCTGAACAACTGGCTCATGCGCACCGTGTCCACCTCGCAGCACATCTCCGGCACCTGCAAGATGGGCCCGGACGACGACCCTATGGCGGTGGTGGACCAGCAATGCCGGGTCAAGGGACTCGACAACCTGCGCGTCATCGACGCTTCGGTGATGCCCGATTGCATTCGCGCCAACACCAACTGCACCACCATAATGATTGCCGAGCGGATGGCGGACATCATCAAGGGGGAGTAGAAGCCGCAGTTCGCGCTCACTATTGCGCCGAATTATGGTGCGACGGTCGTCGCATTACGAAATTGCCCCTGTTGCATGGCCCCCTCCTTTGTTAAAGTGGAAAGGAGGGGGTTTTCCTATTGAATCGCCCCGTGTTTCGTGAAGAGGTGGCACAGATGAGCGCCGTAACTGCCCTACCCAGGAAATTGCCGCCAGGGCCACGCGGCCTGCCGGTGTTCGGCTCCCTGCTGGAGATACGCCACGACACCCACCTTGCCATCGACCGGCTGGCCCGGCGCTATGGTGACATCTGCCTGATGCGCTTTGGCAGCGTGCCGACAGTGGTAATCAGCGACGCAGAGATGTTGCAGGAAGCCTTCGGCAAGACTGAGCTGGCCGACAGATGGGCCAGCGAAATTATGAACACCCTCAGCAAGCAAAGAGACCTGGTGATGGCCCCCTACGGCGAGCGCTGGCGGCAGATGCAGCGCTTCGCCAACCGAGAGCTGCTCAGCGCCCGCAACCTGAACACGGTGCGCGAGCGTTACATGGAGGTTGTGGTCAATGACCTAGTGGAGCAGATGGGCGCAATGGGCGAAGCCGGCGAGATGGTTTCGCCTCCGGAGATGACGGCCCGCAGCAATTCCAGCCTGATGTTCCGCTCTATTTTCGGGCAGGACGAGGGCACCGATGAGTTCCGGCAATTAAGGGACACGCTGCTGGACTACGTCAACTGGATATTCGCCAGCGCCACCGCCACCAACCTGGCCGACTACATACCCTGGCTGAAGTTCCTGCCCAACAGCGCCCTCAAGGAAGCCGTCAGGCAGTCGGAAATAGGCACTGCCATCATCACTTCCCTGGTGGATTCGGCCCGCAACCGGCCGGGCCTTGATCTGTCATCCCCTGCCTGCCTGGTTGAAGTAATGCTGGCACAAGAGGAAGTCGGGGAAATCGACAGCGACATGACCAAGGACCTGTCCATGGACCTGCTGATTGCCGGCACCGACACCTCAGCCCAGACGGTCAACTGGACGTTGCTGCTGCTGGCCAACCGCCCGGAAATACAGGCGAAAGTCCACGAAGAGATGGATAGAGTCATCGGCCGCGACGCCCTACCCACGGTGGACGACCGGACCCGCCTGCCCTACACCTTCGCCTGCCTAGCCGAATCCATGCGCTACCGCACCATTGGCCCCTTTGGACTGCCGCACAAGGCGTCGGAGGACATCGAACTCGGAGGCTACCGGATACCGGCGGAAGCACAGGTGCTGGGCAACATCTACTCCATTCACCACGACCCGCGCTACTGGGACTCGCCCCACGAATTCATCCCCGAGCGTTTCCTGCCCCAGGGGGATGGCTCCATGCCGCCCGCGCTGACCAGCCCGGCCTACATCCCCTTCGGCACCGGCCACCGCCACTGCCCCGGACGCCGCTTCGCCGAAACGACAGTGTGGCTGCACATCACGCGGATGCTGCACAAGCTGCGCTTCGAGACGCCCGACGGAACGCCGCTGTCCGAGGACGAGGTGTTCGGTCTGGCGATTTCGCCGCAGCCTTACTCGCTGCGGGCGTCACGGCGGTGGTAAGTGCCAGCCCGCCAGCATCGTGAGCAACGGAAACCTGCTCGTCCTTCGACAAGCTCAGGATGAGCGGGCTTTCCAGTCTGTCTAGCCTAACTTACCCCAACTGCTCCAGAGCCCGGCGGTCCAGCATCATCTTGACCGGGCTGATGGGGCGGAAGGTGCGGGACATACGCACGTCGCCGGCCATGCTGAGCAGGGTGTAGGCGTCGTAGGGTTCCATACCCTTCTCGCGCACCAGGAAATCCACCATGCTGCGTACCGCGCCCTTCATTGCCGGGCCCAGCTCCTCGCCGTAGTAGAGGACTACGAAGTAGTCGGGCGTCATGGCCTGGGGGCACTCAATGCCCATGCCCTTCTCGACGGTGACGCGGATGTGGCTGTCGGCGGCGCACTCTGCCCCGGTGCCTCCCACCGCGCCATCGCCGACTACGGCGTGGCAGTCGCCCATAGCCAGCAGCCCGCCCTCCACAAACACCGGCAGGTAGAGCGTGCTGCCTTCGACCAGTTCCTTGATGTCAATGTCGCCGCCGTAGGGGCCGCTATCGCTGGCCGTGAGCTGGGGGTAGGTGGGCGTGGTGGCGACCAGACCCATTGACGGGTTCAGTGGCAATCTTATTCCGCTGGGCAGCACCACATTGCCGTCTTCGATGGTCATCACCGTCGGATAGGCATTAGTGAACTCCTGCTCCAGGAAGCCGCGTCCCGGCGAGACCATGTGGGCCGCACCTTCGTCGGCGCGGGGCGTGACGCTGATAAAGTCAACCCGCAGAGCGTCCCCCGGCTCCGCGCCGTTGACGTAGATGGGCCCGATGGCCGGGCCCTTGAGCTGCTTCTCATCCAGCGCCTTTGGGTCCCGGATGCCCTCGAAGGCGTCCCAGGTCTCCACCATCAGTTCCTCGCCGGAGTCAATGGTGATGGCCGGCGAGTTGTCCGGGTCGAGGACGTATATCTTGTGGTCGCGGGTCAGCCGTTGCATGGTGGCCTCCTCTCTTGCCTGAAAGATTGGCGGCTATTGTGTTAAAAGCTCCAGCCGGTAGCTAACCCCTGACTCCGGGTCGAGGTCCACGACGCAGACCGCGCCCTGCTCCGGCGCGCCGATGGGGCCATAGGGGCAACCGGAGTATACGGCAGTCGTATCGGCGCGCGACACGTCGGCGTGACGGTCCCAGTGGCCCAACGCCAGGTAGTGGCAACCCGAAGCGGCAACGTCATCGGGGTAGATGGGCGACGAGCGTTGGTCCCTGTCGTTCTCGAAATGGAAATGTCCGTGAGCCATGGCTACCAGCCAGTGCCCTTCCGTTGGTTCCGGCATACCGAGGAGCGGGCGAAACTCCGGCGTATGCGACAGCATGGCGCGGCCCCAAAGCTCCATGTCCAGCTCCGGGAAGGCCAGTATCTCCCCTTCGGGGTCTCGGATTACGCGCAGATTGGCAGGGGCTTCGTCAAAGGGCGGGCGACGGTAGACCGACGTCTTGTGGGCTAGGTCATGATTGCCCGGCAACACGATGGCCGGGACGCCCAGCCGGGCCATCTGGGCCACAAACCGCTCCGCTACGTCGTCGGTAACTCGCTCGTTGTCGAACACGTCGCCAGCCAGCAGCAGCACGTCGCCGCCCAGCCGTTCCACCGCGTCCACCACCGACACCAATACCTCCTCACCTCGGGGATGTCCGGCAGGGTCGCCAAGATGGGTGTCGGAGGTGTGAATGAGGCGGACTCTTTTCATACGGCGCGACTCGCTCCTGATGCTTCCGATTATAGGTTTATACCGACCGCCTTACCTAGCTGCTGCCTATGACTCCCCGCTCTCGCAAGTCGGCAATCTGGTCTGCGGTGAAGCCCTGCTCCGCCAATACCTCGTCGTTGTGCTGGCCCAGCAGGGGCGGCGGACGGCGGATGTCGGCAGGGGAGTCGGTGAGCTTCAACGGTGAGCCGGGGGTTTTCAACTCGGGGACATTGGGGTGCTCCATCTCTGCAATCATGTTGCGGGCCAGCACCTGCGGGTTCGTGACCACTTCCGACACCTTGTTGATGGGTCCGCAGGGCACTCCAGCGCCGTTGATGACCTTCACCCAGTGCTCCGTGGACTTGTGCTTGAACTCATCCATCAAGATGCTCACGCACTCTTTCCGGTGGGCCACCCGGTCGGTGTTGGTGGTGAAGCGCGGATCCTCCAGCAAGTCCTCTCGCCCGATGCCCCGGCACATCCTTTCCCACAGCCCCTGGTTGGCGCAGCCGACGATGAAGTACCCGTCAGATGATGCGAAGCCCTGGTACGGCACCAGGCTGGGGTGACCGGAACCCATGCGCTCCGGGTCTTCTCCGGTGCCCAGATAGCGGGTGGCGTGGTAGCTGAGAGCGGCCACCTGTCCGTCCAGCAGAGCGGCCTCCACCCACTGGCCTTTGCCGGTGCGGTCACGCTGGCGCAGGGCGGTCAGTATCGTGCCGTAGGCCATCATCCCGGTGAACAGGTCCACCAGCGAGAATCCCACCCGCTGGGGTAGCCCGTCGGGTTCGCCGGTAAGGTGCATCAAGCCGCTGTATGCCTGGATGATGAGGTCATACCCAGGCATATCCGCCATGGGACCGGTGCGCCCGTAGCCGGAGATGGAGCAGTAGACGATGCCGGGATTGATGGCGCTGATGCCGTCGTAACCTAACCCCATGCGCTCAAGCGTTCCGGCCCGGAAGCTCTCGATCATAACGTCGGCGTCCGCGGCCATGCGGCGCACCAGCTCCACGCCCTCCGGCTCCTTGAGGTTCACGGTGATGCTGCGCTTGTTGCGGTTGAAGGTCACAAACTGGGTGCTTTCGCCGTTCCAGAAGGGGGTCCAGTGGCGTATCTCGTCTCCCAGGGAAGGCTCCTCGATTTTCACCACGTCGGCTCCCATGTCGCCCAGCAGCATGGTGCAGAAGGGGCCGGCCAGAGTGCGGGTCAGGTCCACAACCTTGATGTCGTCCAGCGCAGCGGCCATGTCTACGTTCTCCGGTAAGCTGTACTTGTAAATCTTTTCACAACCTGCCGATTATAGCACGGGGGTAATTGTCAGAATCAGGTAGGAGTTACGCCAGGGCCTTTCGATTATTGTCTGAATCAGGATTTTCAGGATTAGAGGATGATCAGGATTCCCCGTCCTCTTCTATACGCAAAGCTGCCGACGCCTGGAATTTCACCCTCACCCTAACCCTATCCCTCAAAGGAGAGGGAATAATCGAAAGACTTCTAGGGAACCTCTGAAAAACTGACACCTATAGATGTTTCGATTTGTGCGGCCT
>VXOI01000156.1 GCA_009840175.1 Chloroflexota bacterium | reverse complement strand
CTGCGCGCCTGGCCCACCCCGCCCCAATACGCCCCGGGGCACTCCCCGGACTCTGGCCGTCTGCCTATGCCTTTCGGTCTCCCCTTCAGGGTCGGAAGGCGCTGGCGGCCTGTCCGGGGCCACGACTCCCTCGACGGGGCGGGCGTCACGTGCTCTCCTCCCGTGCGCTGCCCGCCTCGCCGAGGGAATTTAATTTTCCGTAGCCTTCACCGCCAGGCGGTTGCGGAAGAGGGCTGGCTCAACGTAGGCGCTGGGTGACGACAGGGCATCGTCTATAATTTCCAGCACCGCCACGATGGCCGGGTTGCTCAACAGGGCCTCCCGCTTCTCGGAAGTGTCGGCCATGGGTTCGTATCCGGCTGTTCCGGCGCTCTGGCGGTCAACGACTTCGGCGGCCCCTAGGATAGCCCGTTCGACGTCGGACTGGTCTATTACGCCGTGCAGCCGCCAGTTGGCCAGGATAGCTCCGTCAATTCTCTCAGTAGCGCGGTCCTTCATTTCCTCAATCTGGTCGAAGTTGGGAACCCCGCTGCATCCGACGCCGCGGCGCACCCACGGCTCGACGTAAGCCACCATGCTGTGGGCGTATCGCAGCGTCAGGTTGGCCTTCACCTCCGGGTCGGCGACCTTCTCCTCCTTGAGCAACGGGAAGGAAAGCAGAGAAACCCGGTCAATGTTCAGGGCCGGGGAGTCCATCATCACCCGCTGCACCTCGTCCACGTCAATCATGTGGTAATGAGTGGCATGGAGGTCGCTGGGGTAGGGCGCGGGCACCCACGCGGTGTTGCCGCCGGTGCGGGGGTGGTCAATCTTACGTTCCAGCATCTCGGCCATGGCGCGGTTTCGGACCTGCATTCCCTTGCCGATCTTGCCGTGGCGGTTGACCCCGGCGCGCAGGCTCACGTCCACGTTGTGGCGCTCGTAGCTGATGTTGAAGGTCTCCTGGGTCAGGTCATCGCGGAGGTCCACGGGCCCGGCGTGCATCTGCGCCCGGATCTGCGAGCCTGTGCGGTCGAGGAAGCCGGTGTTGGTGAAGAAAACCCGGCTTTGCGCTGCCCGCAGCGCGTCTGCCAGTTGCAGGGTCATACCCAGCTCTTCATTCATAATGCCGATGAGGATGCAGCCCGGCGTGAGACCCAGCCGCGATTCGATGGCCTCGAACAGCCGTACCTGCTCGGCCACTTCGTCGGAGGTTTGCAGCTTGGGCGTGACCTGGTAGACCATCCCCCGGCTGCTGTTGGGACCGCGCACAGGCATGGGGCCTGAGCCATCGGTCCGCTCCTCGCCGTTGGAACCCTTGTCGTAGCTGGTGGCGATAAGAGAGGTCAACAGCAGGCCCAGCATCCGCTCGGAAATCTCCTGGCCGTCTACTTTCACGATTCCGGTGTACATGTGCAGCGAGACGTTTCGCACGGACATCAGGCTGGTGGCCTTCAGCGTGCGGGGTAGGCCGTCGGCGCCGGTGCAGGTGCGGTCGGAGTTCAGCTCCTTCCGGTTGCCACGGGAGCCGAAGCCCACCAGGTCGCCCCGAATGAGGCCCAGGTAGTTGCGGAGCGAAGTCACCAGGTCTTCGGCATCCACCACCGCCACGGCGTCCTCGAAGTCAACGATGTTGGTCACCGCCGACTCCACGAACAGGTCGCGGAACTGTCCGTTTACTTCGTCTACCTTGCCGCCGTCATAAAGCTGGAACAAGATGCGAAGTCCGTTGTCTTCCAGGTAGAACTCATCGAGATCGCCGTTTGCCTTGAGGTTGAACCCGAAGAACCGACCCGGATCCCGAAGGCGCGCCTCGCCGCTGGCGGTATGGCCCACCAGCTCGTGCCCGCCGTTGCCAGACTGCCGCACCGAAAAGGAGGCAATGTCGCCGATTCCGTTGGCGTTGTCCCACTGGACGACGTGGCGGTCAATGAAGGCGTTGGTCTCCTCCACCACCATCCTCAGGCGGGCAGGGCGCTGTTCCTGGCGATCAATCTCAGGGTGGACGTCGCTGAGAAAGTAGGCGTCGTATAGGCTGCCCCAGCGGGCGTTGGCGCCGCCCACGGCCATGCTGGCGTTGGATACCGGGGTGACCAGCTCGGGGCCGTTCAGGTCCATTTCCGCATCCAATTGCGGAGTGGTCATCTCGAAGTCCACAGGACTGTCAGGTTGCAGGTAGCCTATGCCAATCAGGAACTGCTCCAGTTCTGCTGCATCGTCCTCCTTCGCTTCCTGCGAAGGGCTCCAGCCGCCGGCCCGTTTGCCACGATAGTAGTCGTCAATCTGCTGCTGCACGCTGATGCGCCGTTCCAGCAACGCCCGGTTCGGCGGATCGAACTCTTCCACTAGCTCGCCCAAGTGACGGAAGACGTCCTCGACGCTCCACGATGTTCCCGGAACCACCTCGTCCCGGACGAATTGGAAAAGAAGGTCGTCCACTTCTACCTGACTACCGGAGGCCAGTTCCAGTTGTGCCATGTCACACTCCGCTGATGGGAAATCGAGTCGTTATGTTTACGGTCGCTATATTTTAAGCGGAGTGAACGCTCCGATACAATTCAGGCGCGCGCTTCGCTACAACTCCTTTGCGAAGGCTGTCGAAACGGCCATCACTATTGCAATTGACTTTGGCTTGATGTAATGTCGCGTCAATCTGTGACAGTAAATGGACGAAGGGTTTCGCGACCGGGACCTTGGGCTCATTCGCAGGAACCTTTCAGCAGTCCGGGAGATGGTGAAATTCAGCGTTTCATCCTGCTGAGGCTGGGCCAGGCAATCCTTTCTCTCTGGGTTGTAAGCGTCATCGTTTTCGGACTGGGACGCATTACCGGAGACCCGGTTGACGTGTTGCTCCCCATAGACGCGACTCACGACGAGAGGGAGCAGTTGCGGGAAGAGCTTGGCTTCAACGCGCCAATCTGGACGCAGTATGGCAACTACATGCGCAACAGCTTCAAGGGGGAATTCGGCGAGTCCATCAAGTACCCTGATTACGAAGCCATGGGCCTGGTGCTGACCCGCTTCCCGACCACCATCAAGCTGGCCGTAGTAGCCATACTGTTCTCCGTGGCGGTTGCGATTCCCATTGGCGTGCTGTCCGCGGTAAAGAGAGACTCCATATTCGACTGGATGGGCAAGACCATCGCCCTCTTGGGACAATCCTTCCCACCCTTCTGGCTGGGTCTGATTATGATGTGGATTTTCGCCGTCCAGCTCGAGTTGGTGCCAACATCCCAGTGCCAGGGAGCCACTTCATACATATTGCCTGCAATCACCATCGGGTGGTTTTTGGTGGCTGCCCTGATGCGTCTGATGCGCTCTTCCATGCTGGAGATAATGGACAGCGAGTTCATCAACCTGGCGCGAACCAAGGGTCTGCGGGAGTCCAAAGTCATCTGGAAGCACGCGGTGCGCAACGCGGCCGTTGCCCCGCTGACCTACTTCGGCATCATTTTCGGCGGACTGCTGGTGGGTTCGGTGTCCGCGGAGACCGTCTTCAACTGCAAGGGCATCGGGTTGCTGGCCTTTGAAGCCGTGCTGGCCCGCGACTTCCCGCTGATGCAAGCCATCGTGGTTTTCTTCGCGGGGATTTACGTCATCACCAACCTGGTGATTGACGTCATGTACGCCTACCTGGACCCGCGCATCCGGTACGCCTAGGCTGTTGCGAGCTTCCTGCCTTCGCTCTCTCCTCAGTTGGCAGAGGTCATTTTCCAGCACCCTTTACGGCTCCATAACAGTCAACACCTGGTTGGGCGCTAGGTCTCGCAGGCTTTGCAGCGTTCCGCTGGGCCACTGTATGCGCAGTTCGTCCACGACGTTGGCCTGCCCCAGTCCGAAGTGAGCTGGGAGCATATTTTGCGATGAGTTGCTGGCCCCGGCGACGATTTCGCGTATCTGTGTGCGCCCATTGGCGGTGAGCGTAATCCTCGTGCCTATGCCGTCGCGATTGCTGGCCGTACCGACGGTCTTGACGATGAGCCAGTTGTTACCCCAGACGCAGCGGTTGTGGAAGAGGCGGGCGGGTTCGCCTCTCGCCGCCGAGCGTCCCATGTTGACCAGGAGCAGGTCAAGGCAGCCGTCGCCGTCAAAGTCGGCGTAGGCCACTCCACGCCCCGTTCCCCAGTCTGCGGCTCCGCTGATGGCTGACACGTCCTCGAAACCGCCTTCCGAGTTGTTGCGGAAGAGCAGATTGGGCTGCTCGCGGCGGTTGATGTCGTCGGTGTCCAGGAAGCCGCTGGCGACGTACAGGTCTTCGTAGCCGTCATTGTCGTAGTCGAAGAAGACGGTTCCCCAGCTCACGCGCTGCTGGCGGCGGAACTCACCGTAGGCTATACCCATGTCGCTGGCGGTGTCGCGGAACGTGTCGCCGCCGTCATTGGTCAGCAGCACGTTGTCCGCGATATTGGTTATGAACATATCCAGGTAACCGTCCGAGTTGTAGTCGGATACCGCGAGGCCCATGCCGAACATGGCGATGCCTGTCCCCGACTCCTGCGATACGTCGGTAAAGGCCCAATCCATCCCGTCACCCGCGCTGCTGTTGCGGGGGCCGTCGTTACGCCAGAGTACGTTGGGGTGCACGTACTCGCCGAAGTCATTGACGACATAGAGGTCGAGGTCGCCGTCGTTGTCGTAGTCCACCCATGCCGGCTGGAAGCCCGCGCCCCAGACACGGCCAAAGGCGCCTGCCTCGCGCGACGGGCTGGGCGTGGCCCCCAGCAGGTGTGTCACCTCGGTGAAGGTGCCGTCGCCGTCGTTGTGGAACAGGGCCAGCGGGCGCACGTCCAGGTAGTAGACGCGCTGAGTGAAAGCGTCGGGGTTGGACTCGTCTATGTGCCGGACCACGATAAAGTCCAGCCAGCCGTCTTGGTCGTAGTCGCCCCAGGCGCAGCCCATGGAACGGTAACTGTCGTCGGGGTCGGCCAGCCCGGCCGACTCGGCAACGTCGGCGAATTTGCCGTCGCCCTCGTTGCGGAACAGTTTGCTCGCGCCCCAGTTGGCGACGAACAGGTCCTGATCGCCGTCGTTGTCATAGTCGGCGGCGCAGCCCCCGTTGCCCCTGCCCTCAGCGTCAGTCACCCCGGCCTCCGCCGCCACGTTGGTAAAGGTGCCGTCGCCGTTGTTGCGGAACAACGCGTTCTCGTCGTCCCCCTCGGTAGCCAGGCCGGCTATGTCGGGAGTGGCGGTGATGTAAGCGTCCTGCCAGCCGTCGCCGTTGTAGTCGAACACCACCACGCCCGCGCTGAGGGGGATGATGTCCAGCAGGCTACGGTAGTGGGTGAAGGTCACTCCCGACTGCTCGCTGACTTCCTCGAACACCGGCGGCTGATAGGTCAGGGCATTCGCCAACGACACGGACGAACCATCGGGATTGGTTACCACCGCGTCCACCGCGCCGGGAGCATGGGCAGGAGTGAAGGCAACGAGCCGGTCAGCGCCGAGGAAGGCCCAGGCCGCTTCCACGCCGTCCAGGGTGACGCCCGCGCCGTCCACGAAGCCGCCACCGTGAACCGTGACCAGCACCTGGCCGTCCGTTCCCACGACGGCCGGTTCGATGCGGTCAATCCGCAGCTCGACCGCTTCAACCAGCGGCTCCTCCTTAACCGGCGACCCTCCGGTCACTGAGGCGCGGATACCCACGCCTTCTCCACCCACCACTGGGCTGAGAAACAGGATGCCCAGGCCAGCGACTGCGCCCAGTGCCCACGTTGCAGCAGCCAAGCTTGCCACGACGCGCTTGGGCATGGACCGCAGCAGGCCCCAGAAGGTCACCGGGCCGCCAGCCGCGGCGACGAACAGGAGCGTGGCAGCCGGGGCCTCTCCCATTCCTACCAGCAGCAGTGCGGCCACCAGAGGAATCTCGAACATCAGCGGCACGTTTATCAGCACCCCCAGGGTGGCGGCTATCGCCACTCCTTGCGGGTTGTTGCCGAGGTACTCTCCAACAGTATCCGGGCTGACCCACTGTATGACGAGCGCGCTGACGAAACCCGCCAGCACCATGGGGGGAGCAAGGCGCACAAAGTAACGAAAACTTGACCTGGCCCAGTCCTTGATCCCCTGTAACAGGACGGTTCGCCACGACACGTCTTCAGTACAGACCGGGGCAAGGGAATCCCGAAAGTCCGCCTGAGCAACAGCGGCGAGGTCCCGGTCCGCCTGTGGGCCGGAGCGGCTGCGTCCGGCCAGCCAGGCCACCAGCGGGCCAAGGAACAGGGCCGCAATGAGACTGATTCCCACCCGGCTGCCCGCAAGCATCGGCGTGAATACCAGGGCCGCCATGAGCAGGGCAGGGACGTTCAGGGTGCTGGAACCATGAACGATAGCCAGAGCCGACTCCGTTCCGGCGCCCCGCTGACGGAAGGCGTTGGCCACCGGGACGATGCAGGCAGAGCACAGGTTCATCGCCGGGCCCACCAGCAGTCCGCCCAGCGAACCCCGAACACCCGGCCTGGTCCAGAGACCCGACATACTGCCCTGGGGGAGGAGGAAAGTCTCGCTCAGGCCGGCCATCAGGAAGGCGAAAATCATACCCAGCGAAACGAGCCTCAGATAGGCCAGCGAAAAGTCCCACCACCGGGACAGCAGCGAGGACTCAGGCTCGGTCTCCAGGCAGAAGCCCTGGAAGCACTCGACGGTAGGGGCAGTTACGCCCGCGAGGTCGGCCTCTACGATGTCCAGCTTGGGGATGCGGTTGAACCAAAGGAACAGGCCAAGCAGCACCGCCAGCAAGACGAGGCCGACGGCCAGTTGTTTCCTGCGCGGGGTGGAAAACATATCCTCCAGTATACCTGTCCAGCACAGCCTTCATCCGTGAGAGGGGAAGAACAGAGGGCATCAACAAGAACAAGGGGCGGGTTGCGAACCCGCCCCTAAAGGTGTGGCCGCTGGGTTATCCCCTAGTTGCAGGGGTCAACGGTCTTGCAGGCATAGACGAGCCAGGTGTGGCCGATGTCGCCGCCGTCCCAGCCGGGGAAGATCCAGGTCTGGACGATGTTGGGGTCGTAGATGACCTCGATGAACACCTCGAACAACGGGATGCTCTCGAACTGCTCGAACTTGATGTTGCCGATTTCGCGGAGCAGCTTATCGCGCTCATCCAGGGGCGCAGTGTTGCGCAGCTCGTCCCACTTGTCGAACAGTTCGTCGGTCTCATACTGGTGGGTGATGTTGTAACCAGCGTTGAAACCGGCGATCTGGGTTTCCACCACCTTCTTGGATGGCGGGATGGCCCACAGTACGCCAGGGTGGTCGCGGCTGCCCAGAGCGGGGATGACCGTTCCCGCCCAGTCCGTCTCCGTGAGGGTCAGGTCTATGCCGATTTCTTGCAGGTAGATCTGCACCTGCTCCATCACGGGTATCAGCTCGGGAGCGCCGGGGAAGGGGAACAGCCAGGCGCTGGCCTCGAAGCCGTTCTCATAGCCCGCTTCGGCCATCAGCCTCTTGGCCTCGTCCACGTCATAGCCATAGAGGTCATCAAAGCGGTCCGGCCAGGTGTCGTCCCAACCAGGCAGCCCCAAGTAGAAGCCGTGGACATAGGAGTAGTCGACACGGCCCTTGTACAGCTCCAACCGCAGGGTCTCGCGGTCTATGGCCCTGTTGATCGCCTGCCGCACCCGGATGTCGGTGAAGGGCAGGTCGGGGTCCAGCTTGCCGGTGGTGCCGATGTACTTGTCCCGAGACTCGTCCTCGGTACCGAAGTACAGGCCGGTGAAGTTGATCTGCACCTGCTGGGCCGGGCCGGTGCTCTTCACCAGGCCGTAGCCCTTGTTGACCAACTGGTCGGTGAGGTCCTTGTTGACCTCAGTCAGGTGGGTCTCACCGGCTTCGAACTGGGCCAGCCTGGTCGCCTCTTCAAGGGTCCAGGTCATGATCAGCTCGTTCCAGTCGACGGGATGGACCCAGTGTTCTCCGGGCGCCTTACTGTACAGGACCGACTCACCCAGCTTGTGCTCCTGAAACACGTAGGGGCCGGTACCGGCGACATGGGTCTCGTAGGCCATCTCGCCCTCTTCATCCCACTGCCGCTTGCTGAACTGCACCATGTCGGTGGCCTCGGAGTAGTAGAAGGGCAGGTCCGGGCATGGGACGTTGCAGAGCATATTGACTTCGTGGTCGCTGATGATCTCCACATCCTCAACTTGGCACATGCCCACGCGGTAACCGGAGCTGGGGTCGTCCTCCCGCCCCGGGTAGTCGGGGTTGCACCAGATGTCGTGGTTGTGCGCAACGTCGGCGGCGGTGAAGATTCCGAAATCAGTGCCGTTCTTGTTGTTCCACGGCACGTCCTCGGCCAGCTTTATGTTCCAGGACATGGAGTCGCTGGCCATGGTGGCGTCTACGGCCAGCCAGCCGCTCATGGTGTTGGTGACCGGGCTGATCTCGAACAGCCACTCCTGCATGGGGTCCTGCTTGATAAGCTGGTCAGCGCTGCCCCGGATCCAGACACGGAAGTAGTCGCGGGTCGGGGAGATCAGACCCATGACGAGCCTGTCAACCTTGGCGTCGCCTTCCTGCCGGTTGCCGGGCTGCTCACGGATGATCTGTAGCCGCGTCAGCTCCGGCTCGGCAGCGGGAACGGCGGTTGCCACCGCCGGGGCTTCCGTAGCCGTGGGCGCGGGAGGATCGGTGGGCGCAGGGGCCGCTGTCGCTACTGGCGCCTCCGTCGGCTGGGGCGCGGGTGTCGCGGTGGCGGACGCTCCGCAGGCAACGGCCAGCGCCAACAACAGTATTACCAGCAAAGCGACGGGTTTCCTGCACGTTTGGATGAATGCCATAGGCCAACTCCTCCTCATTCGGCGCACGACTTGCCTGCGCGATTCTGCCCTGTATAGCAAAGGGCGTGGTCATTAGTCAATAGTTTTCAGACTCGCATATTCAGGGCATTGCTAGGGACGGACGAGGCAATCGTCGAAATTCGTAAGCAAAGTTGCAGTATATGCTATTTTCCTTGACACGCCGCCTTTGCGTATGTAGAGTGCCTCAAGTTACTTTCGTTGCTTCGGTTTGCCTGTCTTCCGGGGCGACAGGGCAAAAGTTCTTCCGTCAGGAGGTATCTCCCTTGGCGTTGCCACGGATTGAATCTTTGCCCGGCTATGCGGCTGGGGTTACGCCATCACCTTTACGCAAGCTGTTTAGCGTTTGGGGGCTGCTCCGGCGCTTCCCCATAATTCCCCTGGTTATCGTGCTGGTGGTGATGATCATCCCGGCCATATTCGCGCCACTGATTGCGCCCCATCCACCGAAGAAGGGCGACCTCAAGGAGTCCCGCCTCTTGCCTCCCTTCTGGATTGGCGACAAGGCCCTGTCGCTCCGGGCGGAGACGGAGATAAATCGCTCTGACCTGACGCCCCAGATAACCGTGGCCGACGCCCAGGAACTGGTGAACGCCGGCAACGCTCGTATCGAGAGCGGCGGCGAAAGCGTATCGCCGGGCGACCGAATCCTCAAGCTGAAGACCGTGGTGGCGGAAACCCCTCCCGGGGGCGGCTCGCAATACGAAATCGCCCTCAAGGACGCGCAGTCCTTCGTCGAGCGCGGCAAGATGCGTATCGTAGGGGTCGAGTCGGTCAAGGAAAGCAGCCTGATGACGGTTTCCGTAGGCCAGCAGGTCGAAGAGATCGTCTCCCGCGGCGGAAACTTCAGCCACGTCCTGGGAACGGACAAGGTTGGGCGGGACATTCTCAGCCGGATAATCTACGGTTCCCGTATATCAATCGTGGTCGCAGCCGTAGCCATCTTTATTGCCGGGTTCCTCGGCACGGCTCTGGGGATCAGCGCAGGTTTCTTCGGGCGGTGGCTGGACGCTCTGATAATGAGGGCTGTGGATGTTTCCCTGTCCATACCCATCATCCTGCTAGCCCTGGCGCTGGTGGCGGCGCTGGGCGCCAGCTTCGCCACGGTCATAGCCGTGCTGGTGTTGCTGTTGTGGGCGCATTACGCCCGCATGGCCAGGGGCGTTACGCTGTCGGTCCGCTCGGCGGACTTCATCGCGCGGGCGCGGGTGGCCGGGGCCTCCGATATCAGGATAATGATCAAGCACATCCTGCCCAACGTCTTCAACAGCCTCGTGGTGCTGGCGACGCTGCAAGTCGGCTTTGTAATCGTGATCGAATCAACTCTCAGCTTCCTGGGCGCGGGCATTCCCAAGCCGAACCCGGCATGGGGACTCATGGTGGCCGACGGCCGGGACCTGATCGCCACGACCTCCGGCTGGTGGGTGTCCTTCTTCCCCGGACTGACCATTATGCTGGTGGTGCTGTCCATGAACCTGATGGGCGACTGGCTGAGAGACAAGCTGGACCCCAGGCAGAGACAGGTGTAGGAGAGTAACAGATATGCCCGGCGACGTCGTTCTGGAAGTCAAAGACCTCCACACCTACTTCTTCAACCGGCGCGGCATCACCAAGGCGGTGGACGGGGTCAGCTTCACGCTGCGGGAGGGAGAGACGCTGGGCATCGTGGGCGAGTCGGGCTGCGGCAAGACGATGACCGCCCGCTCGCTGCTCCGCATAATTCCCAGGCCCGCAGCACGCATCGTTTCGGGTGAGGTTATCCTCGACGGCGAGAATCTGGTGACCATGTCCGACGAGGAAATGCGGCAGGTGCGGGGCAGTAAGATCGCGATGATCTTCCAGGATCCGCAGACCTCTCTGAATCCGGTCTTCACCATCGGCAACCAGGTTATCGAGGCGCTGGGCACCCACGAAGGGGGCCGGAACCGTAACCTGTTCGACCGGGCGGTAGATGCCCTGCGAAGCGTGCGTGTCGCAGCCCCCGAACGCAGGATGCACGATTTCCCTCACCAGATGAGCGGCGGTATGAAACAGAGGGTCCTGGGGGCGATAGCCATCGGAAGCGCACCGAGGGTAATCATAGCCGACGAGCCGACCACTGCCCTCGACGCCACCATCCAGCTCCAGTACCTGCGTCTGCTCAAGGACATCCAGGAAGAGACCGGCATGGCCATTATCTTCATCACCCACGACTTCGGCATAGTTGCCCGAATGTGCGATTCCGTGGCGGTGATGTACGCTGGCCGCGTGGTGGAGCGCGGCGATGTGCGCCAACTATTCAACGACCCAGGCCACCCCTATACCCAGGCACTGATGGCGTCGGTGCCACAGATGGAGCGCACCGACCGCCTGTTCGCCATTGACGGGCAGCCCCCAGCCCTCTACGCCATCGGCAACCAGGTTATCGAGGCGCTGGGCACCCACGAAGGGGGCCGGAACCGTAACCTGTTCGACCGGGCGGTAGATGCCCTGCGAAGCGTGCGTGTCGCAGCCCCCGAACGCAGGATGCACGATTTCCCTCACCAGATGAGCGGCGGTATGAAACAGAGGGTCCTGGGGGCGATAGCCATCGGAAGCGCACCGAGGGTAATCATAGCCGACGAGCCGACCACTGCCCTCGACGCCACCATCCAGCTCCAGTACCTGCGTCTGCTCAAGGACATCCAGGAAGAGACCGGCATGGCCATTATCTTCATCACCCACGACTTCGGCATAGTTGCCCGAATGTGCGATTCCGTGGCGGTGATGTACGCTGGCCGCGTGGTGGAGCGCGGCGATGTGCGCCAACTATTCAACGACCCAGGCCACCCCTATACCCAGGCACTGATGGCGTCGGTGCCACAGATGGAGCGCACCGACCGCCTGTTCGCCATTGACGGGCAGCCCCCAGCCCTCTACGCCCTGCCCGACGGCTGCCGTTTCGCTGACCGCTGCGGCCACGCCCGCGACATCTGCCACCAGGAATACCCTCAGCCCGGCGAGGCCGCCGAGGGTCACGTCGCCCACTGCTGGATGCTCCACAAGGTATGGCAGGACGCCGTTCCAGTTACTGCTGAGGCCGGTTAGCTCCGGCGCAACCGGCGGCGAACCCCACCGATGATGCCAGCGATGCATCCGCCTATAAACGCGCCCAGGAGCGCACCGGCGGCAACGCACATCACGATGAAGCCCAGTACTTCGGAACCGCTGATGTGGTAGGTGTCCCCGGTCAGCACCAGTATCAGCAGCACCCCTGGAACCAGTCCGGCAACCGTTCCCGCTACCGCGCCGGGAAACACGCCGTCGCGGAAAGACGACAGCCACAGCCGCAGCATTTCGTTAGATCTGAATTTCGCCACCATGGGCACTCGTTCCCGGCACTTACCTGATGATGTGCAGCTTGCCGTCCTGGGTGTGCGCGTACACTCTTCCTGCGGCAAAGCTCGGAGGGGCCGCCACGGGAGAACCGAGGGAAATCTCCCACACCTCCTCTTGGGTGAAGCGGTTGATGGCCCGCAATGCGCCGTCCTCATGGGCCATAATCAGCAAATCACCCGCTACCAGGGGTGAAGCGGCCGCAGGAGCGCCTGCCTGAAAGGTCCAAAGGAGGCTTCCATCATCCGGTTTGAGGGCTACCGCCGCACCAGCCGCCGTCCCCAGGTACAGCGCCTCCCTGGTTACCGCCGGAGGATGCAGGAAGGCCCCCATATCGCGATCGGGGGCGAACCGCCAGAGAAGGCCGGAGTGCTCCGGCGGCGCGGGCAGCGGGAAGCGCCAGATCCATAGCTGAGCCCAGACGAGTTCCGCCGGGTACCTGCCGGGCAGTTCCCTGGCCCCGCCATCGAAGGCCATCAGGCCTCCTTCCGAGATTATATAAACCCTTCCGTGGGCCGCTATCGGAGGCGCGACCAGCGCTGCGCCAGTGCGTATCCGCGCCCGCTTGTCGCCGGTTCGGTCATGCCTGGCGAAGAGCACTCCGGCGCTTGAGGCGGCGTACAGTCTGCCGTCCTGAACCGCCACCGGCGCCACTGCCGGGCTTCCCAGCCCAACCTCCCACAACGCCCTCCCCGACTCGGCATCAAGGGCGTGGACCTCTCCGCCCCTGGAACCGGCGTACACGATACCGTTATGGACAGTTACCGAACCGGGGAACGGAGAATCTCCCTGGTATTCCCACCTGGGCTGTCCGGTGCTCCTTTCCAGGGCGATTACGTTCTTGTTCAGGGTTCCCAGGTATAGTGTGTCTCCCGCAATGGCCGGCACGCCGTGAGCGGGGCCGCTGACTTTCCCTTCCCATATCTGCCGTCCTGTAGCCGTCTCGAAGGCGACCACCCGCGACTGCCCACCAATGTAGACTATTCCGTCGGCCACGGCGGCCCCGGAACGCACGCCCGGTCCCACATCAATCACTCGCTCGATGATGCCCTGCGGAGGGTCTGCTAAGGGAAGGAAATTCGTGCCCTGGGGATTGCCGCCATACATGGCCCAACGGCCTGCCGCAGACTGGGCGGTCGCGTCACCCGACGGCTGCCGGAAGAGCGCCACCCAGGGGTTGGGAGTGAATGGATAGCTCGACCACACCGCGTACAGCAAGAGCAACGCCAAGGCGGGCCATATCAACCTCCGGCCCGACAGGGAGCGCCACCCCTTCCGGTTCGCCCCTTCTCCGCCTGATCTGGCCCAGCTGGGAACGGCAAAGCCGCTGTGCGGCTCGTCAGTGGCCTCGTTGCTATCCCGCGTTTCCGGGTCTCCGCTCATCGGCCACCGCTTGCCAATAGCCTTGCCACCGAGACAGCTTTCCCTACCATTGCACGAACATTGGCATCACCACGTGAACGTAGTCGTCGCTGTCGGTGGGTTTGAAGACGCCGGGGCTGGAGGACGTGGTGGTCTCGATGGCTACCTGTCCCCGGTCCAGCACCGACAGCACGTCCAGCAGGTAGCGGCTGTTGAAGGCTATCTTGCCCTCTTCCCCTTCCAGCTCGGCAACGTCCACCTCGTCCTGGTCGTCGCCGACCTCTTCGGAGCGGGCGGAGATTAGCAGCCTGCCGCCAGAGGTTTCTTCGCCTTCGTTGGGCATGACGTGCATCCGTATGATGTTGGAGCCGTCGCGGGCGAAGATGGCGGCGGTGCGGGTTGCCCGCAGGGTGGCCTGCGAGTCGAGAATGGCGCGGGTGGTGTAGCTCTGGGGGATGAGCTGGTCGTAATTGGGGAAGGTGCCTTGCAGCAGTTGCGACACCAGTTCCACGGTATCGCCGCCCTGCAACCGGAACATCACCTGCCCCTTCTGCGGCGTCAGCATTATCTCGACGGGTTCGTTGCTGTCGCCCAACAGACGGTTCAACTCGTTCATGGTGCGAGCGGGAATGATGACGCCCATCTCTTCGGGCGTGGACTGGGTGAGCGGCCCATGCTGCACCGCCAGCCGGAAGCCGTCGGCGGCGGCCATGGTGAACTGGCCCTCCCGTAGCTTCACCTCCACGCCGGTCAGAACCGGGCGCGACTCCTCGGTGGCGGCGGCGAATGCCACACGGGCGATGGCTCCCCGCAACGCTCCAGGCTCGGCCCGCGCGACGACGGCGTCTTCTACCGTGGGGATGGGCGGAAACTCAGATGCGTCGGTGCCGTTGATGTTGGCCTGGGAACGGCCCGACTTTATCTGGAGCAGGCGGGAGCCTTCCTCCATATTGATGTCAATGCGGTCTCCGCCCAGCGAATTGACGAACTCGGTCAGCACCCGCGCCGGAACGGTGACCGCTCCTTCCTCCTCCACCATTGCGCCGATCCAGGTGGTCATGGCGATCTCGAGGTTGGTGGCCGACAGCCGCAGCATACCCTGGTCGGCGGAGAGCAGCACGTTCTGGGTCACGGGCAGAGTGGCCCGGGTGGCTACCGCACGGCCCACCACGCCGAGGCCCCGGCTCAGATTCTCCTGCAAGCACGAAATCTTCATCTACTTTCACCCTCACCCTAACCCTCTCCCTCGAGGGAGAGGGGACTACGGGGGTAGCGCCTGAATGTTAGACGCGGCCCCGGCGCATTGCGCGGGCCGCCAAGTAAGTTGCCATTATAGGCCAAAGGCACAAGATATGGCATATTCCGGGCTGCGGGCTACACGGAAAATCCGGTGATGACGCCCCTACTCTAACCCTCCAGGACGATTGTGAAGTCGCTGTATATCATCCTGAGCAAAGCTAAGGGTCTCTAAGTTGAAGATAGGATTCTTCGCTTCGCTCAGAATGACGGGCGCCGTGACAGGGGCTTTGCAATCGTCCTGGCCTAACACTCCCCCTGAGGGAGAGGGAGATTTGCCCTCTGCTATAATGCCGCCGACGGAGCGTGCGACATGACTGAACTGCTGTTTCACCAACATAGCTATCTGCAAGAGTTTGACGCCACTGTGACCGGTCTGGCAGACGCGGGGGTAGCCCTCGACCGCACGGCCTTCTACATCGGCGGGGGCGGCCAGCCCAGCGACATCGGCGTCCTGTCCGTCGGCGGACGGGAGTACGCGGTCACCGGCGTCAAGCGGGACGGCGGGCTGCTGGTGCACCTGATTGACGGCGACCGGCCTGAAACGGGGAGCCGGGTGTCGGGCCGCATAGACTGGGAGCGCCGCTATCAACTGATGCGGACTCATACGGCGCTGCACATCCTCTGCGGCGTGGTCTGGCGCGACTACGGGGCGCTGGTCACCGGCGGCAATATGCAGCCCGGCGAGGCGCGGATGGACTTCGAGCTGGAGCGGATGTCGGCCGACTTCGCCGAGGAAGTGGAAGCCAAAATCAACGAGGAAGTGGCCGCAGCCCGCAGCGTGCTGGCAGCCAACCTGCCCCGCGAGGAGGCCGAGCAAATCCCGGACCTCATCCGCACCAAGATAAACCTGCTCCCGTCCAACATCCGCGAAGTCCGCACCATAGACATCCAGGGCCTCGACGTGCAGGCCGACGGCGGCACCCACGTCAACAACACCACGGAGGTGGGCCGCATCCGAGTCGTGGGCCACGAGAGCAAGGGCCGCATCAACAAGCGCCTGCGGATTGCGCTGGAGGATTAGGGCCTAGAAAGGGACGGGTTCCTGGAGGGGGCAGGGGATGAGTCCGCGGCGGACGGCCCTGGGCAGCAGGGCGCGCAAGATATCGTTGACTTGAGGCAGGACGCGGCACTCCAGGCACTGGTTCAGGTAGCTGTCGAGACGGGCGCGAGCCATGATGCGGAGGCCGCGTTCCTGTATCCGCTGGAAGAAGATGTTGCCCCATTCCGGGATGGAGCGCGGGCGTCCCCGTTTCCTGCCGGTTACGGCGTTGGTCATGTCGTCACAGAATTGCTGGGCTATGGGCCGGAGGCGGTAGACTTCGATTTCGTCGGCGTACTTGAGCATCAGGGAGTCTACCAAGCGACGGATTTGAGAGAAGGTCATGGGGTTGGCTCCTTTGTCATTTACATGGATGCACAGGGTTTCTTGATTTTGCGGACATTTCCGGTCATTTGCGGTCTTTGTCTGAACTGTGATTCGTTTGATTATGGGATTGCCGTGATTTCTTTCTCTGCCGCGTGGATTCTGTATCCTGTAAGGATTAAAAGGCGTTGGGGATAGGCCAATCAGGGAAATCTTCTAATCAAATAGGACTTACGCAGTTGAAGACTATTCCCTCTCCCTCTGGGAGAGGGTTAGGGTGAGGGCGTACTCTCCAACTGCGTAACTCCTATCAGGATTTACAGGATGGGCGCTGGCTGTTGAGTTTCACTGCGGGTATGGTACATTAGTTCTATTACACTTGGCAAGGGATGAAAGGTTTTTGACGCAATGGCGGGTTGGCGGAGCGTGGCGTGGTGTAGTAGGATTTATGTTCGAGAGATTAGGTTAGCAGTCTGTCCTGGAGAGTGGAATGGGAAAGCTGAACGTTGCCAACCGGACGCTGGCGGTTATGGACAACTATCCCTTCCTCCGCTCCCTGAACAATGAGTGCATTGACCTGATAGCCATTGACCCGCCCTTTGCGGCCAATGAGACTTTTACCAGCAGGCCGCGGCCGCCGATTACGCAGGCGGAGTTTGATGAGGAAGTAGCATTGGCGGGGGCGCACGGGGCGGCACACAACGAGGGCATCGGCGAGACGCGGGTTCAAGATTTTTGGAACTGGGACGATGATATTCACCCGGCCTGGAAGATGCGGAATGAGGACGACTACCCGAAAGTCCACGCGGTGATCGAGGCGGTGGAAGCCTGCGCCACAGAGAACGAAGCGGCCTACATCTGCTTCATGGCCGTGCGGCTGATTGAGTGCCACCGGGTGTTGAAACCTACGGGCAGCATTTACGTCCACTGCGACGACCGGGCCAACAGCTACCTGCGGATGCTGCTGGACGCTGTGTTCGGGGCGGATAACTTTCGCAATCAAATCGCTTGGCGGCGGGCTACTTCTCACAACGACCATGTCAACTACGGACGCATCATTGACTATATCCTCTACTACCGAAAGACTTACCAGCATACTTGGAACGGATGGGACATAACCGAATCGAAAACCGGGGACAAGTTGGACACGGCATATCCATCCCGTGACGAGCGAGGACGATACCGAAGTGCAGATCTGACTGGCGCCGGAGTCAGGTGAGGCAAGTCCGGTGAACCTTGGAGCGACTACTCGGTGACCGATAAAGGCCGCCATTGGGCAGTCCCTAGGACTGGCAACTACGCAGAATATATCGAGCGGAACTTCATTCCCGGATACCGTACTATTGAAGATTCTCACGAACGCTTGGACGCTTTGAACAAAGCCAACCTGATTCACCACCCCAAGCAAGGCCGATGGCCCGGTCTCAAGCGGTATGCCGACGCCGATGCTGGCAACCCGCCACAGAACCTCATCCTTGAACCCATCGGGTTCACCAACTACAGCGCACAAAGCGGGGAATATACCGGCTACTCAACATAGAAGCCGCTAGAACTGAATGAACGGATAATCAAGGCGTCCAGCAACCCCGACGATGTGGTGCTGGACATATTCGCGGGGTGCGCTACTACGGCGGTGGCGGCGGAAAACTTGGGTCGCCAATGGGTGGCCTGCGATATGGCCTATCGGGCTTGGACGATGCTGAAACGGCGGTTTTACCTGAACGGTATTGCTCTGGAGGGGATGACGGACTCTACAAAGGCGGCTCTGGCGTCGGTAAGGAAGGACCGGGGGTTTCAGGAACCACAGCAGTGGACAACCAGCTACGTCATCGGGCCTAACGAACTGCCCCAGCGGGATGATGTTGACCCTGGGCCTGGGGACGCCCTCACCCTAACCCTCTCCCGGGGGGAGAGGGTTAGGG
>VXOI01000255.1 GCA_009840175.1 Chloroflexota bacterium | reverse complement strand
CAGCTTACCCTGTCTTTATGTCTTCTCTAAATTTTGCGTAAAGTCCAGCTTGGGCCCTCGCTTACACCGCCGTTATCGTGATGTGCGACATATAGGATTCCCCCCTCGCCCCGTGCCAGTGGTTCTCGCCCTTGTTGATGTGCACTACGTCGCCAACGGTTATCTCCCGTTCCTCGGTCTCGTTGGCTACGATGCCCACGCCGGAGGTCACCACTAGTATCTGGTCGCTCTCGTGGGTGTGCCAGCCTGTGGTGGCGCCTCGCTCGAAGTTGACAACGCTGCTGTTGAAGTTCTCGCTGCTCCCTTCGGGAATCAGCGGCTGGCGGGTGCGTTTGACCTCTCCGCCAGTCCAGCCTGGCACTGGCGTCGCTGTATCTATCGGAACAGTTTCCACTTCTGCAATCCTGATGACTCGCATCTGATCCCTCCATGCGTTTGGGTTGCTCCGATAATACACCCTCAGCGGAGAAGGCCCAACTTCAGTCACAAGGGCTATAATGCGGACAGGCCGCTTCTACCGGCGAGAGCAGTGATGGTCTGGCTTGGCGCAGCGGCTGCGATATTCCGTGACGGAGATGCGGTAATGATTGGCAACGGCTTGTCTTATGTTGGCGTGGTGGTCCGCGACGTTTCTGCCGTGGCGGATATTCTGGAGCGGGATTTTGAACTGCCTCGAACTGATTGTGACGTCGGGGACAGCGACAGGCGGGCGCCAGTGTTCCCCGTAGGCGAGACTGCGCTTGCCCTGTTCGAACTGGGAGACCCCTTCGTGGGTGGCGCGGAGAAACCCGGACTGCATCACATGGCGGTGTCGGTCAGTGGGCTGGTCAGCGCCGGATTTGACGCCTATGCCGCGGGGCTGCGTGTGCTTACCTCCGAACCTCAGCCGGGCCTGGGCGGAACACGGCGGGTTCTCCTGGACCCGGCGGCTACCTGCGGAACCATCACCTACCTTTCCGACCCACTGCAACTGCCCGTCGCCGCAAATCCTGACGGCGAGGTGGAGCGAATAGACCATCTGGGCGTCGCCAGCGCAGACAACACCGAAGTCGAGAGGGTATTCGTCAGAAAGCTGGGCTGGCCGGTGGAAAGCAGGCAGACCGATGTCGAAGTTTCCACCAAGACCGAGTCCTTCACCTCCGACAAGTATGGCGTGGTCTACCGCAACCACCAGCCGGAGTTCATCGGCGGCCTGCGCTGCTCATTCATCACCATCGGCGATCTGGAACTGGAATTCCTGCAGAACGCGGACCCCGAATCGTTGGGCATCATTGACTACGGGCGGGCAGGCAGCACAAGGCAAGACCAGGGCGCCATCAGCCGCTACATCCAGAACCGCGGCGCTGGCCTGCATCATACCGGCTTCAAGGTCAGGGACATCAACCGTCTGCTGTCCCGTCTGGCGAATTCAGGCCTGACACTGATTGACCACGCGGGCCGTCCCGGAGGGCGCCGTTCCCACATAGGCTTCATCCACCCTGCCAGTCTCGGCGGCTGGCTCGTCCACCTCGTAGAGCGTGTGGAGTTGGAGTAACAGCAAAGAGAATGTGTAGCGCCCGCTCGAGGTTCAAGTCTGAAAGCCGAGGGCGGCGGCTACCGCCCGTTGCCGGTTGTCCATGGTTACGAAAGTTACTTCGCGCGGATCATCGGCCTGGTACAGCGCAGCCGCCACATGCCACAGGTCGGAGCCACGCAGATAGCCAACTTCAAGCGCCGCCGCTATTTCTCGAGACAACGGGCGGACGGGCGCAACCCATTCGATTCCCGTAATAAACCTTGGTTCGAAAATAAGGTTATTCCGCACGTATGCTGCCCGTAATTCCGCCTCCAGTAGGTGAGAAGACCACAAACGCGAAAACCCTCGCAGCCTTTGGTCTACGGCCTCGTATCCAGGTTCCTCGAATGCGACGGACAGAACCGCCGAAGCGTCTACATAGGCGCCTTCCACGATCCCCGTTCCTCCAGAAACCTGTCCAAGCCGCCCTCTACCCGCACTCCCGGGGGTGGGTTCCACCGTTCTTTCGACGGCATCAACTGCCCCGTCCGCTCCAGATACTCTGCCCTAGTTTCGCCGGGCACCTTTTTGTCCTTGGCCAGGCGAATCTCGGCCCACGGCTCTCCGTCGCACAGGACAACGATAGTCTTGCCCGCCCGGACGTGCTGCATTACTTCGGGGAAGTTGGCGATGACCTCTGCGTCTGTGTATTCGATTTCCATAGCCTTGCCCCTTGGCATACCGCTAGATCCCACCTTATCGCAAGGGCGCGGGGAAAGCAAAGCTGCGCCGCCGCGCCCTTGCGTGCAGCCCCGCCTCTAGTCCGGTATCTCCTTGTCCATTCCCTCGCCCAACTCCACCTCGAAGGCCGTCAGCACCTGGGCCACCAGCAGGTAGTGGCCGCAGAGGACGGTGAAGTGCAGCGTGTCCTTCTCACCGAAGCGGTCGGTCATCGCCTTGAAGGTGGCGTCGGAGACCTGATGGTTGCGCAGCAGTTCATGGACGTAGTTCACCAGCAGCGCCTCGTCGCCCTCCAGTCCCGCCGGCGCGGTGCCGTTGGCGATGGCCTGGATGGTGTCCTCCGATACCCCGGCTTGCCGGGCCAGCCGGGCGTGGGCCGAGAACTCGTACTGCTGCTTCATCTCGCGCGCCGTGGCGATGATAAGCGTTTCTTTCAGCGACTCCGGCTGCTCGAACTCGAAGCGCACGAAGGCACCGGTGTCGGCGACGCGGGCCGCCAGCTTGGGGCTGTTCAGCAGCACGCCGAAGGGCCCACGCACGCTGCCGCGCGTCCCCACTATAGCGTCGTGGTACTGCTGGTCCTCTTCCGACAGTTGATCGCGTGTAACCGAGGATATGCGTGGCATATTGTTTGCCTCCTTAGTTTCACCACAGAGAACACAGAGATTTATTTTCTTCTCTGTGTTCTCTGTGCCCTCAGTGGTTAATTGTCTTTAGGCGACTGGTACAGGGATGCCGGCGATGTTGGCCTGCACCGAACCCAGGTGGTTGCGGCTGGTGAAGTACAGCGTCTTCCAGTCGTCTCCGCCGAAGCAGAGGTTGGTGGTGGCGGTTGCGCCGTGGACCACGCAGCCCAGCTTCTTGCCGGAGGAGTCCATCACCCACAGGCCGCCGGAGCCGCCGCAGTAGACGTTGCCCTCCACGTCCACCTTCATGCCGTCGGGGACGCCGGGCGCGTCGCCGGTCAGGTCGGCGAAAATCCGGTCGGTCTGGCGGGCCAGCGAGCCGTTGGGATTCAGGTCGAAGGCGCGGATGTGGCCCCGCCGCGAGTCGTTGATGTACAGCACGCTCTCGTCGGGCGAGAAGGCCAGGCCGTTGGGGATCACGAAGTCGTCCACCAGCAGAGTGATGGTTCCCAGGTCAGGGGTGACGCGGTATACCCCGGAATACTGGTGGTCCCACTGCTCGGGGGGAGTAGGCAGCGTCCACGGGTCGGTGAAGTAGATGCAGCCGTCGGACTTGACCACCACGTCGTTGGGGCGGTTGAGGCGGCGGCCCTGGAAGCTGCTGGCGACCACGGTAATGCTGCCGTCCGGTTCCGTCCGGGTGACGCGGCGGCTGTCGTGTTCGCAGGCGATGAGGCGGCCTTGCAGGTCGCGGGTCAGGCCGTTGGCGCGGTTGGTCGGCTCGTGGTCAACGCTGGCGACGCCACTGCCGGGCTCGAACTTGATGCGCCGGTTGTTGTGGATGTCGCTGAACAGCAGATACCCGCCGTCGGACCACCACACCGGCCCCTCGGCCGGGCCGTTGTCGCCGCCGTAGTCGTCGGGAGTGTGCCGCGCGATCTCGGCATCGGCGGCTATAAGGCGCGCAAATTCCGGGGCATGTTGCTCTATGGGCATGGTCCCCTCCAGTTTCTGTGTTGAGTGGCAGGGGCATTATAGCGGAATGCGGGGGCTGCGGAATGGGAAAGCAACGAAAGCCCTCACATGGAGGGAGGGCTGATGGGTTATGCTGGGAACGTCCAAGGAACTCTCAGGACAGCAGTTCAGCGTCCTGGATATAATCTATCGCCCCGCGTATGAGACGCTCGGTGTCGTCCAACGGCTCGCACAGTCCCAGATAGAAGCAATCGCCATGCAGGAAGTCTCGCGCCGCAGTATACCTGCTGATGAGAGGAAAAACTGCGGAGTCCTGGCCGCCCAGCCTGCGCAACTCACGGGTGGTGACCGGCGACTTCTCCGGTTCATTTCCGGTTCGGGCCAGAATCAGGGCATCGGAGGCCCGCTTGATGGCGCGCCATGCCTTATCCGCGGCGTCGCGGATGTCCCCGGCTTCCAGCCGCTTGATGGCGGACTCGTACAGTCCGTGGGCGTCGGCGAAAACTTCTCTTACCCGGTCAGTTGCTACCATCTGCCCCCTCTTTCCTGATATCTCTTGAATTGGCCCGGCGCTATCAGCACGGCATCTGAATGTTTCTGTCGGATGACGGATTCGTCAATGGTGTCGAGCAACGCCTTGGCTATTTGCATTATAGCGGCCCATCCGCTCTCTTCTCTAACAACCCTCTCGACGCAGCGCAACCGCGCCTCAAGCCTGCCCTGAGCCTGTCGCCATCATCCTGAGCTTTCCGAAGGGCCCTGGCCCCGATTTTGCTGACACTTCCCCCTTGCGGAGTCCGGTGACACATCTCTAGCATTTATTACGTATAGCCGGCGCAACCCGCCCGCCGTACCGGAAAGGGCGATGGCAATGTCGTGTCCGACGGAGAGTGTCTCCATCTGGATTCTAGGGATTACTAAGGATGCTCAGGATTGGAGTCCTGTCAGCGAAATCCTAAAATCAAATGAATCATAGTTCAGACAAAGACCGGCGGCGTCTGGTGAGCTTGCCGGACTACCGGAATCGCCAAAATGAGCGGAAATGCTCGGAAATGAGCGGAAAATCGAGAAAATCAGCCCTGCCGGCTGGTAATTCTTGCTCCGTCGGACTCGCTTGCTGGCCTGTCGAACTCAAGACGTGACTAACCGGTGGCATAACATGGTCTGCTTGACGCCATTGGGCCGGTAAACTATTCTGCCGGAAAGGGTATGTTCGCCCTTTATCGCCTGTGAAATCCTTACTCCAAACAACGTCAAGGAGGCCCGCTATGGCCCTCAGCCTGAACCATGTCCACCTCAAGTCCCCCGACCCCTTCACCACGGCGCAGTTCTACATAGATACCCTGGGCGCAACCAAGATTGCCGATGTCGGCGAGAATGGCGTCCGCCTTGACCTTCACGGCCTGACCCTCAACGTCACCAGGCACATCGAGAGCCAGACCCGCGATCAGAAGTACGGCATGGAGCACATCGCCATAGATGCCGACGACATTCAGGGCATGATTGATATGCTCAAGGCCAACGGTGCCACCATCCTGGAAGAGGCCACCGTGTCCGGCGACCGCCGCGTAGTGTTCTTCGAGGGACCCGACGGCGTGCAACTGGAGTTCATCGAAAGGAAGTAGTTTAAGCCCTACCCTGACCCTTCTCCACTGAGAGGGTTGCCCATTTTCCCCTCTCCATGGGGGAGAGGGTGAGGGGGAAATTCTGAAAAGGAGAGATCGAAAATGATCTACGAGAACCGCATCTACAAGGCTGTTCCCGGACGTCTTCCCGACATCAACGCCCGCTTTGCCAATCATACCATGGGCTTCTTCAAGCAGTACGAAATCGGGATGATGGGCTTCTGGACCGACGACATCGGCGCCAGCAACCAGCTCACCTATATCCTCTCGTTTGACAGTCTGGCTGACCGCGCCGACAAGTGGGCCGCCTTCCAGGCTGACAAGGCCTGGGCCGAAGTCCGCGCTGAAACCGAGGCCAACGGCCCCATCGTCGCCCAGGTGCTCAACTCCCTGATGAGCCTCACGCCTTACTCCCCTCAGCCCAAGTTCAAGACCCCAATCCAGGAGCTCCGCATCTACGACGCCATGCCCGGCAAGCTGCCCGACCTGCACAACCGCTTCAAGAACCACACCATGGGCCTGTTCGAGAAGCACGGCATCGAGAACGTGGCCTACTGGACGGAGGACGTCGGCACCAGCAACCGCCTGGTCTATATGCTGGGCTACCCCGACCTCGGCGCCCGAGAGAAGAGCTGGACCGCCTTCCAGAACGACCCCGACTGGCAGACCGCCCGCGCCGCCTCCGAGGAAAACGGCTCCCTGGTGCGCGTGTCCACCCACTCCATCCTCCGCCCCACGCCCTATTCGCCCCGCTAATCACAACGCCCGGAACGAGCAATCGCGGCGGAAGAATCCGCTCCCTCTGGTTCAGAGAGGGAGCGGATTGATTGTGCAGTAGGATACAATGAGGGCAGAAGATACCGAACAGGAACAGAGTCAGCCGCAGCAGGAAGACCGCGATTCCATCTGGAGCATACCTCTCGGACGGCGGGCGCTGTATTTCGGCCTGTTTACCTTGTACGCCTCTGCGGGCATCGGCTTCCTGCTTTGGTATGAAATCTTTGGGCATACGGCGGACACCTGGCAACAAACAGTCTTGTCTATAACGCAGGGTATCTGCGTTACCACCGTGGGAGCTGCTGGATTAGCACTGCTGACAATAGAGGGGCCGGAAAACGTTATGGTTGTAGCAGACTATCTGAGGAAAAGGTTGATCGAACCTTTGGAAGAACGCCGTCGCCAAGAAGCGGAGCAACGACAGCGGGAGGCCCTAGAAAGGGGTCTTGCTGAAGGCCGCGCCGAGGGCCGCGCCGAGGGTGAGGCGCAGACTCAGGCCGCTTGGGAGGCTTGGAACGAGCGCCGCGTGGCCGCCGAGGCCAGCGGCGAGCCCTTCGACGAGCCGCCGCCGGGTACATCCTCAACCAAAGGCGAGTGATTGGCCGCTATGGACGTACAGAAGTTACGCGACGAGATTCCCGTCCTACAAAACTTGACCTACATGAACACCGGCTGGTCAGGGCCGCCGCCGCGCCAAGCCGCCGAAGCGATGCAGGCGCGGGTGGTCTTGGAGGCGGAGCAGGGGCCGACTACCCCCGGCGTCTACGAGAGCGGACGCGAGATCCAGGAAGAAGCTCGCCGCGCCGCCGCCCGGCTGCTGGGCGCCGATGTTGACGAGACGCTGGTAACCCGCAACACTACCGAGGGCCTGAACATCGTCCTCAGCGGTCTCGACTGGCACGAGGGCGATGAAATCGTCACCTGCAACCTGGAGCACGGTTCGGTGCTGGCCCCAAGCTGGCACATCGCCCACCGCTACGGCGCAAAGGTGCGGGTGCTGGACATAGACCCCCACGATTCCCACGACGCTATCGTCGGCAAGTTTGAAGCGGCGATGAGCGAGCGCACTCGCCTCATCTTCGTCAGCCACATCGAGTATTCTACTGGCCTGCGTATGCCCGCCGCCGACCTCTGCCGAGTGGCCCACGCCAACGGCTCGCAGATTATGCTGGACGGCGCGCAGACCGGGGGCCACGTCGCGCTGGACGTTCACCGCGACGGCTTCGACTACTACTCCATCCCCGGCCAGAAGTGGGCGCTGGGTTACGAAGGCGTCGGCGCCCTCTACATCCGCCGCGAGCTCATCGAGCAGGTGCATCCGGCGCATACCGGGGGCCGGGGCGTGACACAGGTTGGGGAGCCGGGCGAGCCGGAGAGCTATCGTATCAATCCGTCAATCATGGAGAAGTTCCTGGGCGGCTCCGGCAGCGTCCCGTTGCAGGCTGCCTTCGTCGAGGCCGCCAAGTTCATCGAAAGCGTGGGCGTGCCGGAAATCGAGGCTCGCAACGTGTCGCTGGCAGCCAGATTCAAGGCGCAGCTCGCCGAGATTTCCGCGGTCAACATCCTATCGCCGATGAACGATGCTCAATCCGCCGGGCTGGTGTCCTTCGCCGTTGCCGGGCAGTCGGCCGACGATGTAGTGGCCCGCATTTGGCAGGACCACCGCATCGTAGTCCGCCAGGTTCACTACCCCGAGTCCATCCGCGCCTCCCTGCACTTCTTCAACACCGAGGAAGAGGTGGATACCCTGGCCCAAGCGGTGGCGGAACTGGCCTAGCCCAGCGTTCCCGGCGGGTACTTTTCCAGCCACCAGCGGGCGATTTCGTCGCGGCGGGCGAACCAGACGCCGGGCATCTGCCGAGCGTACTGTAGGAAGCGCTCGACGGCCCGCGCCCGGGCCGGGCGTCCCGCGATGCGGCAGTGCAGGCCGATGGACATCATCTTCGGATGGGTGCGGCCCTCTTCATACAGCACGTCGAAGGTGTCTTGCAGGTATTCATAGAACGCGCCGACGCTGGACAGCCCGCCCCGCCAGAAGCGGGCGTCGTTGGTCTCCATGCTGTACGGCACCACCAGCCAGGGCGTATCGTTGCCGTCCGGCCCCGTTACTGTAACGTAGTAGGGCAGGTCATCGTTCATCCCGATGCTGTCGTAGATGAAGCCGCCGTGGTCAACCACTAGCTGGCGGGTGTTCAGGCTGGGGCCGTATCGCGTGAACCAGCCCACCGAGCGCTCCCCGGTGGTTCGCTCCAGCGACTCCACAGTGCGGGCGATGGAATGCCGCTCCTCTTCGCGCTCCATCAGATGGTACTCCTCCCAGCGGTAACCGTGGCCGCAGACCTCGTGGCCCTCCCTCGGTATCTCGCGGGCCACCTCCGGGTTGCGCTCCAGGGCCAGGGCGCAGCAGTAGAAGGTGGACTTCACGCCGTAGCGGCGGAACATATCCATCAGCCGCCAGACGCCGACGCGACTGCCGTACTCGAAGAAGGACTCGTTGTTCAGGTCGCGGTCGCCCGCCGGCACCGGCGACGGCACCTCGTTGTTGGTTTCGTGGTGCGGGTCGCCGTCCAGGGTGCTGCGCTCCGCGCCCTCCTCGTAGTTCACTACCAGCGACACCGCAATCCGCGCCCCGCCGGGCCACTGGATTTGCGGCGTGTTCCTGCCGTAGCCCACCAAGTTCCGTTGCATTTCCGGCCTCCAGCGAATTATTAAATTATAGAGGTCCCAGAGACCACTGAGTTTCTCATATAATACCCAAAAATCTCTGGGACCTCTGCGGTCTCTGTGGTGTGTAGCATGACTCTTGCCGCTGAACTGGTTTACGAACTGAATACGGTGTCCGATCCGGTCATTTCGCCCGATGGCGAGCGGGTGGCGTATGCGCTGTCGTGGGTGGAAGGCCGAGGCGGTTCGGCGGAAGCCCGGTCGCGCCTGATGCTTACCGGCCCGGCAGTCGAGGAGCGCGAGTTCACCCAAGGGAACGCCGACGGCAGCCCGCGCTTCTCTCCCGACGGCAGCAAGCTGGCTTTCCTGCGGGCCTCGAAGCCCGGCGACCCGCGCCAGGTGTGGGTGATGAACGCCGACGGCGGCGAGGCAAGGCAGATCACCTTTGCAGCCAAGGGTGTGCAGGACTTTGCCTGGTCGCCCGACGGCGGCCGCATCGTCTACTGCACGGATACGGAGCCGGCGGCGGGCGCGGCAGCGGGAACCCAGACGGAAGGGCCTCGCGTGGTCGAGGTCAATCGCATACGCTACCGCCACGATCTGCAGGGCTGGCGTGGCGACGCCCACTACCACCTGTTCACGGTTGATCTGGAAACGGGAGATGGGGCGCAGATCACGCGGGGCGACTGGGACGACTATGGCCCGGTGTGGTCGCCCGACGGAAGCAAGATTGCCTTCATCTCCGGGCGGCGCGACGACCGCGACACCCACGCCCTGACCGAAGCCTACGTGGTGGACGTTCAGAGCGGACAGGCCGCCGAGTGCTGGTCGGAAGGACTGAGCAGCGTCGGCGCGGTGGCATGGTCGCCCGACTCGCGGCGGCTGGTGGCCGTGGCATCCGAGGATGAGTCGGGGATGGTGCTTTGGCAGGGCTGGCTCTACGTTCTTGAACCAGGGAAGGAACCCCGGCGCATCACCGGGGACGATCATCGTCCGGTGCTCGGGGGCGGGCCGGGCGCGGCTCGACAGCCGGAGATACGGTGGCAGGACGACGGACGCATCATCTTCCTGGGTGAGACTCGCGGCGAGAGCTATGTGTATCAAGCGACGGCTGAGGGCGGGAAGGCCCGCCAACTGTGGGGCGGCGGGCGCCTGATCGCAGGGCTGTCGCTGGACAGCGATGCCCGACTGGCTGCGGTGGCGGCGTCATCGCCGACTTCTCCGTCGGCGCTGCACCTGGCCGACCTTGCCTCCTCCACAGTTACGCCATTAGGCGATCTCAACGCCGACTTTCTCAAGCGGCATCCGGTACCCTCGCTGGAGAAGTTCACCGTCGAGCGGGCCGGGTACGACATTGAGGGCCGCTTGTGGTTCCCGCCTTTCTTTGACTATTCGGTGCGCTATCCCTTGATTCTGGATATTCACGGCGGGCCCAATGGGGCGTTCTATGACTCCTATGTCCCCTGGCAGCAGTTGCTGGCCGGAAGCGGCTACCTGGTGCTGGCGGTCAACCCGCGCGGGTCGTCAACCTACGGGGACGAGTTCATGCGGGCGGTGCTGGACGATTGGGGCGGCGAGGACTACCTGGACCTGATGGCGGCGCTGGACCACGTTTGCCAGCGGGACTACGTGGACACGGACCGGCTGGGCATCCACGGGTACAGCTACGGCGGCTACATGACCGGCTGGGCCATCGGACACACCGGACGCTTCGGCGCGGCGGTCATCGGGGCCCCCTGCACCAACCTGTACACCATGTACGGCACCTCGGACATCGGCATCAGCTTCGGAGAGCCGCAATGGGGCGGCTCGGTGATGGACACGCCCCCGGACGTTCTAGCGCAAAAGCTGCTGGCCCGTTCCCCCATCACCTACGCGAAGAACGTGGACACCCCGGCCCTGCTGCTCCACGGCGAGGCCGACGCCCGCTGCCCGGTGGCCCAGAGCGAGGAGTACTTCGTGGCCCTGAAGCGGCTGGACAAGACCGTCGAGTTCGTCCGCTTCCCGGGCAGCAACCACGCCTTCCCACGCACCGGCCACCCCAAGATGCGGGAGGAATACCTGGCGCGGATGCTGGACTGGTTCGACGACTGGCTGGGATAGAGGAAGGCATTTGTGTTACGAATTGCGTAAATAATTGTAAAATCACAATCTTAATAAGCCCGTAAAATCTGCAATCTACGGAAGTTTGGTTGACTATTCAGGAATAGTCATATAGCATTCCTGAAATTCAACCGGCTGCCGTTGTGCTCCGGCGGTCAGAAAACGGAGGTGTCCGGGCAATGTTCGGAAGTCTCAAGTTTCGTATCGCGTTCATCGCCGGAGTGATTCTAGCCCTGACAATGCTGGTCGCATGCGGCGGCGACTCGGCCACCGAGGAGCAAGTCGCAGCCACCGAAGCTCCGGCGCCCCAGGCCACCGCTGCTCCCGCCACCGCTGCCCCTGCGGCGACCACCGCGCCGGCAGCGCCCGCAACCACCGCGCCTGCGACAGCCGTGCCGCAGGCCACTGCGGCGCCTGTAGCTTCTGCCGGAGGCGATGATTCCCATTACAGCGATGCCGCCAAGATTCTGATGTCCGGCGGGGCATTGGCATTGGCCGAGGCAAATGAAGAGAAGCCCAGGTACGGTGGAAAGTTCCTGACCTCCGGCCCGGAGCTTATCCCGTCGGCTGATATGCACCAGACCTCCTTCGGAGGCGTGTACACCATCACCGCACCAATCTATAACGGGTTGCTGGCCACTAGCCCCTACGATCCTTTGGCGCTGGAACTCATTCCTGACCTGGCTACTTCTTGGGAACTTGCCGATGAGGGAGCAACTGTAATCTTCCATTTGGCCGAAAATGTGAAGTGGCACGACGGAGCCCCCTTCTCTTCAGACGACGTCAAGTACACCATAGAGCGGATAATGTTTCCCCCGGAGGGCATGGTCAGCCCCCGTAAGGAAACCTTGAAGTCTCTGATTGAAAGCGTGGACACTCCGGATGCAAACACCGTTGTGATTAACGGCAGAGGCCCTTCCCCGCTGGTGCTGGCCGTGTTTTCCAATGGGTGGCAAGGCATCATACCTAGGCATATTGTGGAGCCGGACCCGGTGAACGCGCTCAAGACCGTGGCCATCGGGACCGGGCCATTCAAGCTCAGGAGTGAGCCGACTACCCTGCTCTGGGAATACGAGCGGAACCCTGATTACTTCAAAGAGGACCTGCCATACCTGGACGAGATTGACTACAACATCATTCTTGACCAGCAGGTCAGATCTACGGCGATATTGACCAAGCGCACCTACTGGAACGAGTCCGCGCCCCACCCGACTTTGACCGACGAGCAAGCGCAGGCGCTGAAGAGCCAGGAAGACGACATCATCATCTCCAATGCCACGATTCTCACCGAGTCCCACCTGGCGCTGATGACCGAACGCGAACCCTTCGACGACATCCGGGTGCGCCAGGCCATCAGTGAAGCTATTGACCGGGCTGGTATCTCCGAACTGGCCGGACAGAAAGGCACGATAGGGACCGGTAACTTCCCGCTGGGGCCCTGGGCCTTGCCTGCGGAACGGCAGGCCGCGCTCATCGGCTACGGCCCGGACATGGAAGCGCGCCGGGAAAACGCCCGCAGACTGCTGGCGGAATATGAAGCGGAGAAGGGCGAGATTGACTGGAGCACGATGAAGTTGCAGTGTTCCACCAACATCGCCTTTAGCATCGAGTACTGTCAGATCATCCAGCCCATGCTCAAAGAGGTTGGCATAGACATTGAGTTGGATCCGGCAGACGTTTCCCAGACGCGAGGCAATGAGGTGTCCGGTAACTTCGATTTGTCGCTTCTGGGTGCCGGTCTGGACTTCGACGATCCCACGGACACCTTCGGTCAGTTGTACATCACCGACGGAGGACGTTGGTACCAGCGCCGTTCCATACCGGAACTGGACGCGCTGTACGAGGCCCAGAAGTTCGAGCCGGACTTCGAGAAACGGCGCGAGCTCACATGGCAGATGGACGAAATCGCCATGAACGACTCTTCGTACATGATTATGCACTGGTTCCTGATCAACCATGCCAGGTGGAACTTCGTTAAAGGCTGGACAGCGTCGGCCAACATACGCAGTACCAATGCCAGGATGGAATATGTCTGGCTGGACTTCCCGGAACTGCCCCACACTCGGCCGTAGCAGCCATTCAACACCTTGCAGCTTTCCGGTTCCTCCAGCACGGCGACCTCGCCAGGCTGGAGGAACCCGCACATTCTCAGGTTTCTGAAAGAGCATGAAGCAGTACATTGCCAGACGGCTCCTGTTAGCGATCCCCACCTTGATTGGGGTCTCGCTGATTATTTTCATAATCATGGCCGTGATACCTGGTGATGTCGCCGTGGCCATCCTTGGGGACGCCGCCAACCAGAAGACGGTGGCCGAACTCCGGGAACAGCTGGGATTGAACGCCCCTCTCTACGAGCGGTACTGGAACTGGGTTTCCGGGATGTTCAGCGGCGACCTGGGATACTCGGTGTTTCTTGGCGGCAGGCCGATTGCAGACCTGATGGTCGAGCACTTCCCAGTGACGCTGAACCTAGCCGTCTATACGATGATTATCGCGGTGTTGCTGGCGGTGCCCCTAGGCACCATCAGCGCGATCCGGCACAACTCCTGGGTTGACTATGCCCTGCGGGTCTTCAGCATTATCGGCCTGTCCGTGCCGGTGTTCTGGCTGGGCATCATGATTGTCCTGTTTCTGGCCAAGACCTTTTCCTGGCAGCCGGAGTTGTCCTGGGTCAGCCCTTTCGACGACCCCTGGGGCAATATCAAGCAGATGATCTGGCCGTCGGTTACTCTTGGCTACTTCCAGGTGGCCTTTATCGCCCGAATGACCCGCTCTTCGTTGCTGGAAGTAATCCAGGAAGACTATATGCGGACGGCCCGATCCAAGGGTCTGAACGAGAGAGTTGTGACTGTCCGCCATGGGTTGCGGAATGCAATTATTCCCATAGTAACTATCGGCGGCCTGCAATTTGTCGCCCTGCTGGCTGGGGTGGTTGTAACTGAAAAAGTATTTAACCTGGCCGGCTGGGGTACATTGTTGGTCAACGGGGTTTCCAACCGGGATTTCCCACTGGTGCAGACTATAATCCTAATCTTCGCCGGAATCGTGATAGTGGCCAACTTGCTCACCGACATGCTGTACGCCTGGCTGGACCCCAGGATACGGTATCAGTAGCTTCGAGCGAAAAAACCTATGGCTTCGATTGAAAGCACTCAAAACAGGGACGTCGCCAATATAGCTCTTGGGCGATGGCCCATCTTCTGGAGAGGGTTAAGACGCTTCTCGCGGCGCTCGCCTTTAGGATTAATTGCAATAGCTATCATTCTCTTCTTGATCTTGATGGCAATTGTTGGTCCTTTCGTAGCTCCCTATGATCCCTTGGAACTGGGAGCAGCCGAGAAGTTCTCGAATCCCGGCTGGGGTGAGAACCTGCTGGGAGGAGACAACTTCGGGCGGGACGTTTTAAGCAGAATTCTGCACGGCGCATGGCGCTCGTTAGTGGTGGGTGTGATTGCCTCGGTGGCCGGCACACTGGTTGGGGGGATACTGGGGCTGGTCAGTGCCTACTACGGCGGAAGAACCGATGCGATAATGCAGCGTTTCGTGGACATCCTGATGGCGTTTCCTGTCATCATCTTGGCCCTGGCCCTGTTGACTGCCCTTGACCGTTCCATGAACACGTTGATAGTCGCCATTGCCGTTCCCTTCATACCATACGGAGCCCGGGTTGTCCGGGCCAGCACACTGGTGCTTAAAGAGACCCAATATGTAGAGGCGGCCCGGGCTATCGGCGCCAGCGATATTCGCGTCATTCTGCGTCACATCGCCCCTGGCTGTTTCGCTCCCTATATCGTGGTGGCTACGGGACTGGTCGGCGTGGCCATCATTACGGAGAGCGCCCTGGGGTTCCTGGGGCTGGGCATTCCTCCGCCCACTCCCACATGGGGCGAGATGCTCTCCAATGCTCTGACCAACCTGCTATTCGCGCCGTACCTGGCGGTGACGCCCGGGGTGTTCATCACGCTGGCTGTGTTCTCCTTCAGCGTGCTGGGCGACTCGCTGCGGGACGTGCTGGATCCGCGGCTGCGGGGGCGGACTTAGGTTGCGTCTGCAACTCTTCCCTGAACTCCACGTTCCTGACACACAGCCTTTCACGCCACTCTGACGCCCTCACCCTAACCCTCTCCCAGAGGGAGAGGGAACTATGCTAAGGGGAGAAGACTTTTGCTACCCCCTCGCCTTCGCCCACGTGTCACCCCACGGCACGTCCGGCAGGCCCCGCGACCGGCGGACTTCGTTGATGGTCAGGACGCCGCGGTCTAGGAGTTGGGTCTCGCGGGTGGTTCGGGCGTTCTGGTCTTCGGCGAGGGCCTCGATGCTAGTCAGGTCGAACTCCATCTCCAGGTCGGGGTAGCCGAGGAGGGGGAAGAGGTTGCGGGTTACCTGCTCGGCAAGGAAGGTCATTTCGGGGACCATGGTGTTGCGCCAGAAGAAGCGCTCGGCGGCGTTGACGTTGGAGAAGGTGGCGCGCTCCAGGTCGGACAGCAGCGGGCGGGGGACGCCGTAGGCGCGGCTGACTTCCTCCAGGCTCCAGCGCAGGCCCTGGATGAAGTCCATCTCCCGGTGACTGAGTCCCAGGGTCTTGATGTCGCGGACGAAGCTGGCGACCGCCGGGCGGCGGGCGTTGGCCGGGCCGCGGTAGCGGGCCTCCCAACGGCGGTAGAAGTCGTCAACCTCGGCGTCGTTCATGTACTCGTTGGTGAGCAGCACGAAGTCGGGCTGGGCCGAGTTGCGCAGGAAGTTGCGGTTGAAGCGCAGGGCGTCCTTGCCCATGTCCACAGCCATGCGCGACGGTGCGACCGGGGAGAGGCCGGCGTACTCTTCGAGGGGGTTGAAGTAGCGGAACCAGACCACCTCGTCGGGGGTGAGGGCGATCATGCGGCTGCGCCCGTGGTAGACGAAGCCACGTATGTATTCGTCCTTGTCGGGCACGATGGATACGCGGTCGGGGCGCAGCGGCCACAGCTCGCGGTTGCCGGCGGCGTCGCGGTCGAGCATCCAGTAGGCGGAACCCCAGAGGTTGAGGTAGATCTCGGTGGCCCGCCAGAGGTCGGCGCGGGTGTACCAGCGGTTGACGCGGTCCAGTAGCTGCTGCGCCGGGTGTTCCGGGCCGACGGGCAGGCGCTGCTGGCCGTCGGGCTGCGACGGAGCGCGGCGGTAGACGACCACCGGCGGGCGGGAGAGGGCGTCGGCGCGGACCCGGATGGCGGCGTATACCGGCGTGGAGCTGGCGTAGTATTCACCGTACTCGGAGCGGTTCCAGCCGCCGCCCGCGCCGGACAGGGCGGAGAAGCCGTCCACGTCGGCGGCGGCCGGGCCGTTGGCCTTGAATCGGGACGGCAGGCCGGGGTCTTCGGGCTGGCGCTTGCGACCGGGAATGACGGCGGGAGTAGAGGGAGATTGGCGACGATCGCTAAACCCACAGCCGCATCCTGCTGCTGGGGGCGAGGAAGGCCAGCATCAGGGCGTCGGCCTTGTCCGGCGAGGGCAGGCCGCGCTTTCGCATCTCGTCCTTGCTCTCCATCCTGATGCGGCCCTGGCTGTCGTAGCCGTAGCGCAGGGCCGCCAGCTCGCCGACCAACTGGCTGTCGGCGGGGATGCTGATGCTGCCCGACATGAACCGCTGCCGCAGCGTCCAGTAGCCCTCGGCGCGGAGGTTGGCGTACAGCCCATCCTGGTGCGCCTTGTGGGCCACGTTGACCCCGCGCACCGGGTGGCCCAGCTCCCGCAGCCGGTCCACGACTCCGGCGCCCACGCCGATTTCGTCCGCGTATACCTGCGCCGGGTTGCACTCGCGGATGGCGGCAACCACCCACCCGGCGAGCTGCATGGTGTCCATCTGCCGCAGCACACGGATGTCCTCCACACGGTCGCCGCGCCGCCGCAGGATGACGCTGCGGTCGGTGCCGAAGCGGGCCACGTCCACGCCGAGGATGACGCCCTCGGCGGCGGGAAGGGAGTCGCGTGGGGTTACGCCCTCACCCCCGCCCTCTCCCAGAGGGAGAGGGAGTTTTGAGATTCCCTCCCCTTCCGGGAGAGTAAGTTCCACAGTTCCCTCTCCCTTTGGGAGAGGGTTAGGGTGAGGGCGTCTTGTTGCCGCCTCGATGTCGCTGAGATTCAGCAGCGTGTTGTCGCCCTGATCGGGGAACTCGCCGAGAACGCGGGCTTGGTAGATCGGGTTGTCCTCGCCCCAGATTTCCAGCCGCTCCTCCACCCAGCGCGGCGTGGTCAGGCCGGGGATGACGATACGCCCGGCCTGGACGTTGGGGCTGTCCAGGGCGGATATGCTGATGTTGCGGTATATCCGGCTCTCCTCGAAGAAGGCGCGGCGAAAGGCCCCGCTCATCGTCGTCGGGTTGCCGATGAGCAGCAGCAGCGGCTCCGCCGAGGTCATCACCGACTCGATGGCCTCGTAGATTTCGTCGCCCACGCCCTCGGCCTCGTCCACCACGATGAACACGTTGGGGCTGTGGAACCCCTGGAACTGGTCGGCCCCGTCGGCGGACAGCCCCATGGCGTAGCGGCCGTCGGGCAGTTCCCAGCGGGTGTCCAGCATCCTGCCGCCCAGGCTCTCGGCGGCCGGACCGTAGAGGCGGCGAATCTGCCGCCAGAGGATGTGGCGCACCTGCCGGAAGGTGGGCGCGGTGGTCAGGACGATGGCGTCGGGGCGGGAGTGGATGAACCACAGCACGGCCACGGCGGCGCAGAACCCCTTGCCCAGCCCGTTGCCCGACTTGACGGCCACCCGGCGGTGCTCCGTCAGGGCGGTCAGCGCCTCCACCTGCTTGTGCCACAGTTCCACCCCCAGCACCTCGCGGGCGAAGGCCACCGGCGAATGCGGCGGCGGACACGCCATCCACTCACCGAGCCGCGGCCCCACGTCATCCTGAGCCCGACCCGCGTCATCCTGAGCCCGTCGAAGGATCAGCAGCCCCCCGTTGGCCCCATCCTCCGGCTGGCCGGTTAGCGACTTCCGCCGGAGCCGGATTCCATACCCGTGTTGCGGCGCGGCGCGGCTGGCGAGGGCGGCGGGCTGAACAGATACCCGCAGTCGCGGCAGCGATAGACGTCGTTGTCCTCCTTGCGTCTCTTT
>VXOI01000077.1:15370-18227 GCA_009840175.1 Chloroflexota bacterium | reverse complement strand
AAGGGCCGCAACGTCGTCCTGGACAAGTCCTTTGGCCCGCCTCAGGTATGCAGCGACGGCGTAACCATCGCCAAGGAAATCGAACTCCCCGACTCCTTCGAGAATATGGGCGCTCAGTTGCTCAAGGAAGCCGCCACCAAGACCAATGACGCCGCTGGCGACGGCACTACCACCTCGGTTGTGCTGGCCCAGGCCATCATCACCGACGGCTTCAAGAACGTCACCGCCGGCTCCAACCCCATGGCCATCAAGCGCGGCATCGAGCGCGCCGTTGAGTCCGTGGTCGGCGAATTGCAGGGGATGGCCCAGACCGTAGAGACCCGCGAGCGCATAGGCCAGGTTGCCAGCCTCTCGGCCCACGAGGAAGCTATAGGCGAGACCATCGCCGAAGCCATGGAAAAGGTCGGGAAGGACGGCGTAATTACAGTCGAAGAGTCCAAGGGCCTGGCGGACGAGATTGAATACGTTGAAGGGATGCAGGTAGACCGCGGGTACATCTCTCCCTACTTCATCACCAACCCCGACCGGATGGAATCGGTCCTTGAAGACCCGACCATTATCATCACTGACAAGAAGATTTCGGCAGTTGCCGAACTTCTCCCAGCCCTTGAAAAGCTGCTCCAGGTCGGCCGCAAGAACGTCGTCATCGTCGCTGAGGACGTTGATGGCGAGGCACTGGCTACTGTTGTGGTCAACAAACTGCGGGGCACTCTGAACGCCCTGGCCGTCAAGGCTCCCGGCTTCGGAGACCGCCGAAAGGCCATGCTGGAAGACATCGCCATTCTCACCGGCGGCACCGTCATCAGTGAAGAGACCGGTCGCAAGCTCGACGCTGCCACTATCGAGGACTTCGGCCAGGCTCGCCGCGTCACCGCCACCAAGGACGAGACCACCGTCGTCGAGGGCCGCGGCTCCGAGGATGCCATTCAGGCTCGCATCACTCAGATCAAGGCCCAGATTGAAGACACTACCTCGGAGTTTGACCGCGAGAAGCTGCAAGAGCGGATGGCCAAGCTGTCCGGCGGCGTTGCGGTGATCAAGGTCGGCGCTGCCACCGAGATCGAGCTCAAGGAGCGCAAGGCCCGCGTCGAGGACGCCCTGTCCGCCACTCGGTCCGCCGTTGAGGAAGGCATCGTCCCCGGCGGCGGGGTCGCCCTGGTTCGTGCCCAGCGCGCCTTGGACGGCATCGGTGAGTTGCCTCTCGACGAGCGTGTCGGAGTGGACATCATTCGCCGCTCGCTGGAACAGCCTCTGAAGCTCATTGCCGAAAACGCTGGCTTCGAGGGCGCCGTGGTTCTCAACCAGGTCAAGCAACAGGCCGACGATTACGGCTACGACGCCGAAGTCGGGGAATACGGTCCGATGCTCGAGAGGGGCATCGTTGACCCGGCAAAGGTGACCCGCTCCGCGCTACAGAACGCGGCCAGCGTCGCCGCCATGGTCCTGACCACCGAGTCCATGATCTCGGAAATCCCCCAGCCCGCTCCGGCCATGCCCGCTGGTATGCCCCCGGGCGGCGGAATGGATTTCTAGCCCAGCAAGACCTTCGGGTAATCAAGAAGCCGTCCCGCTACCGGCGGGGCGGTTTCATTTTATGAATTCTCAACGCGGGTTGGTGAATCGCCGCGGTCAAAGCCCGTGCGGAAAACGCCAGGGTTGGTATAATGCACTTCGTCATGAAGAGCCGGATGGTACTATTCACCTGCGGCAAGGTCCTGGCCATGGAGGAGCGACGTGCTTTGAATGGTGATAGCAGCGGCCGGAGCGGCCGCCGCAACCGTAGCCGCCCTCGCGGGTAAATTGGGCGGGAAGGATAGAGGAACGCAGAGTTCCCAAGAGCAGGCTCCCAATTCTGATCAAGTCGAACAGGGGGCACCTGCGAGCTAAAGGATCGTTCGTGAGCACTGAACCCGGTACAAGTCTGAATAAGGTATATGGCTCCGCCCTGGAATCCCTCGCTGGGCTACAGGATGGAGCATCCCTGCTCATCGGTGGCTTGGCAGGCCACGGTGAACCTGAAGGACTGCTGGAAGCTGTCATTGCCAGCGGTGCGCGTGCCTTGACCGTGATCAGTCAGGGAGCAGGTGCTCCAGACTCAGGAAGGGCAGATCTCAATCGGATGGTGGAATCCGGGGCAGTGGGAAAGCTCATCTCCCCTCTCCCTTTCGACCCTCGACAAGGTGGGCCGGTCAAAGACCTGTGGGAAGCCGGACTATTGGAACTGGAAGTGCAGCCTGCTGGTGTTCTCGCGGAGAGAATTCGCGCCGGGGGCGCTGGCATCGGGGGCCTGTTCCTGCCAACTGGGGCAGGAACCCGCTTCTCCGAAGGGAGAGAACTGCGGGAGATAAACGGCCGACGGCACGTCTTCCAACCTGCTCTGAAAGCCGATTTCGCCCTCCTGCGTGCTGCTTCTGCCGACACCCTCGGCAACCTGTTGTACCAGGGCGCGCAACGCAACTGGAATCCGATCATGGCCATGGCCGCAAGAACGACCGTCGCTGAGGTGGATAGCGTATCTGAGCCTGGTGCGCTCGACCCTGAAATGGTTATTACCCCGGCCATCTTCGTGCAACGAATCTTCGTGAGAAGCCTCTAGGAATCACCAACGGAACGGCACTTAGTCCTGAGAGTAGATATGCCGGGCGCTAGACTGGACTCGAAAAGCATGGCCCAACGGGCGGCCCAGGAAGTTACCGCTGGCGAAGCGGTAGCCATCGGCTCTGGACTTCCCACCGCAATCCCCTCAACGCTGCCTGCCGACACCGGCGTCTGGGTTTTTTAGGAGACCGGCGCGGTACGGGATAGCAACCCCGCGGGCGGTATTAAGGTTGATTCCGCGGGAAACCCCCCAAACGCC
>VXOI01000077.1:0-15360 GCA_009840175.1 Chloroflexota bacterium | reverse complement strand
CGGACACCGGCGCGGGCGGCTATCCCACCAGCTCTGCCGGTATGATGGTTGATGCCGCTCGAAACCCGGCATCCGCCGTGAGGGGCGGAGCCGCGGCAGGGGTTGGCGACGTCGCCGCAATGCTGGCGGGTGGTCGCGTTGGCCTCGCCTTCGTTGAGGCAGCCCAGGTGAGCGCCGCCGGAGACTTCGTCCACTGGACAACCGCCGAAACTCCGGGGCTGGCCGCCCCAGGTTTCGCGGTGGACCTCGCGTCCGGCGCAGGTCGGCTTGTGGCTTTGATGCGCCTTGCTGACGACAGTGGAGCGCCTCGCCTGGTTGACCAATGTCCCCTGCCAATAGACGGCAGTCGCTGCGTGTCCCTGATCGTGACCGATGTAGCCGTGATAAGGGTTACCGATGGCGTCCTGGAACTGGCTGAAGTTGCTCCCGGTTGGACTTCCGACGACATTTCATCCATAGCCGGAGCCCCTTTGTCGCTCGCGTCCAACCTGCGGGAAATGACCTTTGAAACCCCTGGTCTCTCCTGGCCCAACAAGGTCTACGCCACAGCATCGGAGGCCCTGAGCGATGTGCCTGACGGCGCAATCGTCAATGTTGACGGGTTCGGAGGACCGGGAGGCATGGCCCACTATCTGATGACTGCCCTCCGCGACCAGGGAGCCAAGGGACTGACCATGATCAGCAACACCGCTGGCATCGCCCGGGTCGCTCGATTCGGCGTTCCCGAAGGCGTGACCGCCATAGACCACACCATCCTCGTCGAAAACGGCCAGGTCGCCAAGGCCATCGCCTCTTACCCCGTGTCTCCGTCCATCAACCGCCCCAGCGCCTTCGAGCGGGCCTACCAGGAGGGCGAATCGGACCTGGAAGTTTCCCCTCAAGGGACTCTCGCAGAGAGATTGCGTTCCGGCGGAGCCGGGGTAGCTGCCTTCTATACCCCCACCGCTGTTGGAACCCTGTTGGGAGAAGGCAAGGAAGTCCGGGAAATAGACGGGCGGCAGTACGTGCTTGAGCAGCAGATCATTGCCGATTACTGCATCATTCGTGGTCACAAGGCCGACACTTTGGGCAACATGATTTACAAGGGAACGTCCCGCAACTTCAACCCGGTGATGGCCACCGCCGCTCGCGTGACCGTGGTGGAAGTGGACGAAATTGTGGAGCCTGGCCAGCTCAACCCCGAGGAGATCGTGACCCCCGGTATATTCGTCAACCGAATCGTCAGGCGCCCCGAAGGCTTCTCTCCATATTTGGAAACGGCATAGAATGGTCAGGCAGGAAGATGATGGCTGTTGATCTTGAATCGTTGGCCGAAAAAGAAAGGCTGCCCCGCGAGATTATCGCCATGCGGGTGGCCAAGGAACTGCCCGACGGAGCCTACGTTAACTTGGGTATCGGTATCCCCACGCTGGTCTCCAGCTTCTTGCCCGAGGGACGCACGGTGTTCTACCACAGCGAGAGCGGCATCCTCAACTGCGGCCCTCTGGCCGAAGAAGGTGATGAGGACATCAACCTGATAAACGCGGGCGGCCAGTTCCTGGAAGCGGTGCCGGGAATGTCATTCTTCGATTCTTCCCAAGCCTTCGCCATGATTCGCGGCGGCCATGTGGACGTGACCGTGCTGGGCTCCCACCAGGTGTCAGCCAACGGCGACCTCGCCAACTGGATGCTGCCCCAGCGTGGCGTGGGAAACGTCGGTGGCGCCATGGACCTTGCCGCCGGAGCCAGCGGCGTCATAGTGGCGATGGAGCACACCGACCGCGAGAACAACCCCAAGGTAGTTGAAGAGTGTACCTTCCCGGTCACCGGCCAGGGCTGTGTTTACCTGATAGTGACCGACTTGGCGGTAATCGAGCGCACCCCCGACGGACTGGCGCTGAAAGAAGTGGCCCCAGGCTGGACCCCTGAAGAGGTTCAGGCGCTGACCGGCGCAAAGTTGATAGTGGCCGACGACGTCAAGGAATTCGAACTCTAGCAATGGGGCAATCACATTTGGATGACCTAGTGATACTTGCCCCTTGCCAAGTCCGGTAGAGCATCCCTAGCATAGTCCCTGTATGCTTGGTCACACACAACCCAGCGCTACTTCCACCCCGGAACCCGGGCGACAAGCCGGAATGGCGCAAAATGGCATAAATTGGCAGCGAAAACACAATTCTTCTGCCCCGCCATCCCGCAAAAGCAGGAACAACGCCCATTGGGATTCCAAATGCGAATGCCTTCGCTCTAGCTCTAGCCCGCGTTTGACACCCAAATTCCCATCCTGATAGCATTGCCGCAATCTTCCCCTGGAGTGCTTTTGTGGCTGGAATTGAGGCGTTTGGGGCCTACGTCCCTCGCTATCGTATGGGGGCATCCACCGAAGGCTGGAACTCGCGGGTGGAGCGGTCGGTAGCCAACTTTGACGAGGACAGCGTAACAATGGCCGTTGCGGCCGGTCTCGACTGTCTGAGCGGCCGCAACCGGCAGGACATAGACAGCCTGCTCTTCGCTACCACCACGCCCCCATACGCCGAGAAAGGTTGCGCCTCCATCATAGCCACCGCTCTCGATTTGCGCCGCGACATTTTCACTGCCGACATAACCGACGTGCTTCGGGCTGGCACCACCGCGCTCAAGCAGGCCCTCGATTCCGTAGCCGCCGGTTCTGCTGGGCAGGTACTGGTCATCGCCAGCGACAACCGGCAAGGCGCGCCCAAGGGGGACGCCGAGCGCAACTCCGGCGACGGCGCAGCCGCCTTCATCGTTTCTCGCGACAGCGTGATTGCCGAGCATGAAGGCTCGTACAGCATCTCGGAAAACATGATGGACGTCTGGCGCAGCGCCGGGGACCAGTTCGTGCGTTCCTGGGAAGACCGTTTCGCCATCGAGGAAGGGCTCGAGCGCATCTTGGGAGATGCTGTCGCTGGGTTCATGGAACGGCAGGGCATATCGGCGAGGGACGTGGGCAAGCTGGCCCTCTACGCCCCTGACGGACGCCGGCACGTCCAGTTGGCGCGGCAAATGGGCTTCGCCCCGGAGCAGGTGCAGGACGGGATGTTCGGACGCCTCGGCAACACCGGCGCAGCCTTCGTACCGATGCTGCTGGCCTCCGCGCTGGAGGAAGCCGCACCGGGAGAGTTAGTCGTCGCCGCATCTTATGGCGACGGCAGCGACGTCTTGGCCTTTCGCGCTACGGCCCAAGCGAGCAATGAAAGAGCCTGCAACGGTGTCAGCGGTTACCTCAACTCTGGCCATGCCCTTGACAGCTACGAGACCTACGCCCGCTGGCGCGACGTGTGGCTTACTGATGCGGCATCGCGCCGTCCACAAGCCCAATCCCCATCGGTATCCGCCCTGTGGCGGGAAGGTGACCGCAACGTTCGGTTCTATGGCGCAACCTGCAATCAGTGCGGGTTCGTCCAGTACCCTCCTCAACGGGTGTGCGTGAAGTGCCAGACCCGCGACGACTCCACCCCGCTGCGACTGAGTGACCAGCCCGGAAAGGTCTTCACCTACTCAATGGACTACCTGGCTGGAACCACCGATACCCCGCTGGTCATAGCCGTGGTGGATTTCGATGGCGGAGGCCGCGCCCTGTGCATGATTACCGACCGTGAGCTGGACGAGATCAAGGTTGGCATGACCGTGGAAATGAGCTTCCGCAAATTGCGGGTGGTTAATGGCATCCACAACTACTACTGGAAGGCGGTGCCGCAACGAGTTGTTGCGGAGCAGACAGTAGGGGCAAACTAGGAACGGGATACGAAACAAGGCAGAGGTTGTTATGAGCGGAATCAAGGACCGAGTGGCAATCATCGGCATGGGGTGCACCAAGTTCGGGGAGCGTTGGGATGCCAGCTCCGCCGACCTGATGGTGGAAGCAGCCTATGAGGCTTATGAAGACGCTGGACTAGAAGGCAAAGACATTCAAGCGGCCTGGCTGGGCACCGTGTCGTCCTTCCGCACTGGGCAGCCGTTGGCCGACGCCCTGAAGCTGGACTACATACCCATCACCAGGGTCGAGAACGCCTGCGCCACGGCCACTGATGCTTTTCGCAATGCCTGCTACGCTGTAGCCGCTGGAGTTTACGACATAGTGCTGGCGCTGGGCGTTGAAAAGCTCAAGGACTCCGGCTTCTCCGGGCTGGCGGTGCCTGAGGCTCCCGGCTCCGACGTGAACCCTCCTGTCCCGCCGCCCTCGCAGTTCGCGCTGGCCGCCACGCGCTACTTCCACGAGTACGGAATACCCTTCGAGGAAGGGAAACAGACACTGGCACAGATTGCCTCCAAGAACCACCACAACGGCACCATGAGTCCCAAGGCCCACTTCCAGCGGGAGGTCAGCGCTGATCAGGTTGCCAACGCGCCGATGGTGGCCTGGCCGCTGGGCCTGTTCGACTGCTGCGGCGTCAGCGACGGGGCCGCCGCGGCCATCATCACTACGCCGGAAATCGCCAGGACCTTCCGCGACGATTACATCCTGGTCAAGGGGCTGGGCCTGTCGGTAGGCGCCTTCGGCATCATGCGCGACGACTGGGACTTCACCCACTTTCCTGAGACGGTGCGGGCCAGCCAGGCTGCATACCAGGAAGCTGGTATCGGCGACCCACGCCGCGAGATAGACCTAGCGATGGTTCACGACTGCTTCACAATCACAGAGTTGATAATCTACGAAGACTTGGGTTTCAGCCCAAGAGGGAGAGCCAGTGCCGACGTTGAGGCCGGCACCTTCACCTTGGAGGGTGAGCTGCCGGTTAACACCGATGGCGGCCTCAAATGCTTCGGTCATCCCATCGGCGCCAGCGGCATCCGCATGATCTACGAGGTCTACAAGCAACTCCAAGGCAGGGCGGGAGCGCGTCAACTCCAGAAGGCTGACCTGGGGCTGACTCACAACCTGGGCGGCCGTCCAGGTTCATTCACCTGTTCGGTGGCCCTCTTCGGCACTCGCGACTAGACTCTGCCCGTCTTACTGGTTTCAGCATTGACTCCAAGCCGCGCTCTTGATGGGCGCGGCTTTTTGTCTCTCCGTATAATTCACATAACCTGAAATTTCTCAAAAATTGACCAAAAATTCATTGTTTCTCTCTGGCCGGGACTGATATAACCGACGTGACATAACCCGGAATGGGGTGAGCCGTGGTTGTATCCGAGTCTCCATCTATTACAGACGGCCAGTCGTCACGGGCAGGCGGGTTTTCCAACCGCAAGGCCATTAACATGATCGGGCGTGGCAGCGACATAACTTTCATCGTAGATGAAAACGCGCCCATGGAAGAGGTGGTCCGAGAACTGGCAAAGCAGCTGTCCGGGCGGCAGGGGGCGCTGTTTTCCGAGGGCGGGGTAAGCATCAATACTGGAAGACGCAGTCTCACCACGGAGGAAAAATACCTCATACGGCGTGTCTTCGAGGAAAACTCCGGACTCAAAGTCTTCCGTTTTGTGTCGACCATCGGAGACTACGTGATTGAGTCTGATGAGTACCTGGATGATCCCCCAAGGGGTTACCCGTGGAGATTTCTCCAGGGACGAGGAACTTCACGTACTCTGGCGCTTGATCGCAACCTTAGCGACCTCATCGGCGGGAATCGGCGCAACCGTACTCAGGCCATGTTGATTCGAAGCACCTTCCGCTCAGGGGAGTCCCTACATCATTACGGAGACGTGGTAGTCCTGGGAGATGTTAACCCAGGCTCGGAGATCAAGGCTGACGGAGACATTGTGGTGATGGGCAAGCTCAAAGGTCTCCCTCACGCCGGGGCGTCGGGAGACAACGAGGCGGCCATCATCGCCTTGGAAATCGCATCGCCGCGCATTCGTATCGGCAACTGCGAGGGTGCCATTCAGGCAGCCGGGAAAACTCAGAAGAGGAGGAAGCGAGGCAGGGGCGCCGAAACCGGGCAGCCGAGCATCGCCTACACCCGGAAGGGAGCAGTCTACGTATCTCCATTCGCCGGGCGTTTCGCCAGATACACAAAAGGGGTACTTTATGATGGGTAAGACAATCGTCATCACCTCGGGCAAGGGCGGCGTCGGAAAGACCACCACAACCGCCAACATCGGCGCTGCCTTGGCCATGCGAGACCACCGCGTGGTGGTTATAGACACGGATATAGGTCTGCGAAATCTCGACGTAATCATGGGGCTGGAAAACCGTATCGTCTACGACCTAGTGAACGTCATTGAGGGCAAGTGCCGGATACGCCAAGCGATGATACAGGACAAGCATGGGCTGGAGTTGTACCTGATTCCGGCTGCCCAGACCCGCGACAAGGACAGCATCGAACCGGCCCAGCTACGTGAACTGTGTGCCGGATTGGAACAGGAATACGACTACATTCTGATAGACTGTCCGGCCGGCATTGAACGAGGGTTCAAGAACGCCACCGCGGCAGCTCAGGAAGCGATAATAGTCACCACCCCGGAAGTTGCATCCGTACGCGACGCCGACCGGGTTGTGGGTTTGCTGGAGGCGTCGGATTTACATCGGCCTCGCCTTATCATCAATCGCATCTCCGCCGATATGGTGCGGCGCGGCGACATGATGAGTCAAAGGGACGTGAAGTCGTTGTTGGCAATTGAAGTCCTCGGCCTGGTACCAGCCGACGAACGCACCATATCCGCCGCCAACCGCGGCGTGCCGGTGGTGCATGATGCCCGATCCTCCGCGGGGGCCGCTTTCCTGCGCATCGCAGCACGGATAGACGGCGAAGAAGTTCCTATACAAGAAATTTCGCCCCGTCCCGGGGTGTTCAATAAGCTACGGGACATGATGGGCATGAAGGGGAGGGCTTACTCCCATGCGTGAACTGTTGCGTTGGCTGTTGGGGCTTTCCGACAAAAACACACAGACTTCCAGCGAGATTGCCCGGGAGCGGCTGCGTCTGGTTCTCATTCAGGACCGCATCGAGCTTGCGCCGGACATGATGCAGCAGATGAAGCAGGAAATTTTGGAAGTCGTTTCCCGTTACATGGTGGTGGAAGAGGACTTCGTGGAGTTCGAAGTGCGCCGCTTGGAAGACCTGGTCATGCTGGTCTCCAACATAGAGGTGAAAGACGTGAGCGTCCTGATGGCCGCGCCAGCCCAATAGGAATAGGACGAGACCAAGCGGGCGTCGCGACAGCGCGGAGGGGGCGACTCCATGACGGAGTTGCCCCTTTCCATCGTTACGGGAGTCTCAATTGCGACTATTCCAACGGCATTCTATAATCGGGCGGTCAACCCGAAATGTCAGGAGGCCTGAAATGCCCGGCAACAAGCTGAACATCGGCAACGTCGAGATTACTTCCCTCTCCGACGGGCTGTTGGAGTTTGACCTGTGCAACTTCTTCCCTGCCATACCAAACGAGGATTGGCACGGGCATGAAAGCCACCTGACAGACGAAGGCCATGTCCGCTTCAATCTGGCCTGCTTCATCATCCGCTCCGAGGGCCGCACGATAGCAGTGGACACCGGGCTTGGCCCCAAGCCCACGCCTGAGACGCCCTGGGGCGAACTGCTCAATGACTTCGCCGCTCACGGCATGAAGCCCGAGGATGTGGACATGGTAGTGATGACCCACGCCCACCGTGACCACATCGGATGGAACGTCGTTTCGCAAGACGGAAACTACGTTCCGACCTTCCCCAACGCCCGCTACTACGTCAGCAGCAGGGACTGGGAGGCTTGCCATGATCCGGCCCTGATTGAGACCCGATTCCCCAACGCGCCCGATTGCGTCTGGCCGCTGGAGGGGCTGGGTGTACTTGAGCTGATGGATGGCGAGTACTCGTTGACCAGCGAGCTGACTATGATCCCTACACCGGGCCATACTCCCGGCCACATGAGCATATTGGTTTCCTCCCAAGGCGAGCGGGGATTAGTGCTGGGCGACGTTCTGCACAACACAGTGCAGATCGAGAACACCGATTGGGTCTCTCGTGCCGACATAGACCCGGAACAGACCCGCATAACCCGCTGCGACATGATGAACCGCCTGGAACAGGAAGGCATTCCGGTAGCTGCTGTCCACCTGGCAGCCCCCGGCTTCGGCCGCATCGTCCGCACCGAGGGCCGCCGCTACTGGCAGGCCATCTAGCCACATCACTCATTGCCCGGATTCGTCCAACGTAAGGGAGCAGGAAAGTCATGGCAAAGAACGGATTCAAGATAATAGACGCCGAGCTTCACGTAATGGAGCCCGTAGACCTCTGGGAAAAGTACATTGACCTCGAGTTCAGGGACAGAGCGCCCCGTCGTCTCAACGAGCGTCGCTGGGACATTCGCACCGTGGTGGAAGGCGACGTGATGGCCAGCATGACCGACTACAACTGGCCGGCCCGCAGCGCCGAGGAAGAAGACACTTTGGCTGAGAGGTACGCTGAGGAAATCGCCGCCAACTTCGATCCGGCGTCTCAAGTCAAGGCGATGGACAGAGAGGGTCTGGATCTGGCGGTGCTGTACCCGACCTCCGGTATGTATATCACGGCCCGCAACGGCATGGATCCCCGTTTCGCCGAGGCCGCCTGCCGGGCCTACAACAACTGGCTCTACGACTATATCCAGGCCGGGGACCCGTCCCGTATGTTCGGGGCGGCGGCCCTGTCGCCCCACGACGTGGAAACTGCGGTGGTCGAAGCCCGCCGTTGCGTCAGGGAACTCGGGTTCAAGGCGGTTTTCCTTCGCCCCAATATGTACAACGACCGGTCCTGGCACGACCCGCACTACGATCCCCTCTGGGCCGAGGTGCAGGACTTGGACGTTCCCGTGGGCTTCCACGAGACCACCGGCTCCAGAATGCCCGCGGCCGGGGCCGACCGCTTCCCCGATGACCTGGGCATAGCCCACATCGCCACCCATTCCGTGGAGCAGATGATGTGCTGTATGGACATTATCATGGGCGGAGTGATGGAGCGTTTCCCCAAGCTGCAATTCGCTTTCCTGGAGGGCCAGTGCGGCTGGCTGCCCTTCTGGCTGGGGCGTATGGACGAACACTACGAGTGGCGGCATCCATACGGTGAGATGCAACACCTCAAGATGCTGCCATCGGAGTACTTCAACCGGCAGGGATACGCCGCCGTCGAGTGCGAGGAAGTGTTCGTGTCCCACGTTGTGGAGGCCGTAGGCGACGAAAGGCTGCTGACCACCAGCGACTACCCCCACGGCGACGCCAAGTATCCTCATACGACCGAGACGTTCCTGGAACTGCCGCTGTCCGATGAGAGCAAGCGGCGCATCCTGTGGGACAACCCGGCCCGCCTCTACAAACTTTAGCCCAAAAGCGGGGACCTAAATTTCTCCCTCTCCCTCCAGGGAGAGGGTTGAGGTGAGGGTGAAATCTTGTAGCGGAGCAAAAGCTCATGCGTATCGGGTTCATAGGCACCGGGAACATCGGCACTCCTATGGCCGCCAGCATCCTCAAAGCGGGCTTTGAGTTGGTAGTGCATGACATTCACCGGGAAAAGACCTTGCCGCTGGTTGATCAAGGAGCGGTATGGGCGGACTACCCGGCGGAGGTCGCCGCTCAGTGCGACATAATATGCACTTGTCTGCCCGGCCCGGCGGAAATGGAACCGGTCACCCTCGGGCCGAGCGGCATTCTGGAGGGGGTGCGGTCTGGCTCGGTTTACATAGACCACACCACCAACTCCCCCCTTCTGGCCCGGAGGGTACACGGCGTTTTCGCAGAGAAAGGAGTCGCCATGCTCGACGCGCCGGTCAGCGGCGGCGTCGAGGGAGCGAAAGTGCGCGACCTCCTGGTAATGGTTGGCGGAGACGAACCCACCTTCCAGCGATGCCTCCCGGTGCTGGAAGCCATTGGGGAGCGGGTGATGCACACCGGAGGAATCGGCTCCGGGTGCATCTGCAAGATAATGCACAATACCGCGGTCTTCTGCGCCGACCTGGCAATGACCGAATGCTGGACCCTGGCGGTCAAGTCGGGCGTGCCTGCCGATACCATCGTGGATGTGTTCCGCAACGGGGCCATCGGCCGGATGAGCAACCTGTGGGGCAGGCTCCCCGACACCTTCTTCCAAGGTGACTTCGAGGCCCGGTTCGCCCTGAAAACCGCCCATAAAGACCTGCGGCTCGGAGAAGAGCTAGCGGAAGCCTATGAAGTCCCAATGCCACTGGCCGAAATCTGCCGCGACCTCTACGCCCAGGCCATGGCCCGGGGCTGGGAGGAAAACGACAGTTCGATAGTGCTGACTCTCCAGGAAGAGCGCGCCGGTGTCCAAGTGCGCTTGGGAGAGAGCCAAACTTAGCGCAACTCGGCCACCGCCTCCACTTCCACTAGGAAGTCAGGGTCCGCCAGGCCAGCCACTACCACCGTGGTGCTGGTCGGGCGGCCCTCCTCCGGCAGCAGCGTCATCCTGACCTCGCGGATTTTGCCCAGGTTCTCGGATCCCACGACGTATGTCGTGGTCTTCACGATATCCTGCAACGTCCCTCCAGCGGCTTTAATGGCGATTTCCAGGTTGGCCCACACCTGACGGATTTGGCCGGCGGCATCGCCGGGATACACCGCCTCGCCGTCCAATCCACGCGGCACCTGGCCGGATATGTATACGGTGCTGCCCACCTTGACCACGTGGTTGTAAAGATTGGCCGGGGGCGGGGCAATGTCGGGAGGGTTGATGTATTCTCGTTCCATTCCGGTTCTCCTTGGCAGTGGATTTTGGCACCGCTATTCTTGACTGTCTGCGCTATCATATCAACCGTCGGGTCGAGAAATGAGGAGTCTCGGGGGTGACTATGCAGGCTATCGTTGGCGCAACGCTTATTGACGGTTCAGGCGGGGAGCCGCTCGCCGATTCAACAGTGCTGGTGGGAGACGACGGACGGATCGTGGCTGCCGGGCCGCGGACGGCAGTGAATATGCCTGACGGGACGCAGCAAATTGACGCTACCGGCATGACTGTCATGCCCGGCCTCATTGATTGCCATGACCATCTGGCATCTTTCACCTACGACCTCCTGAGCCGGTGGGGCATGACCGAGCCGCGAAGTACCCGGACCTTGCGAATAGCCAAGGTAATCGAGGACACGCTCCAATCCGGCTACACTACAATCCGCGACTGCGGTTGGCTGGAAGCGGGTTTCCGGATTGCCGTCGAGGAAGGGCTTGTCGAAGGCCCCCGGTTGCTGGTGGCCGCCGGGCCACTGGGGCCAACCCACAGCGTGCAGGACCGGCCCACCTTCTCTGGCCATCGTCGCTACTCCATGCCAGACCCCAACATTCCCTACGGCGTCGCGGACGGCGCGGACGAAATTCGGGCCGTAGTCAGGGAGAACGCCCGGGTGGGCGCAGACCTGATCAAGGTCTTCCAGACCGGATTCGGGCGGGCCACCCACTTGGGCACCGACGCCTGCTACGACCTGGATGAGCTTAAGACGCTGGTGTACGAGTCTCACGCCCAGGGCCGTCGGGTGGCCTGCCACGCCGTCGGCGGGCCGGGCCTGCGGACGGCGGTGGAGGCGGGCGTGGACTCCATCGAGCACGGCTGCTACCTGGACCTGGACCACGATCTGCTGCGGATGATGGCCGACAATGACATCACACTGGTTCCAACGTTAACCGTGTTCGCCCACCACTCCGCAGAGGGCAACCCGGTGGCGCAGGTGGAGGCGCGGGAGTTCCGGGAACATCACATTGAAACGGTGCAGCAGGCCATGCGATACGGCGTACGGGTAGTGGCCGGAACAGATGCCGGCGGCTGGTTCCACGGCAATAACTCAGTGGAGCTGGATATGCTGGTGGACGCTGGCATGACACCGATGCAGGCCATAATAGCCGGAACCCGCGAGGCAGCCGCCTGCTGCGGACTTGAGAGTGACCTGGGAATGCTGGGGGCAGGAAAGCTGGCTGACCTGATAGTGGTGGACGGCAACCCCTTGAGCGACGTTACCGTTCTCCAGGAACGGGAAAGAATCCGACTAGTGATGAAAGAAGGAAAGGTCTATCGCAATCTGATTGCATGAGAAGCCCCCTGCGCTCTGTACTCTTCGGATAGCTAGCGCGGGAGTGTGCCTTCCCAGCGGAACCGGCTGTACAGACCGTGCTTGCCCTGTTCCTCCCATGAGACAGTTTCGTCCTGGATGGTCTGGTTGGAGCGGGCCAGGGTGTGGACGTCGCCGTGGATGACGTTGCGGAGGTTGGTAATGGTTGCCAGTCCCTCGCCATCGGCGCCCCGGATAGCCTGAACCTCCAGGAGCACAAGGTCCGAGGCGCGCAGCGTTCGGGAATTGGAGTCAATGGTGATCTCCAGTGGCACTTTCCGTACCGCCGTCAGCCTGCCGTCGCGGTAGAACTGCCCTAGAATCTCCCACGGGCCGCCGGCTACGCCGCTGAAGATGGCCCATAGCGCGGCAGTTTGTTCATCGGTGGCAGTACGGTCAAGATACAGCACTGAAGTCCAGTTGCCGTCTGCCATGGTCGGCCCCGGTGAATGGACGAATATCACGGCTCCCAACCCTGCCAGTTCAACCTCACCGAACCACCCCTGCTCGATTGACACGCCCCAGATGGCTTCGCAATAGCCGTTGGTAGGGGGCTGGCGAAAAGTGATGTGGCAAGGGCAAAGCAGATTGCAACTGCAACCTTCGAACAATTCTCCTTCGGCCCACCATGATTGCTTCACTGGTTCAGTCCTTCTCAGTTGGGATGTATGGTACCGCGTCGCCTTGACTTAAGCCCAATATCGTGGCTGGGCAAGAGTAGGGGCGCACAGCTGTGCGCCCCTATGTGGGTAACGTGTGCAATGCCGGGTTAGAACATCGTACTGTCGCTCACGGCTTCGCCGCTGACGATGGCCCGGATACGGTTTCGGAAGTTGAACAACTGCTCCTGATCCTCGGGGCGGTCGAGAGCTTCTCCCTTATGGTCCTGGATGTACTCGATAAGGTCGTCGAGGGCAGCGTTCTCGCGGGTGCCCTGCGGAATCTTGAAGAACTCCGCATTGAAGGTGGGCAACTCACCGGGGCCAAAGTATCCGGTGGCGTACTTGCCGGTGCTTTCGTCGTGCAGAGTGTAGCCTTCGAGGTCGTGGGTGCCCTTGCCCAGCACCTGGCCGGTCTGAGCGTAATGCTCCATGACGGACTTGGCCCCGTACTTGTTGATGGGGCAGACCTTCATGCAGATGGCGCAACCCTCGTAGCGCGACATAACAGGGCGGCAACGCTTGTAGATGAGCTTGTTCTTCTCAACGCCGCGCCACCAGATCTTTTCGCGCATCAGGGCACGGCCGGGGCAGCGATTGACGCAGACCTGGCAGACCTGGCAGAAGGCATGGAAGCCGTAGTCCACCGGCTCGTCGTAGGTGACCGGGGCGTCGGTGGTGATAATCTGCAGGCGGCAGCGAGCGCCGGCATGAGGGGTCAGCAACTGGCCGTTGGCGCCCAACTGGCCCAGCCCGGCAGCGACGAACATGGGGATGGTAGCGGCGCTGTGGTTGCTGGGGCCGTGGACCTGCGCTCCGTAGCCCAGCGACCGGATGAAGTCCACCATCTCCAGGCCCATAGGAGCCTGAATCTCGTAGGTGCCGTAGTGGCCGTGTTCGGCGGCCATGCTGGGGGCAGTCTGCGTCTCGGCGAAGTCCTGCTCCAGGGCCAGACACACGGCGTTGCCAAACTTAACGTGGTCCTTGCGGTCCTGGTAGACGTAGCGTGGGTCGTGGGCAGTGAAGCCCACTTCCAGGTAGCCCATCTCACGGGCCTTGGTGCGAATCAGATCGGTTACATCTTCGCCTGTGGGAGATCCGGTGGGCGGCAGGTCGCCGGTGCGGTTCATCAGCGGATAGAACTGCTCCATCACCTCCTGATGCTCGTGGTGGTACTTCTGCATTGCAGGAGTGCCGACGCTGGGAGCCCATTCGGTGTCGGCAGCGTGTTCCACCTGCTGTCGCTGCAACGGGTATTCCCTGCTGTAAAAGTCTACGTCCTTCCGGTTCATAGGTATGCCTGGAACCGTCTCCAACTCCTCGGGGACGGGAATCTCCACCGGATCGTCGCCGTGGCGTCGGCCTGGGCGCACTACGACGTGGCCGATTTTCAACATAATGAGACTCCTCCTATCTCACAAGTGAAGGTTGGGGCGATTTTGAATGATTGACTTCGCATTGTCAATTCGCGCCCAGCGACGAGCTCACGAGATTGGATTAGCGGGGCCACAATCCGGAAGGCTCGCTACTACCTGGTCGGAGGGCTGATTTTCCGTTTTTCCGCTCAGCTCCGATCATCTCCGCCAATTCTGCGATTCCGAGCCTGTGACCGCCAGTTCAAGTAAGGGCCACAAAGACGAAGACTCCTAGTGGGACACCTCCCAGAGGTGTCTATTTCTGTCCAATTATGTCTATATCCGATTTTTCGCCATCCGACCCGAACATGGATGGCGACCCGACGCCACCGCGGCCATTGCATCAAGCAGGACTCCCGATATTCCAGGATACCCCCGCCCGGATATCCTAAGGTTCCGAAGAATCCAGTTCGGACAATCTCAACCCTGCAAGACTCTGCCATAGTCCCGGCCGGCACGGCAGGCAGATTGCGCCTACCATCCGTAATAGATGCTAGAGAGGGGGTACAAGGTTTTCAAGGAGCGGATGTCAGCAAAATCTCCCAACCCTTTTGACCAGCTCAAGACAGGCTTCGAGACTCGATTACCCTTCCCTGATTGCCCGTTACCCCGACGTAATCTAAGATATGATTTCAGAAATCCTGCGGCCTGTATGACACTGAGGCGGTAAATCCTGGAGTTGACAGAGATGCCGAACAGCGGCCCGCTAGACGAGAGTCTGCAATTCAGCACGGTCTATGAGGCGATGGATTCCGCATTCCGTGAGAACGTGGTAAGCCGGGCCTTGGGTGCCCGTGGCCAGATTTCCACCGAGGCAACCAACGCTCTTAATTCGGCCATTCAGAAAAGCCGTATAAGAGTTACAGGATACAGGGACTCCCACCGCGCCCCGCATCCTCTGCTGCGGGAGCCAGTATCCCAAGCGGTCGCGCTTTTCCCGGAACTGGCCGGAGCGGTGTTGCGGGCCTGGGCCGAGTCCCAGCAGGCACTGCACGACAGGGTTGCGGAATATCTGCCGAACACAGGGATGGAGGCAGAATACCCTGACTTTTCGGCCAAGCAGTTTCGGGGACGCTGGGCAGCGAATGACTGGCATTCGCACAGGGACAATTTTATTCAGAATTATGAGGACGATACCGGCGAAGACGACGTCGGCCTGATGCTTTGTTACGTTACCGGGAGGGCACCCGCAAGATCAGGCCCCGGCGCGGGAGACGGGGTTGCAGGCCCTGCAAGTGAGTATCTGGACCAATTCTTAAGCTATTTCAAAGCCCTGCCTCCCACAGCCCCGGAATGGCGGGGGATGATACCTAACTTCGTCGA
>VXOI01000233.1 GCA_009840175.1 Chloroflexota bacterium | reverse complement strand
TTTCTATCGGGTTGACATTCCCATCAGGCGCTTTGACAATCATTCCGGCCCCGCATCTCCACTAACCCTCACCTGTTGCGAGGCCCGAGGAAGGAGCGAGTCAATGACTACGACGGCGACGTTTACCGAGGAGCGAGTGCAGGTTGCGGGCGCGGAGATGCAAGTGCTGAAGGGAGGCAGTGGGTCGCCACTGCTGGTGCTCCACGACGAAATGGGGCAGCCCGGTTGGCTGCAAATCCACGAGGAACTGGCGAAGAACTATACGGTATACGCGCCGTCCCTGCCTGGTTTCGGGGTCACCGACCGTCTTGACTGGGTTATGAACGTGCGAGACATGGCGACCTGGACCCTCTGGGCTATGGAGGACATGGGTCTCTCGAACGTGAATGTGCTGGGATTCTCTCTGGGTGGCTGGATCGCTGCGGAAATGGCTACCCAGAACCCGCAGATGTTCCGAAAGATGGCACTGGCCGGGCCGGCGGGAATACTCCCGCCCACAGGCGAAATCCTGGATATGTTCCTGATGGTGTCCAGGGAGTTCATCAGTGCCGGGTTCCATGATCCATCTTCGACGGCTGCATTCCAGCAGGTATGTCCCGACGAGCCTTCCCCGGAGCAGGTGGAGTCATGGGAGACGGCCAGGGAGGAAGCCTGTCGCCTGACCTGGCGCCCCTACATGCACGACCGCAGCCTGCCTTATCGCCTCGGACGCCTCAAGGACTTGCCTTCCCTCATCGTATGGGGAAGGAACGATGAAGTGGTGCCGCCGAGCGCAGGGGAGGTCTACAACAACTCAATCGCCGGGTCGCGGCTGGTGACACTGGAGAACTGTGGTCATCGTTCCGACGTGGAAAAGCCTGCGGAACTGGTCGGCCTGCTCAGGGAATTCTTCGGCTAGGGTATACGGGTCACTCGCTAGAATTGCGGCATTACCTGCCGGGCGAAGGTTTCCATCGCCCGGCGAATTTTTTCAGTGCCTTTGCCGCGAAAGTTGCAGACAACTACGGGGATGCCCATGTCGGCATAGGTCGCCACATCTTCAGCCACCTGGGACGGCGAGCCACGCCCCAGCCGACGCTCCGATGTTCCAATCCCGTCTGCGTCAAAGTCTACTGCCTGATGAATTGTGGTTGCCGGAGGGCTGACCCGGTCCGCATCCGCCGACAAGCCAGCCAGGCGGGCCATTCGCTCCCGAAGCGCTTCCAGCGGTATGCTGGTGGGATGCCATGCTTCGCCAAACCGCGCGGCCCGGCGTAGGGCGGCGTCGCTGCGTCCACCGACCCAAATGGGTGGGTGAGGCCTCTGGGTTGGCTTGGGCGCGAACCGGACACCGTCGAAGTTGACGAACCGCCCACGGTACGCAGAAGGATCGTTGGTCCACAGTTCGATCATTGCCGCCAAGTATTCATCGGTGCGTGCGCCGCGCTGGTTTTCAGGGACGCCGAGGGCCGCAAATTCGTCGGGCGCGCCGCCAGCTCCCACGCCGAGGACTACGCGCCCGCCGGAAAGGGAATCGAGGGTGGCGACGATCTTAGCCACCACCAGCGGGTTGCGATAGGGAGTCACCATCACGGTTGTGCCCAGCCTGACGCGGCTGGTCAGGGCCGACACATGGGACAGAACGGTGAAGACATCCAGGAATATGGGGCCGATGTTGTTGTGCATGTGTTCGGGCGTGACCACATGGTCGCTGGCCCAGACCGAGTCGAAGCCCAGCGCCTCGGCGTCAGCAGCTACAGCGCGGAGGTCTTCGAAGCTAACCTCCCGGCCATACTGAGGCAGACACACTCCGAACTTCACTTATGGCCTCACTCTAACCCTCCCCCTCTGGGAGAGGGAATTTCGCTGTTCACCACGCTTCCTGCAGGACGGTCATTATCGGCCCGGCGTCGGACACGGGGCGGGGGTTAGTGGCGAGGGCGCGGTCGTGGAGAGTCGCCGAGGCAATCAACTCCAAGCCTTCTTCGGGGACGTTTACGTCGCGCAGCCGGCCGGGCAATCCCAACGAGCGGCGAAGGCTCTCCACGCCGTCGGCTGCCGCCTTCGCCGCCTCATCGTCGCTCATTCCGCCGGTGTTAATGCCCATAGCATCGGCGATCAGGGCCAGGCGGTCGGCGCAGGCTTCCGCGTTGTAGCGCATGGTGTGGGGGAGCAGGATGGCGTTGGCTTCTCCGTGGGGAACGTCGAATATGCCGCCTACGTGGTGGGCGATGGCGGTGTTCAGGCCCAATCCCCCCAGGTTGCCCAGCGATGCCATGCAGGCCGCGGTCTTAGTGTTCAGCAGGCAGTCGATCTCAAGGCCGGAGCAGCGGGGCAGATTCTCCACAAGCAGCCGGATGGCGTGAAGGGCCAGAGCGTCGGATATGGGGTTGTGCGTGGTGGCGTACACCGTCTCTATAGCAATCCTGAGCTGGCCCATGGCAGTGGACGTGAGGATTCCCAAGGGAGTAGTGGCCAGCGCCTTGCCGTCAATGACGATGTAGCCTGGGATAGTGTTCGGGTCTGTGACCAGAATCTTGCGGCCCAGATCGCGGTCTGCGAAGCCCGCACCCCGGCTCAGTTCCGCGCCGCCCATCGTTGTCGGCACGGTGATGATGGGCAGCCGGTCAGAGGACAGTTCCGGGTAGATTGTGGTGTCCGGCGGCTCGAAGTAAGTTTCGTACTCGTGAATCCTGCCGCCTTCGCCCAGCAACGTGGCAACGCCCTTGGTGGTGTCGTGGGTGCTGCCGCCGCCGACGCTGATGAGCGCATCGGGCCCGATCTCGCGGGCGAGGGCGACGGCGGCGTCAAGGGTGGCAACGGGGGAATGGGGCGCGACGCCTGAGTACAGCCCAACAAAGCTGTCACCCAGCACCTCCTGCACCCGGGGCACGACGTCCGAGTGGGCAAGAATGGACGGGCCGCACAGCACCATCGCCCGCGACGCGCCGGCGCGCTCCAGCACGCGGGGCAGGCCGGAGATGGCGTCGGGGCCGCATACCATCTGGTGACGCACGCTGTTGAAGGTATAACTCAGGGCGTTCGCGACTTCCATCTTATTGCGCTCCTTCACCGAATCGACGGATATTTGCTGACACTTGCCCCTTGCCGTCCGGCACGGATGGTGTAGTCTGAATCAGGATTCGCAGGATTAAGGGATTAGCAGGATAGGCGCCACCGCATCCAGTCAATCCTTTAATTCTGATTCGACTTACGGGGCAGTATGAACCGACGGGAACGTTACTGGCAAGCCGGATTTCCCGGCAATGGGTACGGCGAGGCCGCGTCGGCGCATAACAAGTCGCTGGCGATGCACCGCTGGTCTAACTGGATTGCCGGGTTCTCAGGCGAGTTCGCCCGCAGCGCCATCCTTCGACACGCTCAGGATGGCAGGGGTGGTTCAAATAGCAAGAGCGGTCTTGTAGTGCTGGACCCTTTCGCCGGGGTAGGCACAACGCTGGTGGAAGCAAATCGTTTGGGGCTGGACAGCATCGGGTTCGAGATTAACCCCTTCGCCGCTCTGGTATGCCGGGTGAAGCTGGAAGCGGCAGATGTTTCTCTGCGAGACCTTCGAGACAGCGTGGCGGATTACAAAAGTTTTATGGAAGGTTCGGATCACCGGGAGCCGCACAGCTCGCCTCCCGCCGGGTTCAGGAGCCGCATTCCCTTTTTCTCCCCAAACGTGGAGCGCAAGGTTTTATTGACCCTTGATTATATAAACTGTCTGACCTCGCAGATTAAGGATATTTTCCGAGTGGCCTTTGCGTCTGTGATGGTGGATTTCTCCAACTATTCCTACGAACCCTCGCTGGGCACCCGCCCGGCCGCCGGCAAGGCGCTGGTGCATGACGCAGATGTAGGAATGGCTGTTGCGGCGAAACTCCGCGATATGGCGGCGGACATCACAGAGGTTCAAATTGAAACCGCTGACAGAAACAACATCCCTGAGTGGCGAGTCTATGAGCACTCTTTCTTCGACGCTGAAAAACACATTGACGCCGAATCCGTTGACCTGGTGGTGACCTCACCTCCATATATGAACAATTATCACTACGTCCGCAACAGTCGTCCCCAACTTTTCTGGAGCGGGCTGGTTCAGTCGCCGTCGGAGCTGAAGAGGTTGGAAACCGGCAATTTCGGCAAGTTCTGGCAGACAGTTCGGGGTGAAGCGGCAGTTCCGCTAAGTCGGCAACTGCCACGTCTGGAAGAGGAAATTGCGGAAATCCGCGGTATAAACAATGACCGGGGCGTCTATGGTGGGACTGGATGGGCCAACTATGTGACGGCGTACATGAATGACCTGGACAGGTTTTGCGAGCTGCTGTACAAAGTCCTGAAACCGGATGGAACAGCGGTGGTGGTTGTGGGAAACTCCATAGTGCAGGGCAGGGAAATCAAGGTAGAGGAACGTCTAGGCGAAATCGCGGAACTACGCGGCCTGTCGGTGATGAGCATTATCAAGCTAAGGGAGCGAGTAGGTTCCAGCATCATCAACAGTGGGGCGCGGCAACGCAGCAAGAACAAATCGGCCTTGTACGATGCTGCGGTTGCCATTTATCGCCCTGCCTAGTTTATAGGCGGAAATCGTTGATCCCACTGGTTGACATAGCCAGCCATACCGGGGCGTCCACGCCCTGGAGCGTGCGAACTGAAACCCGGGATTCCATTCCATTCAGGCTCAAACCGGGTAATCAAAACATCTTCGGCGCGGGCAACTTCCCATAGCCGTGCGATAGTCAAATACTTGCAAGTTACGTCGGCTGCATCTATGCCTTGCCGTCCTTGAATTTTCCGCAGGTGGTCGCGTAGACGGTTTCGCAGATTCCGGGCTTGACCTACGTAAACCGTAACGCCATCCCAGTAAAGCACATAGACCCCAAAGGTCTGTGGCGCTTGAGGCGCGCCTATCGGATGCGTTGGGCTGGCTTCCAACACAGCGACCAATTGGTCCTCATACGCCCGGTCAACATCAAATGTAAAGTTATGCTGCTCGCACATCAACAACACCGTTCAGCAAATGGCCCTGCCTCTACTACCCTTCGCACAGCACCTCCAGAATCTCCGCTGGCAGTTTCGCATCCTCCAGCGGCATCAGCCGGATGGGGATGTTCCTGGCCTGGGCTGCGGCTATCTCAACCAGCACGCCCCTGCTTTCCTCCCAGCCCGGAAGTTGCAGCACCAGCAATTCGTCGGAGCGGGCGAGGAACTGCAAGTCCCAGGCGTACCAGCCCTGGGGCGCGTGGAAGCCACGTTGAGCCAACTCCCCGGCGTAGACCAGCGGCGAGAGCACAATCCTGCCTTCATCAATCATCTTGCCGCAGACGTGGCGCACGGCTTCGAGGCGGGCCTCCCGCACCGCCGCCGACGGATGGGCGAAGGGCGACGCCAGATATATCAGCGTCGGGTCTATGCTATTCAGATAGTCCAGGGCCATAAATTCCTCTACATCCTTCGGCAGCATAGGCGTCCTTTATCGCATTGAGAGTTACGTGCACAGGGGCGCATCGATAATGCGCCCCTTCTGGTAGCGTCGCTGCCGTCCTTCGACAAGCTCAGGACAATGGTAAGGGTTTAAGCGCCGTTTTTCTCCCAGAGGGCTTCCAGCACCGCGCCGGGCGACATCGGGAGCTGTTCCATGCGAACGCCGACGGCGTCGTGGATGGCGTTGGCGATGGCGGCCATGGGAGGAACAATTGGAACCTCGCCGACGCCGCGCACCCCGTAGGGATGGCCTGGGTTGGCGACCTCGACGACCACCGTGTCAATCATCGGCAGGTCGAGGCTTGTGGGCATCCGGTAGTCGAGGAAGGTCGGGTTTTGCATACTGCCATTGTCGTCGAAGACGTACTCTTCGTTCAGCGCCCAGCCGATGCCCTGAACCGCTCCGCCCTGTATCTGTCCCTCCACGTAGCTGGGGTGGATGGCCTTACCAGCGTCCTGGAGAGCGGTGAAACGGATGACGTCTACTTTGCCGGTTTCGGGGTCAACCTCAACGTCGGCGATGTGTACGGCGAATGCGCCGCCGACGCCGGTGGGAGCGACATTGCCGCGCCCGACCACCGGCCCGCCGGTGCCAGCCTGACGGGCGGCGAGGTCTTTGAAGGACAGGCGCAGCTCGGGGTCGGAGGTGTGGGATGCGCCGCCATCCTTGTATTCCACCAACCCGGGGTCTACGTCCCAGATGCGGGCGGCGCGCTCGATTAGCTGGCTGCGGATGTCCAGCGCCGCTTCGTAGCAGGCCCAGCCCGTCTTGAAGGCGACGCCGCTGCCGCCGGTCATGGAAGTGTAGCCGACGGAGTCGGTGTCTCCCACCGCCGGGCGCACGTCCTCGGCGGCTATGCCCAGAACCTCGGCCAGCTGCATCGAAACTGCGGCACGGGAGCCGCCAATGTCAGGCGAACCTTCGACCAGGCTGACGGTCCCGTCAGGGTTGACGCTGGCTACGGCGCTGGACGGGCCGCTGGCGTTGAACCAGTAACCCGCTGCCACGCCCCGGCCCCGGAAGGTTCCCCTGCCAGTGTCCTTTTCCAGCGGGGCGCTCCAGTGCTCGTGGTCCTTGGATGCCTGGAGAGTCTCGATGTTGCCAATCTTGCCAAAGACCGGGCCGGTGAGACGGCGGGTGCCTTCCTTGGAGCCATTGAGCAGGCGGAACTCCAGCGCATCCATCCCGATCTTCTCGCAGATTTCGTCCAGCACCGTTTCGATGGCAAATGCTGCCGCCGGAGCGCCGGGGGCGCGGTAGGCGGCGGTCTTTGGCTTATTGTTCACTACATCGAAGCCTTCCAGCCGCCCGTTGGCAATGTCGTAGGGGCCGGTCATGCACTGCACGCCGGGGTTGATGGGCGAGCCGGGATACGCTCCGGCCTCGTAGGCCATGGAGGCGTCAACGGCGGTGATGCGCCCGTCGTTGGTTGCGCCCACCTTGCAGCGCATCCAGGACCCGGCGGTGGGGCCGGAACCCTGGAACACCTCGGAACGGTTCATGCTGAGCTTCACCGGATGGCCGGTCTTGCGGGAGAGGATGGCAGCCACTGGCTCAAGGTATACCAGCGTCTTGCCACCGAAACCGCCGCCAATCTCCATGGGGATGGCCTTGATCCGGGAGATGGGAACGCCGGTGACGAGAGCAACCTGGTCACGTACGTTGAAATGGCCCTGGCTGCTGCTCCAGACGGTGATGTCACCGTCCGGGCCCCAGTTCACGGTAGCGGTGTGCGGCTCGATGTAGCCCTGATGCACCGACTGGGTGCGGAACTCGCGCTCGATAACTACGTCGGCGTCTTTGAAGCCCTGCTCGATGTCGCCCATCTCGAAAAGGAAGTGGTTAGCGATGTTGGTGCTGTCTTCGTTGTCGCCATCGTCGCGCAGGCCGCCGGTCCGCATGGCGGGGTTGGAGATTGTGGCGAGACGCTCGTGGAGGACGGGGGCATCGGGTTTCATCGCCTCCAGCACGTCGGTCACCGAGCCCAGCACCTCGTACTCGACCTCGATGAGTTCCAGGGCCTTCTCGGCTATGTGGGGGCTGGTCGCGGCTACGGCAGCCACGGCGTGGCCCTTGTACAGCACCTTCTCTGCGGCCAGGCAGTTGTTGCTCAGGAACTTGGGATTGACCATCGAAGCCTCGGTCTGGTCGCTGATGCGGCCCTGCGGCTGCGGCAGGTCGGCGGAGGTCACCACGCCGCGCACACCCTCCATCGCCTCGGCCTTGCTGGTGTCAATGGATTTGATGCGGGCGTGGGCGTGAGGGCTGCGAAGCACGCGGGCATGGAGCAGCCCCGGCAGGTTAATGTCCGCGCCATAACGGGCGCGGCCCGTCACCTTTTCTGCGCCATCCTGCCGGATGGGGCGGGTTCCCACGACGTTGTATTCCTGATTGGAGAGCACGACGTTTGCGCCTGTGATAGTGGTCATGGTTATATCCCTCCAGAGTATGGGATAGGGGTCAGCGGCTTGCCTGTACTTTATCGGGGAATTCAACAATCAGGGAAGCAATTTCTTACGCCATATCCTGTTTATTGAACGACGCCGTCTGATTCTAGCGCAGCGGGCGGGCAATTTCGACACTCAGACACCACGCGCAAGACGTTCCATCTCTACCGCGAACCAGAGGGCGAAGCCGCCGCTGCGGTCGTCGAAGCCGTAGATGGCCGGGCGGTCAAGGTAGTCGCGGACGTTCTGCTGGACGCCGGTGCTGGCGCAGGCGTCCACCACGTTGCCCACGTCGTCTATGCGCTCGGCTACGCCCTGCCATGCGAGTTCCGCCGCGTCGCGGTAGTCGTCAGGGAGCCAGCCTTGGCGGAGACCGCGCGCCAGGGAATAGCCCAACATGCAGGCGGCGGTAAACTCGTCGTAGGAGCCGGGGAAGTCCAGCACCTGGGGGAGCATACCCGACGGGCGTTGCGACTGGCGCAAGGATTCAACCAGCCGCAGATACATTGCCATAATCGCCGGGCGGCTGGCGTGATCCTGGGGCAAATAGGTCAGGGTTTCGGTCAAGCCCATCGCAGCAAAGCCGTTGCCGCGACCCCAATAATACGGGGCGGAACGGCAGTGCCAGAACAGGCCATTGTCCTGCTGTATGTTGCCGTCCAGCAGGAAGGTTGTCAGCAGGTCAACATAGCGTCCTTCGCCAGTGATTTGGAAGGCGCGGCCCAGCAGCGCCCCGGCCATGAACATATCCTCGGTGCGAAAGTCGGGGTCGCACGGAGGCGGCGCTTCGCCGGGGGCGGCGGGCTGAAAGCGATTGGTGGCGTCCATTATCAGGTTGGCATAGCGGGCATCGCCGGTTGTGCGGGAAAGCTCGTCCCCCCATACCACCGACGCCAGCGCGGAAGGGGCCAGTCCTTCGCCGAAACCGTTGGAGGCCTCATCCACGAATTTATCTAGCAGTGCGGCAATTTCAGGAGAAGGGTCATTGCCATGGGATTCCAGCCCAGCCAACCGCAGGCGCCCGCTGATTGGAACGCCCTGGGTATAGATGACCGGATCGAAAGAATGGCCGTAAGCGTTTGCCAGGATATGGGCTATTTCCACCTTGCTGCGCTGGCGGCGATGGTCGAGTGCCTGCCGGGCCAGGGACTTGCCGGACAAACCAGCCTGCTGCACCACGCCGAATAGGCGGCTTATTTCGCGGGGCAGTTGCTCGTCGAAAGCAGAAAGCCGAAGCCCGGGAATCGTGCCCAACCCCTCCGGGTAGCCGTCGCCCAGCGCTCCGAGCAGGGAATCATTCTCGATTTCGCGGGCGGCCAGAGCCGGGGCCAGATGGCGAGCGGCAGCGTTACATTCCCAGACGACGGAGCCGTTGGCCGACTGCACTTCCAAAACCAGGTCCGGCGCCTGGAAGCAAATCCAGCGCCACAGGTAGCGCTTCTCCGGGTTCTCAACATCGAAATAGAAGTTGCCCACCGGCGGATAACCCCGCGACGGGTTGCCTCCCACGCCGTTTTCCGGCCCGCGGCCGAGGCGCAGGCCGTCGGGGTTGGCGCAGGGGACGGCACTGAGTCCCATACGCAGAGCGAGTCCATCGCCGCCCCCGGCGTATAGTTCCAGAGCGTGGAGGGTCAGATCCACATCGGCAGGTCGGCCCGACAGTCCGCCCACCAGCAGGATGCGGGCCCTGGCCGTGTCGGGCGTGTAGGCGTTGCGGTCGAGAAGAGCCGGAATCGGAGTCAGCGACCGGGTGACTCCGCAGGCTGTGCGGGACCAGAATGCCGGACGGGCTGCTGCCAACTCGTCCAGAGCTTTACGAATGTCCTGTTCGCTGCCCGCGCTGGTCACGGCCCTATGACTCCCGTGGCTTCTGGACCAGGTCCACGTTAACGGTGCGGGCCGCGCTGACAGTGAAGGTCAGGGACGTTGTTCCTCCGCCCTCCGTGCTGTTCATCACTTCTATGTTGGCCGGGCCATGGAGATAGGCGATCTCGTCACCCTCAACGCGGAAGGGGCGATCATGGCCGGGGTAGAAGACGTTGGACGACGCCACCATCTTCTCTACGCTGGCATGGGCGTCTTCGGTGTCCCAGAAAATGTTGTACGGGATGCCGCGCGATACGGTGCCGCTCTCCGGCATGGCGTCTCCGGCAATGAGCACGTTCTCCCCGTCTATCTCGGCAAGCACGCTCATGTGGCCCTTGGTGTGGCCGGGCGTTTCCAGCACGGTCACGCCGTCCACGATGGTATCGCCCTCTGACACTACCTCCACCTTCATGTTGCGCATCATGTCGGCCATACCTGCGGCTACGGCGAGGTCCCAGCTATTGGGGTTGCGGGCGTAGTCTATCTCCACGGGGTTGACCACCACCCGAGCGTTGCGGAACAGGTCGGTGTTCTGGCAGTGGTCCCAGTGCATATGGGTCAAGATGACGATGTCAATATCGTCGGTAGTCAGGCTCATGTTGGTAAGCGCCCGGTAGAGGAAGGGGCGGCGGGAGGAAGGGCCGGTGTCAATCAGGATGTTGTGGCTGCCCGTCCGCAGCAGCGAGTTGGTGGAGTAGCCAAAAGAGCCCTGATCGGTGTTGAGGGCGAAGCCGTAGGTTAGAACGTCCAGAGTTGCCATGCAGCGCGCTCCTTAGCGTAAGTTGGCATCGCTTTTTAAGAGAACAGTCGCAGCCACGGGGAAAATGACAGCGGGGCAGCCCGAATCCGGGCTGCCCTCGATACTGTTGTGTCTACTGCGATCCCTCTATCTCGGCGTACACCGCGCGCATGGATGCGCCGGAATCGTCCTCAACTTCGGTGAACCACTTGATCAAGGAGCGGGTAAGCTGGTCAACAGACTCGTCCTGTGCCGCCTCTTCATAGCGCATTCGCACGGTGGGCAGGGTCATGCGGGTCTGGAACTCCCGCATCTGGACGATCTTTTCCGCGTCGGTCATGTCCGATTCGGCCACCCGAAGGCGCTCGTGGAACAGGTCGTCGTCTTTGTCCTCGGGGGTGCCGCCCAGCTCGCGGATGCGCCGGTCGAAGATGTCGCCGTGGCTGGTCTCGCGCTCGGCTACCACTGATAGGCAGCCCTTCAGACCCGGATGCTCGGTCTTGTCGGCCCAGGCCTTGAGGAAGATTCCGGCGCGGTATTCCTGGAGGCGAATGTCGTTGAGAAGCTCCAAGTATTCAGGTTTGTCAGGCATTGAGATACCTCCTAAACAGGGCGGTTAGGGGCGAGTTTAGTGCGCGGCAGATAGGGTGTCAAACTGGCCCGTGCTAGAATTGCGCCACTATTCAGAAAGCGGGTTAAGGTGACGTTTTGCCACAACTAACCGAAGCGCAGCGCGGCATGGTAGCCACCATCAGGGAGTTTGTGCGGCGGGATGTTCTGCCGGTGGTGCAGGACATGGAACACGCCGACGAATACCCTTCCGAGCTGGTGGAGCGGATGAAGGAACTGGGGCTGTTCGGAGCGGTCATTCCCGAGGAATATGGCGGCCTGGAACTGGACGTAGCTTCCTACGCGCTGGTCATCGAGGAGATATGCCGGGGCTGGATGAGCCTCAGCGGAATACTCAACTCCCACCTGATAATGGCCTACATGGTGTCCACCCACGGCACGCCGGAGCAGAAGGAGCGTTTTCTGCCCCTGATGGCAACCGGAGAGAAGCGCGGCGGCATCTGCATCACCGAACCCAACGCGGGCAGCGACGTTCAGGCCATAGAGACCAGGGCCGTCCGCGACGGCGACGACTACGTGGTCAACGGCTCCAAGAGTCTCATCACCAACGGACGGCATGGCAATACCTTCGCCCTGGTCACCAAGACCGACCCAGAGGCCGACCCGCCCCGGCGCGGCATCAGCATCTTCATCGCCGAGAAAGGGACAGGCTTCAACGTGGTGCGCGACATCCCCAAGCTGGGATACAAGGGCGTGGACACCTGCGAGCTCTCCTTTGACGACTACCGCGTTTCCGGCGGCAATCTGGTGGGAGGCGAGGAAGGCAAGGGTTTCTACCAGATTATGAGCGGGCTGGAGCTGGGCCGCATCAACGTCGCTGCCCGCTGCCTCGGCGTGGCCCGTGCCGCCCTGGAGGAAGCCACCCGATACGCCAAGCAGCGTCAGACCTTCGGCAAGCCCATCGGCGAGCACCAGAGCGTCCAGATAATGCTGGCCAACATGGCGACCAACATACAGGCTGCCCACCTGATGGTGCTGCATGCCGCCGACAAGAAGGACCGCGGCGAGCGGGCCGACATGGAGGCAGGCATGGCCAAGCTGTTCGCCAGCGAGATGTGTATGCAGGTCGCCACCGACGCCATGCGCATCCACGGCGGCTACGGCTATACCCAGGACCTCGCCGTGGAGCGCCATTTCCGCGACGCCCCGCTGATGATGATTGGCGAAGGCACCAACGAAATCCAGCGCCTGGTCATCGCCCGCCACCTGCTCAACAACTATCCGACGGGGGATTTCCTGTATGAGTCGGGGTTGTAGAGTGGGAGTGATGTATAATTCCTGAGATTCACCGGAAACAGAAGTCAGCAGGCACGGCTACTGCGCCTTGTAATCGTCTCAAGAACTTGGAGGCAAACTGTAATGGTTCAGACTAACAACGAAACCGGCATAACCCGAGCTTTGGGCAACTTCGCTCGGTCCCTGGAATACGAAGACCTTTCGCCGGAGGTAATAGACTGGGCCAAGTACCTCTGCCTCGACTTCGCTGCCGTCACCCTTAACGGCTCCACCACCGACTCCGCGCGAGCAGTAGTTGACGCGCTCCAGCGATTGGGCCGCTCAGGCCCGTCGGCTGTCGTTGGCACTCCTTTCCGGGTTCTGCCGGAGTACGCTTCCATGGCCAACGGCGTCGCCTTCCACAGCATTGAAATGGACGACGTGAACAACGAGGCCTCGCTGCATCCCGGTGTGGTGGCCTTCCCCACCGCCCTCTCGATGGCAGACCTCGCCCACGTTTCGGGCAAGGATTTCATTGCCGCCGTGGTAGCCGGCTACGACGTCATCGTCCGGCTGGGGCGGGCGCTGCAACCGGCGGAGCACTACGGGCGCGGTTTCCACCCCACCGGCACCTGCGGGGCCTTCGGCGCTGCGGTGGTGGCCGGTCGTCTGCTGGGGTTGCAGGGCGAAGACTTCATCCACGCCCTGGGGATCGCGGGCAGCCAGACAGCGGGCAGCATGGAGTACCTGGCTCAAGGCGCCTGGACCAAGCGGCTGCACCCCGGCTGGGCGTCGCACAGCGGTTCGTGGGCGGCGCTGCTGGCCCGCTCCGGATACACCGGGCCGACCACCATCATCGAGGGGCGCGACGGATTCCTGCAAGCCTATTCCGGCGACCCTGACTCCTCGCTGGTGCTTCAAGACCTGGGCGAGGAATACCTGATTACCCGCACAGGCATCAAGCCCCATGCCTGCTGCCGCTACAAGCAGGGGCCGATAGACTGTCTGATTGAGTTGCGCAGTAACTACGGCATAGCGTCAGAAGACGTTGAGGAAGTTACCGTGGGGGTCCTTAGCGGGGGCTTCAAGCTGGTGGCATCGCCGGAGGAAGACAAGGCCAACCCCAAGACCGTGGTGGATATGCAGTTCTCCATGCCTTTCGGCGCGGCGGTGGCACTGGCATACGGTCGCGCATCGCTCCAGGAATATGCCGATGGCGTGCCTGACCGCCCCGAAGTACGCCACATCCTGCCGCACGTCAAGTGCGTCACCGACCCGGAGTTGGACGCCCACTTTCCCCGCGAGTTCCGCGCCTGGGCTGAAGTCGTCACCACCGACGGACGCCACCTGCGCAGCGACATACGCTACCCTAAGGGTGACCCGGAAAACGCCTTGTCGTGGGATGAAATGAAGGAAAAGTTCATCGTCCTGACGGCTCCGGTTGTGAGTTCAGAGCGCCAGCAGGAAATCATCGCCGCCGTTGAATCGCTGGAAGAGATGCCCGACGTCCGGCAACTGGCGGCCCTGCTCTCGACGGAGTAGGCAGGTTGGCCACGAGAGGCGGGCAACAGCCATGACTCTCCCTCTGGAGGGTGTTCGCATCCTCGAAATGTCGCAGGCCATCGCCGGGCCGGTGGCGGCGAGGACGCTGGGCGACCTGGGAGCGGAGGTAATCAAGATTGAGCAGCCCGGGGTGGGGGATATGTCCCGGCGCATAGGCCCTCACTTTTTGGGTGGCGAGAGCGCTTACTACCTGAACTTCAATCGCAGCAAGAAGAGCGTCACCATTGACCTGCGGACACCGCAAGGCCGGGAGGTCTGCCACCGGCTCGTCGCGGTGTCCGACGTGGTTTTCGACGCCTTCCGTCCCTCGGTACTGGAACGGCTGGGGCTGGACTACGAGTCGCTGAGGACCGTCAACCCGTCCATCATCGCCTGCTCGCTGTCCGCCTTCGGACAGGAAGGGCCGTACCGCGAGCGGCCCGGCTTCGACGGCATCGTGCAGGCCATGGGCGGCGGCATGAGCGTAACCGGCAACCCCGGCCAGCCCCCGGTATTCATGGGTTTCCCCGTCGGCGACATGGTGGGCGGCTACGTGGCGGCTCTCAGCATCGCATCGGCCCTCTACGGGCGCAGGGTCACCGGCGAGGGACGGCGGCTGGACATCTCCCTGCTGGACGTCCAGATTGCCCTGCAAGCGCATCTGGGCCAATTTTACCTTGTCTCCGGCGAAGTCCCCGAACCCATCGGCTCAGGCCACCCGTCCAACCTGCCCGTCGGGGCCTATCGGTGCGCCGATGGCAAGTACGTACAGGTGCACTGCGCCAGCCAGGAATTCGCCATGAAGACCCTGCGGATGATGTCCGGCGAAGTGGAGTCGCTGCGGGGCATGGACGAAGACCAACGATTCACCACCGCCCCCGCCCGCATCGCAAACCGTGCAGCATTGGAAGAGGCCCTCACTGCCGGATTCGCCACCAAGACGCGCCCCGAGTGGGAGACTCTGCTCCTGAAGTGGGATGTCCCCGGCGGCCCAGTCAACAACATCGCGGAGGCTCTCGCAGACCCCCAGGTTCAACTCCGCCAAATGGTGGTGGAAATCGAGCATCCCGTCGCCGGAACCTACCGCACCGCCGGCAACCCCATCAAGCACGGCAGCCCCGACACCTTCGCGCCACCGCCCACGCTGGGCCAGGACACCGGCGACGTTCTGACCGGGCTGCTAGGGTATAGCGACACGGAGGTGGCGGCGTTGCGGGAAATGGGGGCCGTGTAACCTATGGCGTCGCCTATGAACCCGCTGCCGGAAAAGCGCATAATCATCATTGCCGGGCCCAACGGGGCGGGCAAAACCACATTGGCTAGAGAGCTTTTGCCCAACGAGGCGAATGTCTTAACGTTCATTAACGCAGACCTGATAGCCGCCGGACTTAACCCGCTCCAGCCCGAGCTTGCCGCTTTCCAAGCGGGCCGAATTATGCTGGAAATGATTGACGCCTGCGTGAGTAGGGGCGAGAATTTCGCTTTCGAGACAACGCTGAGCGGACGGGGTTATGCCCGCATGATTCCCCGGTGGCAGGAACAAGGCTACTGGTTACACTGGTCTACCTGAGGGTGTCTTCCCCGGAAGTAGTGATTGCCCGAGTCCAGCAGAGAGTTCAGGAAGGCAGTCACAGTGTGCCTGAGGATGTGATTCGCCGCCGTTTTTATGCCAGCCAGCACAACTTAGAGCACATTTACCGCGGCTTGGTAAACGAAACCATAATCTACGACGTGTAGGTGGATTTTATGGTTGAAATCAAGAGCGACCAGAAAACGCAGACGGGCGAGCAAGGGCGCTGGACCTACAGCAACCCGGATACAACCATACCCGGCATAGAAGAAGCTATGCGCCGCGCCACCATGAAGGCCCGGCGGCGGGCTATCGCCCTGACCGGCCGAGTCGTGACCATCAGGAACGGCAAGGTGGAGTACGACACCGAACCGTAGGGAAGGAGACTCGTTATGCCAACCGACGCGAAACTTGGCATCTTGGTTCCCGGCAGCTTCGGAGGAACGCCCCCCACCCTCGCCGAGTATTCCGCCTTCTTCCGAAGGGCTGAGGAACTTGGCTACGACTCGCTGTGGGTAATTGATCGCATCTTTCACCCCAACAGCATCATCGACCCGATGGCCCTGCTGACCGTCGCCGCCACTGTTACCGAGCGAGTGCGCCTCGGAACTGCGGTGCTGCTGTTCGTCCTGCGGAACCCGGCGCTGGTGGCCAAGACCACTGCGACGCTGGACTACCTGTCCGGCGGACGGGTGACTCTGGGCATATCGCTGGGCGGGCGGGACAACGAGTTTGGGCCGCTGGGCGTGGACGTGCGCCGCCGGGTGAGTCGCTTCAACGAGGGACTGGAGGTCATGCGCCGCCTCTGGAGCGAGCGCGACGTCACCCACCACGGCCGCTACTATCACATGGACAACGTGAACATAGACCCAAAGCCGGTACAGCAGCCGTCCATCCCCATCATCATCGGCGGCTCCGCCGACACCGCCCTGCAGCGGGCCGCCGAGCACACCGACGGCTGGGTAGCTGGCGGTGCGGCCAGCCCCGAGGTCTTCGCCCAGGCCTGGGGCAAGGTGCGCGACTTCGCAGCAGCCGCTGGCAAAGACTCGGACGCGCTGGACTCCTCCAAGCTGATATACACATACGTAGACGCCGACCGCGACCGGGCCAAGCGCGAACTGGAATCCTTCACCCACGCCTACTACGGCCCGCAGTACGACGCGGAAAACGCCTGCGCCTTCGGACGCCCCGAGGACTGCGCCGCCAAGCTCCAAGCCTACATAGACGCCGGAGCCAAGACAGTCATGGTCGGCCCCACCTGGCCCGACCCAGCGCAGATAGAGCGCATCAGTTTCGAGGTCGCGCCGCTGTTGCGATAGAGCAGCACTTCGGCACCAACCGAGGTGCCAAGGTCAAACAAGAAGGGCAGGTTTCTGAACGTGCCCACGATTTTTCTTGGAATTGGGAAGTCTTTGGTTTCTACACTGACGTCTGCGTCACCACCCCCGGCGCGACCCGGCGGGATAGCCAGCGCCCGTCCCCGCTATCGCCCAACAGTTGCCCGTCCCTCACGATGACCTTGCCACGCAGCATGGTCATTATCGGGTAGCCCTCGCACTCGAAGCCATCCCAGATGGAGTAGTCCGACTCCGCGTGAAGCTCGTCCACCGTTATCGTCTTCTTGAGGTTGGGGTCGAAGATAACGATGTCGGCGTCACTGCCCACGGCGATGGCGCCCTTCTGCGGGTACATTCCGAGAATCTTGGCGGCGTTGGTGGAGGTGATGGCAGCGAACCGCTCTAGGCCGATGCGGCCAGGGGCCACCAGCTTGGTGTAGGTTACCGGCATTCGCGTCTCGATGCCGTTGTGGCCGCCGCAGAGAGTGCGGATGGTGTCGCCAGCCAGCTTTACGTTCTTGTAGGTGGTCCATTCGTCGGTGGCGGTGGTGCAGATGGGGCCGTCCACCAGTCCCTGTTGCAGGGCCTCGCGGTCGTCGGAGAACTTGATGGCCGGGTAGGTGTGGATGGCCAAGCCGTCGGGCTTCAGATAGTCGTCGCAGGTGAACTCCAGGTAGTTATGCAGGGCCTCGCCGTATACCGGAAGCTGCTTGGCGCGGGCTTCAGCGATGGCGTTTACGCCCTCCTTGGCCGTAGTGTGGACGAAGTAGATGCCTGTTTCGGTGCTTTCGGCCAGCCTGGTCACCTTGCGGAAAGAAACGTCCTCGGAGATGTTGTTGTGGGCCAGGTGCAGGTTGGAGCCGTGGTCGCAACCCATCCGCTCCAGCTTATCCTCCATATAGGTGACGATTTCGTCTTCCTCGGCGTGGACGGCCATGATACCGCCGTTCTTGCCCACCTCCTGGAAGATTTCCCACAAATGCCCCATGGGCACGCGGGCGTGGAAAGTGGTGAAAATCTTGAAGCTGGCGACGCCCGACTGTATCGCCTCGCCAATCTCGCCCAGCGTGACCGGCGGAATGGCCCCGGCGAGGATGTAGTGGAAGGTGTAGTCAATGAAGGAATGTCCGCGGAAAATGTCCCGCCGCACTTCAATCTGGCCCATAATGGGGTCGGAAGGAGGCACGGCGCCCGGCGTCAGCGGCAGCGCACCAGCGAAGTCCACGTAGGTGGTGACGCCCCCGAACGCGGCGGCCCGACTGGCGGCCTCTGGCGGCTGGGTGTAGATGCCGGTGTCGCCACCGGCCCAGTAGTCCGGCACAGGGACATTGATGTGGGCGTGGGGTTCGATACCTCCGGGCAGGACAATCATTCCGGTAGCGTCTATCGTCTCGCCCGCTCCGATGTCATCCAGAGCGCCGGGCGACGCGACCGCCGCAATCTGCTCCCCCTGAATGCCTACGTCCATGAGGCCGGCGCCCCCGGGCACAACCACAGTTCCGCCCTTGATAATCAAGTCCAGCATGATTGCCTCCCGAATCGACGTTTAGAGACAGATTCTTGTGGGTTCTTATGTCTTGTGGAATCTATGTGACCGCGGCAATCTCAATCTCTTCGTTCAAGGTCTCCGGAATCCAGGCTGAAAGGAGGGTTTCCAGTTCGTCCCGGCATTCTTCCAGGCGATGCTCCGCGCCCTCGAACAGCGCCAGTTCCTTGGGTTCCTTAGCCCACTCGTAAATCTGGAGCGCACAGGAGAAGGGCAGCCGGGTGTCAGCCTTGCCGTGGGCCACCAGTAGCTTGCGGGGGGCGAGCTGCCCGGCCATCCC
>VXOI01000260.1 GCA_009840175.1 Chloroflexota bacterium | reverse complement strand
TTCCAGGCGTCGGCAGCTTTGCGTATAGAAGAGGACGGGGAATCCTGATCATCCTTTAATCCTGAAAATCCTGATTCAGACAATAATCGAAAGGCCCTGACGGCGTTTCGGGCCTCATGCCAAGCAAAAGGTTGCAACTTCACGCGAGTGACAAGACATAGCAAGGAGGACTAACCGGAGATGCCTGGTTACAAGGGGATTTTGTTCGACATGGACGGGGTGCTGGTGGACAGCGAGCCGCTGTTCCACAAGGCGGTGAACGTGATGGTGGAACGCTGCGGCGCGGCGCCGATCACGGAAGAGGAGAACAACCGCCTCCTGCTGGGGACGACGGTGGAGGAAACTTGGGTACGGGTAAAAGAACTGCGCGGCATCCCGCAGACGCCGCGGGAACTGCTGGCCGGCTATAACGAAGTGGTGAAGGACGTTCTGCGTTCCGACCTGGTGGCACGGCCGGGCGTGCGGGAGCTGATCGCCGAGGCGCAGCGGCGGGGCCTGCCAATCGCGGTGGCGTCGTCGTCGCTGCGGGAATGGGTGAACCTGAAGCTATCGGTAATCGGGCTGACCGAGGCCTTCCCGGTGGCCTTGGGCGGAGACGACATAGAAAACGGGAAGCCGGCTCCGGACATCTACATCAAGGCGGCGCGGCTGCTCGGTCTGGAGGCCACTGAGTGCGTGGCGATCGAAGACTCGCCCATCGGCCTGGCGGCGGCCAGCGCGTCGGGAGCCTATACCGTCTGCACGCTAACCGATTCCACGCGCCGCCTAGACCTCTCGGCGGCGGACGAGATCATCGAGAACCTGGAGCACTTCGACTATGGGCTGCTGGCCGAGGGAGCCTAGTCCCTTCGTCGACGTCGTCGATAACCGGGCAGACCGGGGTAGGTTCCCACCCGCAGCACCCATTGCGGCCGCTGCATGAGGGCGCAGGCCTCGGCGGCGCCCATCATGGACAGCGGTTCGGCCACGTCGCTCGTAGGCGCGATGAGTTGTCCGCAGAGGCTCCGCAACGGTGAGGTGGACCCGGAACTCTACACAGGTACCTAAGTGAGAGTCTCGCTCTCAAAACTGGACGAAATTGTTGCTGTCGGGAAGGAGCAGGAAAAGTCGTAAGGACCAGGGAATCAGATCCCACCCGAAGTAAGCCGGCCTTCCATCAAAGATCGTGGTGCCATGCTTCAAAGGCCGCCCAACCACTTCTCAAAAAAGGTTTGGCCTATCGTCAAAATAGGCCCACTTTTTCTGGCCACTCTTTACTGTAGACTAGACCGGAATCCTTGCATCAGGTCCGTTAGCTCGCCCGGTTACCAGGCCGCACAATTTCCAAGCCCCCGCCAGAGTGTCGGGGGCTTGGAAACTTCAACCTTTGGGTTTTGTCGGAGAAATTACCGACTTCCACCGTCAAGCTGAATCTGATCGTAAAGGTTCTTGATTTTGACCAGTTTGGTGGAACCCACCACCAACTACGCCAGCGAGGAAGTCTTCCAAGCCACCATCGTCTACGAAGGCACGGAGCACACCATCGACGCCAACAAGGCAATCAAAGTCCTGACCGCGCTGGCCAGTGCACTGGAAGAACTGGGACTGCCTCCCGTCTTGTTGCAAGGATTCGTCTCCATGGACGAATACCCTACACTCCTGGAAATGAAGACAGAGGCACTCTCGTGCGAGTACGAAGAATGAATTGGCGAAAACTCATGGGCAACGCCGGAGAACTGAAATTCTTGAGATAGGTTCCCGCCGGATCTCCGTGGCCATCCCCGCTCAGGAGCCAACGGCGACTTCCCTGCCGAAACTGACTACGGCTTCCGCGAAGAGCACGCACTGGCGCAGCAGATGACGCAAGAACCAGTGTTCCGGAACAGGACGAGGCGAACTTCGAGACCAGGCAGACCACCGGCGACCTGGGCGAAACGGCACTCACCCCCTCGAGGAACCGTCAGGGCACTGGACGATTCCCTAAACTTCGGCGGGTTCAAAACCCGGGCGAAGGAGATACCGCAATCTAACCGTTACGAACCCACCTGCGGCGAGTGGCAACCCAGTTTGAGTGAGAATGGCTGCGCCCATGATGCTTTCCTGTGCCGGTACTCTGCCAACCGGCATGGAGCGCTTTGGCAAACCATTGGCCGTCACCCCGCCGGAAGCGACAACCCGTCGATGAACTCCAGACCCGGCAGTTTCCCCAGCTCCTGGGGCGCCGTCTTCAGCTTGCCGGACCGGCTGCCCGCTCCAAGGATGATGTAGTCCATCTCCAACAGGCGCATGTCGGCGTAGATCGGCAACCCCTCCGGCAGCGCCAGCGCCGTAACCCCGCCGATCATCATTCCCGTCACTTCACGGGTCTCCTCCGCCGAGGCGAACGACACCCGGGACACCCCCATCAGCCCGCGCACCCGCCGGTTCACATCCAGCCGGTCGCACCCCCGCACGATTCCCGCGCAGAACGCCGCCGGACCCCGCTTGCTGGCCACGATGATGGTATTGGCGCAGTGGGGCAGGTCATACCCGTACTGCTGGCAGAAGTCCGCGGTGTCGCCATACTGCGGGTCGATCTCGATCCACTCCCAGCCGGCGATGCCCAATTCGTCCAGCGCCGCCCGCACTCGCCCTTCAATCTGTTCCGGTGTACTCAATATCCTTTCCTTCGCGGGAATCTGGGGCATTCGTGGGCCGCCCTGGTACTGCGGCCGCAGGTCTGGGCCGGGAGAGCAACCGGTGTGCCTCGATTGCCGGAATACGACGAATCACCCGTCGTCTTGGATAACACCCAGCCACGACGCCATTTCGCCCTCAGAACGCCGCCCTCAGCACCTCCATTATCGGCCCGGCGTCCGTGATGGGCTTCGGGTTGGTGCTCAGGCTCCGGTCGTGCAGCGTCGCCGCTGCGATGAACTCCAGGCCATCTTCGGGGACGTCCACCTCCCGCAGGGTGCGGGGCAGGCCCAGTTCCCGGCACAGGGCGTCCACAGACTCGGCCGCCGCCAGTCCGGCGTCTTCGTCGGTCATGCCGTTTTCCGCCACGCCGATGGCTTCGGCGATCAGGCGCTGGCGGCTGGCGCTGGCATCCAGGTTGTAGCGCATGGTGTGGGGCAGCAGGATGGCGTTGGCCTCCCCGTGCGGCACACCGTACAGCCCTCCCACGTGGTGGCAGGTGGCGGTGTTCAGGCCGAGACCCCCGAAGGATGCCAGGGACGCCATGGCGCAGGCCGTCTTGGTGTTCAGCAGCGTGTCGATGTTGCCGTCCTTGCAGCGGGGCAGGTTATCGAACAGCAGCCGGATGGCGTGCAGGGCCATCCCGTCTCCGATGGGGTTGTGCCCGGTGGAGTAGACCGTCTCAATGGCGATGCGCAACTGTCCGATGGCCGTGGATACCAGGATGCGCAGCGGCGTCGTAGCCAGGGCTTGCCCGTCGATGATGACCGTGCGGTGGGTCACGCCCTCGCCCGCGATAATGAGCTTGCGCCCCAGTTGATGGTCGGTGATGCCGCCCCCGCCGCGGCTGAACTCGGCGCAGCCCATGGTGGTGGGCACGCTGAGTATCGGCAGCTTGGGCGAGGGAGTCGGCGGCACGGTTATCCTGTCGGGCGGCTCGAAGATAATCTCGTAGTTATGGATGTCGCCGCCCTCGGCCAGCAGGGTGGCCATGGCCTTGGTGGTGTCGTGGGTGCTGCCGCCGCCGACGCTGACGAAGACGTCGGGCTGCAGTTCCCTGGCCATTTCCACCCCGGCCTCCACCGTCTCCACGGGAGAGTGGGGCGCCACTCCCGGGTAGGTTCCGGCGTATCGGTGTCCCAGCGCCTCCTGAACCCTCGGCACCACGTCGGAGGCCTGGAGTATGGTCGGCCCGCAGGTAATCATCGCCCGGCGGCAACCGAGGGCGTCCACCGTCCGGGGCAGTTCGTCGATGGCGGTCTCGTCGCAGATGATGTCCTGATGCAGGGGGTTGTACCGGTAGCTCATTGCTCTTTCCGCCATTCTTCCTCTACCTCCTGTGGGAATCCCTATTATGGAAATCACTTGGGACGTTGCCGGTGATTGAGAGTCGCCGGGTTGCGTTCGCAGTTACGGTGCACCTCACGGGACCCGCGACAGCGTAATCGGCAAGCAGGACTCGTCGGGATTGTAACAGGCGTCGCTGGAACCGCCGGGGCGCGGGCGATGAAAAGGAGTTCCGTGTGCTTGTTGCAGAATCCTGTGCTCTGAAGGCCCCTGGCTGGCATCTTCCTGATGCCAGAAGATGGCACAGAGAAATACATGGCCGCGGCGGCGTATCAAGGCAAGGTGCAGGTAATGTTGGCAGGGAGAGCAGGAACCTGTGGGTCATATCACCATCGGCGATTTCGCTAAAATCCTCGTCGGCGTTAACACCGACGTGGCAGACTCACTCCACCCCGAGGGCCTCTTCACATTCACGGCCAAGTCGAGGGCAACAACTTGCTTGAGAGCCTTTCAGGGGTGTCCCAGCCCACAGCCTTGGAAACAGTGACCTCGACCGGCTGTACAACTACAAGTACCAGCTCACGATGACGGGTTACGAATTACGAGAACGCGAATCAGCCCACTATAGCTACGGGGTGCGGAAAGGAATGAAATCAATTCTCCACGCACGGCGGCCTTGCCTGACCCTCCCAGAATACTCATAGAAATACCAATTACCGTGCAAATCACGGAATCAATGGCTCTGGTCATCAGTATCAGTCCAATTCGCAGCAGTCGCGACCCTGACTGAGGATTTCCTGCACGAGTTCTTCGGAGATCTGTATCGACTTCTTTTCGGCCACCAGCCTGATTACCACCTCCGTGCTCATCCACCCGCAGCATCCGGCCCAGAACTTCCTCACTGGTCCCCAAATTCCCTCACCCATTCGACGGTCTGCCTCCTCTCTCAACTTGATCCCCCGGTGGCTGACTTCGATACTCGACTTGCGGGAAAGAGGAAAATTTCCCTGTCGCGACACCCCGAATTTTCGCTCCAGAAGCAGATTCACCTTGGCTTTCGCCAAATAAAAGGAGTCGAGTCTTTTTTCCCCACCCCCAGTCGCAACTGCTCCTCCAGACCGATCCGAAGGGAATGGAGGCACAAGCATTCTGTAATTAGCGGCCGGTCCGCCCCACCCAGACGCCTGCCAGAGGGCTTGGCGTTCATGGGCGCCTCCCGCACCGTGGGCGGCACGGTGCGATTCCCCGCGAATTCCCTTGGCTGGCTCGCCAAATCCTGCGGCACCACATATTACGTAGGCTCCGGTTCCTCTGGAGGCTCTTCAGTTCGCCGTGCTTGAGGCGGTGGTTCCATGCCCGCCAATATCGCTCCCTCAATCATCTGGGACAGCGCTTCCCTCACCTCTGGATCCACCTCGTCCCAATCTGTTCGGCCCGACCGCAGTCCGTCGAAGCAATCTCCCAGAATTCCGCGAACGGTGCCGTAACCGTGCAGGCCAATGAGCCACTCCACTGTCGATGCCAAGTCGTAATTTTCCATCAATGCGGCCATAGACACTCCTTGTAAGCCCCGGTCTTGGTATTCGTTGAAGACTCCCAGGTTCATGGTACCCGCCCCGCCCAAGTGGATTTGCCTTAACGGTCCCAAGAATGGTTTCCCGGGTTCCGGAAGGCCAATGGAGAATAGAGTTCCGGCATTTGGCGCTGGAAAAATGGGTGTGGCCCAGGAAGAGCGACAGCACCATCCTGAGGCAAGCGCCGCCTTAACGGCGAAGGAAAGACTCCGCGCATGGCTCCGCGGCTCATCCCGTTGACCGCGAAATCCACAACAGCGGTGTACTCACCGATATCCGCAACGGCGAGATGCGGGGATGGACCTCCACCTCACCGAGAAGCGCCGGAACAGTTCTTCCTCGTGTTGTTGGCAATAAGCCACTGTGGCGGGTGTTCCCTGACGTACGAGACTCAGGATAGATTCGCGCAGCGTGACTCCGCCCGCGGCGTGAACAACCCTGTTGATGGCGAGGGCCGCGAGGGCATCTCAGGATTCCAGCCTTGCCACATTTGCCATTGACTAGACCCACAGGCCGTCAGTTGTCTCGCAATTCCGGTCATCGGAATCTACGCCATCAGCCTGTGTGTGGTTCGTGATTTCTTTCATGGCACCAAGAACTGGGGAAGGAACCTCCCGGAAAACACGTTCGCCATCCATGCAGATATCATCAGGGCCTTTGGAACCGGTCCGCCAACCCATTGCTTGGGCTCAATGAGCAGGCTGCAGTACCGGCGGGCCACCACGTCATGGCAACTACTCGATTCCGTGCCGATGTCGTTGCATGGATCAGACGACCGGGCCAACCGGACACATCAGGCGCGCCACACAGCGCATAGGCTCCAGAGCCCATTCCCATACGGACAAACTTACGCAGAAGGGCAAACAATCCGGTGGCCGATACCAATATGAAGGAGGGAAATCAACAATTCAGGAGGCGCCTATGCTCAGGACCTTAATGCGGTTAGACGCATTTCAGTCCCGGTTTGTGGAGGCTGACGTGGGACCAGTCATGCTTTCCGGTGGGCCGGGTGTCGGCAAAACCCGCTCTGTGGTCGCCAGGGCGATCCAGCTGATGTTGCTCGGAGTGCGGCCTGATGACGTGGCGCTTCTGACACCCCACGACCACCTGGTCCCTCATCTCAAGGCTGAATTGGAGGAAATTCCCCAGCGTTTCCGGCAACGGCGCCCCCTTCTGGAGCGAGAGGAGGGGGACATCGACCAGCTACAGCGCGCGGTGCAGCTCGGCACACAGATATTTGTCGGGACTCCATACCAATACGCCCACCGCCTGCTCAGAGATCATGATGCCGGGCCATCCACCGTGTGGACCGATGACGACGCCATCGCCGCGATACATGAACTGGAGCGCACATTGCCTCAGGTCTATGGCATCCCATACGAGCCGGGAAGGGGCACTGCCCGACGCTTCTTCCACTGGCAAGGTGAAGTGAAACTCCTGCCCCCGGTCAACCCAGCCCCGCCGATCCCTGTGGAAGGGTGGCGCCAACTCCACAACGCATATGACCAGGAACGGAACCAACAGCAGGCCTGCGACCGCTACGACCTGCTGGCTGAGGCAAGGAGGATCGTTGACAGACTCAACGCGGACAGACACGACTACGCCGCGCGACAGCGCCCCCATTTCCTCATCGATGACTTTCAAGACATACCCGAAGCTGCGTTCTGGCTGCTCGACGCGCTCTGCGGCAGGCAGCAGTCACTGTCGGTCGCCGTCGACCCGGGGCAGCCTGCTGCTCTACAGCAGGCCTTCAGGCCCCTGGAGACCTTCCGGGGGACCTACCTAAGGGCACCGGAATACCGGTTAATGGCCTCCCGCCGTTCCACCCCAGTCGGTAACCCACGCGGTGGAACGGATCGCTCTCCACGGCAGGCCGGAAGCCCCGAGACCCTACCCGGGATTTGTGGGGCAGGCTGAGCGGGTGCCGGCGGTAAGGCTCTACGTCCTTTCCGGGCGCCGCAACTTGGAGACGGCAAACGTCATCCGGCTGGTCGAGCTTTCGTTGGACAACGGTGGCGCTTACAGCGAGATGGCCGTTATCTGCCTGGACGCCGGACAGGCGGCTCCATTGGCAGCAGCTTTCTGGGCAAGGGACGTGCCGCCCTCGATTGAGCTTGCGCTGACCAAGTCCTCCAGACTTCTGTCCATCGACGGTTCAGCAGCACCGGTCCCCTGGGTCCGTCAGGTCATAAGCGCCCTGCGCCTTTTGGTCAATCCGTTCGATCATGCGGCCTTCACGGGTGTGGTCTCCATGGGACTGGCACCCGGCCGCGCCTCACTCAAAAAGGACGAATTTGCGCAGGTTACCCAGCTCTCGAGGGAGCGGAACCTGGACCTTATATCAGCGGCCCGGCACCTTATTCAGCCCATTGACAGCCGGCACAGACTCAATCGCATCCTGACTCCACTCCTCAACCTGCACGCTGAACTGGAACGGATAGCCGGGGAGGCCGCGGCACCCGGGACATTGAGGGACTTTGTGGAGGCCGCCACCCGGATAGTGGCCGAGCTGAGGCCTGACCCTCCGACGCCTCGGGATGAAGCGCAGGTCGGACAACTCCTCCTGCTGGGAGACCGCCACCGTGTTCTCCGCGGACAGGAAGTAGCCCCAACACTGCGCACGTTCCTGGACCGGTTCTCGCCGGGGTTGCACCCCATCGGCAGCCCACTGCTCGGTGGCGGGTTCGCCGAACCAGACGACCGGGTCACCATCACCACCGCAGAGGCTGCCTACGGGCGCTGGTGGCCGCATGTGATTGTGCTCGCGAAGGTAAATCCTGGCAGGAGGCGTGCTCCGGCCCGGCAGCTCTTCCGCGCAGCGTCTGCCGCAGGCAGCAGGCTGGACATAATTGTGCCGCCTCTCACGACTGCGGGAAGCGACAATATATCTGCAGACTCCATGAGGGAGATCCTGGGAACGCCGCCTGGGTGATCAATGTGAACCGGACGGAGGTGGACGAATACTACCAGGAGTGGTAACCCACAATGACCCCTATAGCCAGCACGTACCAGCACAACAACATCGCGCTCACGGGTATCCCTCCGCGTCTTGGGCGACTTCGTCGAGCGGGAGGTTCACGTCCCGGGCGACCCCACGTTGAGCAGGCCGGCGTTTCCTGCTGGACAAACTCCAGACATGCATCTCTACGATCATGTTCAAGACGGTTTCCGGTCGATCCGACCCGTTCAGCCCGACAGCACACATCCAAGGGGAATTCCCTATGAATTGCTGTAGTAACCCCCCTGTAGTACCCCCTCAACGGGAAAACCGGAAAATAGGGGCATCCGAGAGCACACATTCAGCTTTGGAGCCCGAAGGAAATGAAGCGATGGAATATCCGGCGGGATTGCCACTCGAGAGCACATAGCCAAAGCTGGGCCCGCTTTGGGAACCCTGCGGGGAATATCTACAGAGCGATTTCACGCCGAAATCAAGGGAAAAAGCTTTTGGCACAGGTTTGCACTGACTTGAGAATCGGGGGCATCCCCGACATATCCGCCGGCAAGTACGTTTCCTCTCAGGCGCCATCTGCTGGCGCCTCAGAGGAAGGAACCTTGTAAATTTCAGGAGCCTGAGGTGGCATATGATGCACCATGTGCCCGTCGAGCCCGACGGGTTGACTGAGCAGGAAACGAGCGTACTGGGGACTGTATACCAACTGGTCTGGTCGAAGGCTGAGCACATTCCACCGGTGACCGACCTACAGACAAACGAGGTGAATAAGGCGGTCAGGAAATTGCTGGAAGCCGGACGTCTCGCCAGGGTTTTTCAAGACAGGTCGATACAATATGCGCCTCATCACCTGATCGTTACGAACAAGGGAATCCAAGAACTGGGAGTCGATGGGCCAACCTGGCATGAAGTGGCGAACATGTCGCAGCTTCTCCCGCGGTTTCCCCTTGTAAACCCTTTCTACCGTGCCGTTGGATTGCTCTGTCGCGAACTAGGCAGAATCGACATTTGTTAGCCCCAGATCACTGCGGAGACGAGATAGAGCACCGATAGAAAATAGATGCTCCTGCGGTCATACCTCGTGGCGACCCGGCGCCAGTGCTTCAGCTTGTTGAATGCCCGTTCAATGAGATTTCGCTGCCGGTACAGTTCCCGGTCGTACTCCCAGGGCTCCTTTCGATTGGCCTTGGGAGGTATAACTGCCATGGCGCCACCGGACCGGATGAATGCCAGTATCCTGTTGCTCTCATATCCCTTGTCTGCCAGCACCGCCCCGGTCTCGATACCCGTCAGCAGGGGTACCGCCTGAGGACCGTCCGCTGCCTGCCCGCCGGTGAGAGCGAATCGCATTGGCTGGCCCTGGGCGTCGCACACCATGTGTATCTTGGTGGTCAGTCCACCGCGGGAGCGGCCCAGAGCCTCACCTTGGCCCCCCCTTTGCCACAGGCCGATTGCTGATGCGCCCGGACTATGGTGGAGTCGATCATCACGTGGCGGTTGTCCGGGTCATCCAACAGCACCTGGAATATCCTCTGCCAGATTCCGGACCTGGCCCAGCGGGTGAAACGCTTGTGCACGCTCTTCCAGTTGCCGAATCGTGCCGGCAGGTCCTTCCACTGGGCGCCACTGCGCAGGACCCAGAGCACGCCATTAACGAAGTTGCGGTTGTCTTTGGCCGTAACGCCTACCCACCCCTGACGGCCCGGCAAAAAGCCCTCTATCCGGTCCCATTGGGAGTTGCTCAATTCATAACTCTCCACAACACAACCTCCACCACACAAACCTGAGAGGGTTACACTCTACCTCCTCGCATCATTTTCCGGCCCAGCTACTACAAGCAAATTTCCATCGATTGTCGATTAGTCCTAACAAAACGAGTCTGTCACATATTAACCCTCAGGCTCCTCTATCACCGCAGGTTATCGGGACGACGAGTCAATTTGGCCAGAGAAATTTACCGAATTGGTCGCCGATGAGATCCCTTGAAGGAACCAGAGCGTAGTTGCCGGCACTGGGATTCACTTTTGACGATGGCCGCATCTTCAAATGTTTTTGAGATGAAACGACCGTGGTGTAGCAGCGGTACTGTCTACGGTCAACCATAGCCTGATTTGGTGGGCCGGACTGGACGAAATCAAGAACCGAAGCCGATTCCGACGTCACCCCGTCCTGGGGCATGGGGATGGTATACGTCAGAACCGCCTCGTCCTCCACGATCTCGATGCCCTGCACGAAGTTGCGGATCAGGGCCTTCCGCTCCGGGAAGGTCCCCTCCTGTAGGAAGGAGCTCAAGATGACGTGCGAAGCCATGGCCGGTTGTCTCTTGAACAAGGTGTCGTCCAGCGCATATCAGCTGGCCCAAGGATGGGGAAGGGCTGAGAGACAGGCGATTCTCGGCTATTATGCTCATGAGATGGAGCATTTGAGTGTATTGACGCGTTCAGGATGCCGTTTTATAGTTCTCAGTATCCAGGAAAATACATTGTTCAGGAACAATTCATCTAGTAATTACTGGTTCAGGAACAATTCATCCGGTAATTACTGGCAAAGATGCCACCTGCTTAACATCAGCACAAGTTGGGGTAAGGAGGAACAAAATGGCCGACCGAGATATTGCTCTAATGGCCCACCTGTTGCGGCGCGCCGGTTTTGGGGCGAGCCGTGATGACTTGGAGGCTTATGTAGCCAAGGGCTATGAGGCCACTGTGGAAGAGCTACTCAACCCGGAGACACAGCCCGGTGTTGAAGAAGACCTGATGCTCCGATATAACCAAAGTTTTCGTGAGTCCAACCAGGCGAGGGACCAGCAGTGGGTCTACCGGATGATTAATGATCCGCGCCAACTCCAGGAAAAGGTGGCCCTCTTTTGGCACACCATTCTCTGTGCAGGCAACACCAAGATAGATAGCGGCGCTGAGATGCACAGGATGATCAATTTGTTCCGGGAGAAGGGCATGGGCAGCTTCCGAGACCTGCTCCTCGATCTCTCCAAGAACCCGGGTATGATCTACTACCTCGACAACTCCGAAAGCCACAAGACCGCAGTCAACGAGAACTACGGGCGGGAGCTCCTGGAGTTGTTCTCACTGGGCGTGGGCATGGACGAACAGTTCAATTACAGTGAGGATGACGTCAAAGCCTGTGCCTTGGCTTTCACGGGCTGGAACATCGCCCCGGCCTACCCGCCCTTCCCTTACGGCCGCAGCCCGTGGCAGTTTCGCTTCGACCCGGCCGACCACGACGATAGCGAGAAGACCTTCCTGGGCGAGACTGGCCGCTGGAACGGCGAGGACATCATCGACATCATCTGCAAGCAACCCGGCGCCGCCCGGTTCATCGCCCGGCACATGTACGATTTCTTCGTCGCAGACGAGCCGCCGGTCCCGGCCTGGCGCCTGACCCCGCCGCGGGATATGGAAGCCATCAGGGTCCTGGAGAAGGCCTACTTCGACTCCGGCTACAACATCAGGGCCATGTTACAGGCCTTGTTCACCTCGGACTTTTTCAAGTCGGAAGACGTTCGCTTCGCCAAGGTCAGGAACCCAGCGGAAATGGTGGCCGGCACCTTGCGCTTGGTAGGCGATCACCGGGATATCAAGCCAGGGCTCTGGGATATAGCCCAAGAGTGCACCTACATGGGCATGAACCTGATGGACCCGCCCACGGTGGAAGGCTGGCATACCGGCCACGAGTGGATTGACAGCGGCACCCTGGTGGAGCGCATTAACTTCGCTTCCGAGTACCTGGGCCAGACTGACCTTCCCGGCGTGCAGTCCCTGGTCAATCACCTCATGGCCCGGGGCGAGAGCCTCTCCCCAGCGGAATTCGTTGAAGGGAGTATCGACTTGGTCGGCACGCTGAACCTCACCGATGACACCCGGCAGGCGTTGGTCGCCCACGCCCAGCGAGGTGGTGATCTGCGCCATGGCACCGAGGCAGAGCGGGCCGAGTTCACAGGCCGCGCCGGTGAGATGTTCCAAATGATCGCCTCGACTTCAGAATTCCAGTTCGGCTAAATTCGCGCGCAGAATTTTCCTAGAGGAGGATATAGCATGGTTTCCACTCAAAATGATCCGGTGCTGGCAGTGCTGTCCCTATCGGGAGGTAATGACGGCATCCACACGGTGATCCCTTACGCTAACCCGCTGTATCGGGACTTCCGACCTTCTCTTTCCGTCCCTGAAGACCAGGTTCTCAAGCTGAATGATGAAGTAGGCCTGAACCCCAGTATGGGTCCGTTGAAGAGGTTCTGGGACGAGGGCAAGCTGGCTGTCTTCCTGGGCATCGGCTATCCCAACCCCAGCTACTCCCACTTCCGATCTATGGACATATGGCACACCTGCGAGCCGGACACGATCGGTACCGAGGGTTGGCTGGGTAAGGTTATCGCAGACCTGGACCCTAACAAGGAAAACGTGCTGACCGGCGTCAACTTCGGACGGGGCCTGCCCCGGGCCTTGGCCAAAGAGGGCGTCCCCGTGGCTTCGGTGGGCAACCTGGAGACCTACGGTCTGCTGTCCGGAATTCAGGGTGACCAGCGAAACGACGCCCTGGATGTCTTCGGTCAGATGTATGCCCCGGCCATCGGCACGGGCTATGCGATGGACTACATCCGCAGCACCGGCATCGACGCTCTCAAAGGGGCCGACATCCTGGCCACCGCGCCGCATACGTATACATCCAATGTGGAATATTCCGGCACCGTGGTGGGTCAGTACATGAAGAACATCGCCCAGACCCACCTGGCCGAATTCGGCACCCGGGTGCTTTTCACCACCTCACCATACAACGGTTTCGACACCCACGCCGCCGAGGCCACGGCCCACTCCGCTCTGTGGAGCGACGTGTCCGATAGCGTTGAGACTTTCTTCGCCGACCTGCGAGAACACGGCAAGGCCGAGAACACGCTGCTGTTCCTGTTCTCCGAGTTCGGCCGTCGTGTCTTCGACAACGGGTCCGGCACCGACCACGGCGCAGCCAGTGTGGCCTTCGCCGTTGGCGAAACGGTCAAGGGCGGCATTTACGGGGTATACCCATCCATGGAGCGCAGTGACCATATTGAGGGCGGCAACCTGGCGCCCACCATGGACTTCCGGCAGGTCTATGCCACCATCGTGGAAGACTGGTTCGGTCAGGACCCGGTCCCCGTGGTTGGTGGTAACTTCGAGAAGATCCCGTTCCTGTAAGCCGGTCCAGCAAAGGCTTATTACGACACGCAGGCTGTCCTTGTGGCGGGGGCATTGCAGCCTGGCACTAGGTGACATAAACCCCGCCAACCAGTTAATGACGAGGCAAGAGCGATGAGCACCCATTTCTTTGGGCTCAAAGATTGGAGTTTCCAGTATAGCCACTCTCTGGGCCGTAACGAGTTCGGCGGCACAGGGTTCCGCAACCCGGTGGACATGGCCTTGGGCGCCGACGACGTAGTGTATGTGTTGAACCGGTCCCGCGAAGATCGGCCCGACGGCGTTCGTGTATCAATGGCTACGATCGACGAGAACTTCATTAGCGAGTTTGGCGCCTACGGCGAGGGCGATGGCCAGTTCATCTGGCCTACGGCCATCGCCCTGGATGGCGATGGGAATGTCTATGTCGCTGATGAGTTTCTGAACCGAATTACCGTCTACAACAGGGATGGCGATTTTATCCGCAAATGGGGCAAGGCCGGTTCTGCCAACGGAGAATTGGATCAGCCCGCGGGTTTGGCCATCGATGGGGAAGGTACCCTATACCTCACCGACAGCCGAAACCATCGGGTGCAGAGGTTCACCCTGGACGGAAAGCACCTCGGCTCGTTCGGCTCTTTCGGCAGCGAGCCGGGGCAGTTGAACATGCCCTGGGGCATCACCCTGGACAAGAACGGACTCGTGTTTGTAGCCGACTGGCGCAATGACCGGATCCAGGTATTCACGCCAGGTGGGCAATGGCAAGCCAGCTTCGGGTCGTCGGGGACGGGGGTTGGCGAGTTTAACCGTCCCAACAGTGTAGCAGTGGATAGGGACGGCCTCATCTATGTGCTCGATTGGCTGAATGACCGCGTCCAGGTATTGAACCCGGACGGACGGCTCATCACCGTCCTCCTCGGGGAGCACCAGCTATCCCAGTGGGGCAAAGACAAACTGCTGTCCAACCCAGACATGATCCAGCAGCGTGCCATAGCCTTTAGCTGGGACCAAGGTGCTTTCGAGAAAGGATTTTCCGACCCATGCGCGGTGAAGGTGGACGATCAGAGCCGCATCGCCGTGCTTGAGAATACCAGCGGGCGAATTCAGGTTTACCAGAAAACCGATACACCGGTGCTGGTCTAGAGTCGCAACAGCCGGAGCCAAGGCCCGGCCAAGATTCAATCTAGATCAGTCTGTAGGGGGATAGAGCAGAAGGGGTGGCCCGATCCGGGAAGGGCTCCCCCTTTTAGGCCTTGGCGATGGAGGATTCTTGGCCGCCCTCGCCGGCGACCTATCCGAAGACACCGACACCTTGGAACTACTCCTGGGAACAGCTGCGGATTCTCCAGCTCGGTGGTTTCCACCGCTACCCACAGCCGGTCAAGCCGACGCCGAATCTCGTTCAGCTCCTCGTCAATGGCCCCCACCTTCTCCCGCTGCTCTCTGATCACGCTGTCCAGTTCCTCGTTGACCAGCTTTCACCAGTGCCCGGATGTTGTTCTCGGTGAGGATGTTCTCCCGGATGTTTTCGATGATCATCCGCCCGAATCGCTTGGAATTGAGCCTTTGTGAAAAGATTGCGGGCATTGGGTTTGACCCCCCGCCTTGTTGGTCTCCTGAATTGGAGTCGCATAATTCATACTTTTTCCGGCCTCGGCATCTTCAACGACCCTCCCGGAACAGGATCCTAAACCAAACAGCCTGTCTCAAAAGTCGGCATGCAAGATGGCGTGTACACTATGGTGAGACGCTGGGAGAGGAGCCGAGCAGGTGCCGCTTCGAGACGTGAGCTGTGAGCAGGCCTGGCTATTGCCGCCGTCCCTTGATGAGCTGTTGCCTCTGGATCATCCCGCCCGTTTCGTGGCCGAGTTCGTTGACGCCCTGGACCGCGAAGACTGGGCGGAACTGGGCGTGGAGATGGAAGGCAACCCGCTGGGAGCGCCGGCCTATCATCCCCGGGCACTGCTGAGCGTCTGACTGTTCGGCTTCGTGACCGGAATACACTCCAGCCGCAAGCTGGAGGCGGCCTGCCGGGACCAGATACCCTTTCTGTGGCTGACCGGCTGGCAGCAGCCAGACCACAACACCCTGTGGCGGTTCTACAAGGACCATCGCCAGGCAATGAGAGGTCTCCTCAGGCGAACGGTGGGAACGGCAATGGCCATGGAGTTGGTGGATTTGGCAGTACGGGCAGTGGACGGCATCAGGGTGACAGCCAACGCATCGTCCAAACGCAGTTGCGATGCCCAGGGACTGGCCAAGCTGCTGGAGCGTCTGGACCGGGCCATTGCCGAACTGGAGGATCAGAATGAAGGGGAAACCGAGAGGGTCCCGGTGCATCTCCCCGAGGAATTGGCCGACAAGAGGACCCTGCGAGACCGGGTGCGCCGGGCGATGGATGAACTGGAGGACCTGAAGGGCCGCAAGAACATCAACCTGACGGACCGGGACGCCCGGCTCATGAAAATGAAGCAGGGCTTCCTGCCGGCCTACAACGCCCAGGCCATGGTTTCACCTGTAAAGACAGACCAGGAAACGACTGGTCTGCTGGTCACGGCCGTGCAAGTGGTGGATGAACCGGCAGATTACGCCAGGCTGATCCCGATGCTCCAAGAGGCGGAGGAGATGACGAGAGTCAGGACGCCATTGACCCTGGCCGATGCGGGCTATCATTCGGCAGCGGGGCTACAGGAATGCGCTGAGCGCGGTCAGCAGGTGGCGATGCCTGAGTCGCCCCGAGGAATGGCGCTGGACCATCCCTATCACAGGGGTCTATATACCGCCGGGTACGGGCGGCGATGGGTTTTCCCAGGGGGTGGAACCGCGCATCGCCCCGCGAGAACCGCACCATCCCGCGAGAACCGCACCGGCACGGCCTTAGAAGGCATCCCGGGCGGCGGCGGCTGACGTGGGCGAGACCGTTGTAATAGAAATTTCCCGTGCGGGCATACTGGGGATGGCCTGCGGCGCGGCCCTGCTTTTGGCCTGGATGGGAGTTCTCAGAATCCGGCTGAGAAGATTGGAATCACGAAATAAGCTCCTAGAGCAGCAACTGACCAAAGTCCGGCAATCCAGCCAGCAGAGTCTCCACTGAAGAATCCGGTGAGGCCAACGACCATGCCAACGTGGGCGAGAAATTCCACCATGATACGGGCACTCCGATGCAGGATTCCTTATAAGCAAGGGGGTCCGGGCTTGCAGTGTATTGTCAACCCCTATTATACCCGCGCCACGGGAAACCTGCCTCCGGGCTGTTTCCGGGGGCGTCCTGCCGACTTACGTGGGCACCCTGTGCGGCTCGGTTCCGCGCCCGGCAAGGCAATAGACATCAACACCGAACCAGGCAACATAATAGTGCCGAACAGCCGCCTTCTGGTGCGAACATACAGGGTGTCCAGGTCAACACCGTCCTGGCTAGTAAACGCCGCAATCACCGGGCTGGCAAGGACGAGGGCAGCCATGATGAGAATTACGGAAATCTCGATTGCACCCACATCGGCCTCCTGCGTTCAGATTTCTTGATGGGGATCGGGCGCACTGGCATTGCCTCCTTCACTTCAATCTTTCTGGGGATGGGGTGAGTTGGCGACCGGGGCCTACGCGGCCTACAACCGCGCTGGCCCCAACTCAGACTATAAAGAGATACGATGGGGCGGAGAAGAATAGCCCAGAGATTAAGCGTTGACGCCACTGTGAATTAGAGTACACTGATTTCAGCAAACACGTTGCCCGCGTGTCAGCCTCCTGGGAACGCCAAATGTCCGATGCTAGGATACAAAATGTGGCAGAGGAGGAGCGAGGTGCCACCGATAATAGAAGCAGAGTTGATCACTATCGGAGCGGATTACTTTGCTGGCGTATCCTGGGGTGAGGGCCTTCCTCCTGACTTCCATGAAACGCCGAGGCAAGGAAGCAATTCCTTTCAAGAGCCCGGCTTGTCCCAAGTGGATGTCATAAAGCGCGACGTTCTCACGCCTATACTCACAAACGATGACATTGAGTCAGCCTTCTCTAGTGGTCGCACGCAATATCACAGCTGGCGGGCAGAGATGGTCGCCATAATCGAGAGGGAAGCCGCGAACACAGGCTCCGGCATCGAAGAGGTAGCTTCGTTTGAAGATGCGGTGCACGAACAGATCACACGCATGATCCTCGACTCGCAGGAATCACTGGGCAGCAAGGCAGTGCAAATGTTAGCGGAGTCGGTAAAGCTGAAGAGAATCGTAAGGGACACCACGATAGCTCACAGCGAAGGCTGGCCGCAGGATTCATGGGACTACATCGTGGACAAATTCGCCGACATAGAGCTCTGCTTGATGGGCGCGCTGTATCACATAGACGCGGGCGTAGGAAAAACGGAGAACGTGAGAGTGCTGGCCCGCTGGAGTCTCGACCACGCCCTGGACGCTTACAACGAGGCGGGCGATATAGGCCCCTATGAAGCCTCCCTTCGCGGAATCATCGACCATGACCTTGGGTGATGCTGTCTTAAGTGGAGCGGCCAGGAGATTCTTGAATAGTTTGCCCCGTGACCAGCGGATTCATTGCATAGAGGCTCTCTTATCCCATCTTTCAACAGGCCAGGACGGACCCGCCAACAGCAAGGGGCAGTTCAACAAGCTCTTCCGGGGGTGGCATTTCAGGTATAAGAGATTAAACGCGGTCTATGCAGGGATTGACACCATATACTATAGTCCCAACAATCCGGCTCACCCCATGAATAAAGAATGACACCAATAGATTCACCCGGCCACGCAGCCCGCGGCTGTCATCGCCTCGCTTTGTCTCCCCAACTATCAAAGATCATGGCGGGGTGGCTTACGTCAGCCGGACGAATAGCCCACTAGGAGAGCATCTTAGTACCCGCGCACAGCAGCGAGTCTAAACTGATTGCCAAACATCCCCAACCTCAACCATTGGTAGGCGTTACCAAGAAGGATTATCCGGATGGACTTTAACGAATTGAGTTTCTACGAGCTAATGTTAACCAGCGAATTTGCGATTCACCGCGTGACCTGCCCCCTGTAGTTGTACCACCCTCTATGTTAGCCCCACCAGTTCCGGG
>VXOI01000131.1 GCA_009840175.1 Chloroflexota bacterium | reverse complement strand
CCTCCCCTCTCCGTCCTCATCAACAAATCACCCCCCGGGCGCGGGGTGGGGTGGGGGGGGGGGGCCGCGCCCAAAATCTCAGCTTCAACGGCTGCTCCAATAACCGAACCACCTGAATTGCAACATTACCGGAACAGTGAGGAAGATATGCTGCCCGACAACGTGCGCGAGTTCTGCACCAACAACCACCGGGGAGTGCTGACCGCCTTCCGGCGCAACGGCGCAGCCCAGATGAGTATCATCACCTGCGGCGCCTACCAGGACGGCGTGGCCTTCACCGTCACCGAGACCCGCGCCAAGCTGCACATCCTGCGCCGTAACCCCAACTGCACACTGCTGGTCTCCGCCGAGGAGTGGCGGCCCTTCGTGGTGCTGGAAGGGCAGGCCCGAATCATCTCGGCCAACAACACCGACGCCGATGAGCTTCGCCTGGCGCTGCGGGACGTTTACCGCGCCGCGGCCGGCGAGGAGCACTCCAACTGGGAGGAGTACGACGCCGCCATGGTCACTGACCGCCGCTCCGCCATCATCGTTGTGCCGACGCACATTTACGGGACGGCGCTTTAGATAATTCACCACAGAGAGCACGGAGATTTTCCTGTGGAGGCGTTAGATGCCTAAAAAGGCGATAGTCCGCGCCCAAGTTGAACCGGAATTGAAAAAGCAGGCCGAGGCCCGATTTTCGGAATGGGGAATGACGGTGGATGAGGCAATCACGCTGCTTTACGAGCGGGTGGCCGGGGGTTATTGCAGCGACCCATTCTCGCCGCACATCCCCAACGCCGAAACCATAGCGGCAATGGAGGAAGGGAAAGACAGAGAGGGTCAGCCCAAGTATTCGTCGTTCGGTGAGTTTCTGGCAACCCTTGACTAACCTATGGACCTCCAAACATCGACGCAGTTCCGAAGAGACATCAGGCGTTTAAGACGGCGCGGCAGGGACATAGAGAAGATGCAGGTAGTTGTAGACCGTTTGCTGGCGGGGCAGGACTTGGACCCGAGCAACCGGCTACATCGGTTGACTGGGAATTGGGCAGGCCGATGGGAATGCCACATCGAGCCCAATTGGTTGTTAGTATGGATTCAGTACGATGAAGTCATATATCTTGAGCGTACTGGCACTCACTCCGACATATTTGGACGATAGTGCTACCCGCCCGCGCTAAACCTGGCACGCCGCGCAATACCACGTCCCTCGCGCCCGAATCCGCATGGACGTCATCGCGCCGCCGCAGTTGGGGCAGGGTGTCCTGGCGTCGCGGGGATGGCTCCACGTTCCCATCGGCTCCGGCGGTTCAGGCCAGCGGAGGTCGCGAACGCGGTCGTATACCGCGAAGCCTGCGTTGATGCAGTCTATGATCCCCTGCCGCAGCCGCGCCACCTCATCCGCCGACAGCCCCGACGCCGGGCGGTCTGGGCGGATGCCCGACAGGAACAGCGCTTCGTCGGCGTAGATGTTGCCCACGCCCGCCGCGATGGACTGTTCCAGCAGCAACGCCTTCACCGGGGCGTTGCGCTTGGCGAACGACCCTGCCAGCCACTCTGTGGTGAATTCGTCGCCCAGCGGTTCCGGGCCTAATGGCGGCAGAATCGTGGTCAGGTCTTCGGCCAGCCACAGCTTGCCGAACTTGCGCCCGTCAACGAACCGCAACTCGCGTCCATCGTCCAGCGCGAAGGCGTGGCGTGTCATGGGATGAGGCGGTTGCTCGCCGGGCTGCACCACCAGGTTGCCGGTCATGCCAAGGTGAGCGACGAACGTAGCGCCAGGTTGGCCTGCCAATGGAAAGAGAAGGTACTTGGCTCGCCGCCCTATGTCCTCCACCGTCCGGCCCGCCACGGACGACGCCAGTTCCGCCGCCGACGGGTGCTTGACGCTGTTGGCCCAGCCGATGTCGGCGCGGGTTATAGTTCGTCCGGCCAATCCCGACCGCAGCAGGCTCCGCCGCACGCTTTCGACTTCGGGAAGTTCAGGCAAAGAGACGCCCTCACCCTAACCCTCTCCCAGAGGGAGAGGGGATTCCTGCGGGTTAAACACGGCGGACGGCGAGCGTGATTTCCTGGCCTTCGACCTTGGCGGTCTCGGACTTTGCGCCTTCCGGCGGAACGCCGGCTTCCAGCAGGTCGCTCAGGGTTTCCTCGCGGATGTAGGCGGAGAAATTGCCCCGCATCACGCCGGCCAGTTCGTCCGGGCCGTCGTACCAGGTCTCGATGTGGTCGGTGACCTCGAAGTTGGCGGCGCGGCGCAGGCCCTGTATCCGGTGGACCAACTCCCGCGCCAGTCCTTCCTCGGCCAGTGCGGGCGTGATTTCGCCGTTCACCGCGACCATGTAGCCCGCTTCCAGTGACGCGGTGTAATGGCCGACGGTGACGGTGGTTTCAGGCTCGCCGCTTGCCTCCTCTTGCGCCTGCCGGTACAGGGTGGATTCTTCGTCCAGCAGCTCGATGTCCTTGATATTCAGTTCGTCCAGAATCTGGGGACGCACCTGTTCGACGTAGGCCCGCTCCGATGGCGCGCGCGTCCTGATGGCTGCCGAAGCCAGCGGCTGCCGCACCTTCAGCCCGGACTTGGAACGGGCGGCGCGGCCCATGCTCGAAATCCGCATCGCCAGCCGCGTGGCCTCCATCAGCCCCTCGTCCACCAGTGATGCATCTGCCACCGGGAACGCGGCCAGGTGAACGCTGTCCGGAGCGTCCGGGTCAACGGAGCAGACCAGGTTCTGGTAGATCTCCTCGGACACAAACGGGGCTAGCGGGGCCATGAGCTTGGCCACGGTGACCAGACAGGTGTGAAGGGTGACGTAGCCCGACAGCTTGTCGGCGTCGCCTTCATCGCTGCGCCAGAACCGGCGTCGGCTGCGGCGCACGTACCAGTTGGACAGCCGGTCAACGAACTCCTGGATGCGCCGCCCGGCGTTGGTGGGGTCGTAGTTTTCCATGCAGCGGTCAACTTCGGCCACCAGCTCGTTCAGCTCCGACAGCACCCAGCGGTCCAGCTCGTTCTCCGGCTTCCAGCCTCCGGGCTTCTGCGACGGGTCGAACTTGTCTATGGCCGCGTAGCCGACGAAGAAGGAGTAGATATTCCACAGCGTCAGCAGCACCTGCCGCAAGGTCTGGTTGACCAGCCGCGAGGAGAAGCGGCGGGCCTCGCCGGGTTGTGACGCGGTGAAAAGGTACCAGCGCAGGGCGTCGGCCCCGTGCTCATCCAGCAGCGGCAACGGCTCGACGATATTGCCCACGCGCTTGCTCATCTTGCGCCCGCGCTCGTCCAGGATGAGGCCGAGGCAGATGACGTTCTTGTAGGACGGCTCGCCCTTCAGCAGAGTCGAAAGCGCGTGCAGGCTGTAGAACCAGCCGCGCGTCTGGTCCACGGCCTCGCAGATGTAGTCGGCGGGGAACAGTCCCTCCCGCTCTATTTCGGAGTTCTCGAAGGGGTAGTGGGCTTGAGCGAAGGGCATCGCCCCGGAGTCGAACCAACAGTCCATCACCTCAGGTACGCGCGACATCGTGCCGTCGCACTGGTCGCAGGGGAAAGTCACTTCGTCCACGTAGGGGCGATGCAGGTCAAGGCCGTCAACATCAATAATCTCCCTCTCCCCCTGGGAGAGGGTTGGGGTGAGGGCGTCCGGGCGTCCCAACCGTTCCTTCAACTCTTCCCGTCCGCCGATGCAGACCTGGTTGCTGCAACTGTCGCATTGCCAAATGGGGATGGGGGTCCCCCAATACCGCTCGCGGGAGATGGCCCAGTCCACGTTGTTGCGCAGCCACTCGCCGAACCGCCCTTCCTGGATATGTTCGGGATACCAGTTGATGCGGCTGTTGCCGTCCACCAATTCGTCCTTCAACGCTGTGGTGCGGATGTACCACGAACTCTTGGCGTAGTACAGCAGCGGCGTGTCACAGCGCCAGCAGAAGGGGTAGGTATGCCGGTAGATGTCGCGGTGGTGCAGCAGGCCCCGCTCATTGAGGTCGTCCATGATTTCCGGGTCGGCGTCCTTCACGAACTTGCCCGCGAAGGGATAGTCGCCGGTGACCATGCCCTGCAAGTCCACCGGCTGCACGAAGTTCAGGCCCTTTTCGCGGCCCAGCCCCAGGTCCTCGTCACCGAAGGCCGGGGCGATGTGGACGATGCCCGTGCCGTCTTCCATGGAGACGAAGTCGGCTGCTACTACCCTGGGAGCGAAGTCGCCCGCGCCGTCAGCCGACGCAAGCACACCGGAGTCGAAACGGCTGATGCGTGAGCCGTACCTGGCCGGGGAGTACAGCGGCGAGTAGCCAAGCCCCACCAAGTCGCTGCCGGGAATCGTCCCTACAAGCCTGTGTTCGCCGGAGATGTTGCTTTCCACCAGCGCGGAAGCCAATGCGATACGTTCGGAGCCGTCTTCGTTTTCCAGCTCAACGACGGAATACTCGGCGTCCGCGTCCACGGCGAGGGCGGTGTTGCCGGGCAGGGTCCACGGCGTCGTGGTCCACGCCAGCAGGTATGCCGGTGTGTCGCCCGCGTCGAGAGCTTCGGGGATTGATGGGCGCATTCCCGCCGATTCGACGCGGAACTTCACGAACACCGACGGATCGGGCGTATCCTCCTGGTAGCCCAGGGCCAGTTCGTGGGAACTCAGGCTGGTCACGCAGCGCGGGCAGTGGGGGGTGCCGCGCATCCCCTGGTAGAGGAGCCCCCGGTCCCACAGCGTCTTGAGAATCCACCAGCCCGTTTCGATGTAGTCGTTTTCCAGCGTGACATACGGGTCGTCCATGTCCACCCAGAAGCCGATGCGGTCGGTCATTTCCTCCCATTCCCGGACGTAGCGGAAGACGCTTTCCTTGCACTTCTGGTTGAACTCTTCGATGCCGTATTCCTCGATGTCGCGCTTGCTGGTGAGGCCCAGCTCCTGCTCGATGCCCAGCTCCACGGGAAGGCCGTGGGTGTCCCAGCCGCCCTTGCGCAGCACCTGGTAGCCCTTCATCGTCTTGTAGCGGCACATCACGTCCTTGAAGATGCGGGCCAGGACGTGATGGATGCCGGGGCTGCCGTTGGCTGTGGGCGGCCCGTCGTAAAGCATGAAGCGCGGCGCGCCCTCCCGCTCCGTTCCGGCGCGGCGGAAGACGTCGCGCTCCTTCCAGTGTTGCAGAACCCGGGAGTCCAGTTCAGGGAAGCTGACACGGCTGGAAACAGGACTGAACATAAGGCAATGACCACCAGGGTAAGGGTTGGGGTTGGGAGCGTTCGTCCGGCAGTGTCAGCAGGACGACAACTATTATAGCGCAGAGGCGCGGATGTGATACCCGCGCCTCCCGCGTATTGCTAAAGTCTTTCTATCTTCCTTCTACCTTGGGGGAGAGGGTTGGTGAGAGTGTGAAATCCTGCGAAGATACTACTAATCGAACACCTCTCGCACCGGAAGGGTGAAGCCGGGCAGGACAGGGTCGCCGTCAAGCGTGTCATCCTCGGTCATTGTTATTATCGGTCCGTCTTGGCGATACACGTCCACTGTCCGCGTGTCCGGGTCAGCCACCCAGACCAGCCTTACGCCGTGGCCCAGCCACATATGCGCCTTGTCATACAAGGCCCTGACTGAATCTCCGGGCGAGGCAACTTCAATCACCAGGTCGGGCGGCACTTCCGAATAACCGCGTATGCGGGTATCCAGCGGCATTCGCTCAACTGATGTAAAAGCCACGTCTGGCTCACGGACGACGTCTGGATTTCGTCCGCCAAGCACCCCTGTATCGGACGTTACGATGGTACCTAGCTTCCGCGGCTCGACAAAAATTCCTACTTTGATGGTGAATTTGGCCGTGATTTTGCCGTGCTCTACTCCGGTTGACACAGTTTCGGCTAATACTCCTCTAATCAGTTCGCCCTTGACGCCCTTGCTGTGAAGTTCCAGCAGGTCTTCTGCCGTCAGCAGCTTTCTCTTTGTCGTCGTCATAACAACGGTTCGCCTTTGCGTTGATTTTCCTTGATTATACCCACTGGGTGGCGGCCAAACCCCTTACCCACTCCGCTCCGCAGCCCAGAAGTGGTGCAGCGGCCCGTGTCCTCCACCGATGGGGAAAGATGCGCGGATGGCCTCGGTGACGAACTCCTTGGCCTGTTCCACCGCGTCCCCGGTGTCCAGCCCCTGCGCCAGCCCGGCGGCAACTGCCGAAGCGAAGGTGCAGCCGGTGCCGTGGGTGTTGGGGGTGTCGAAACGGGGCGCGGTGAACTCCCGGAAGCTTGTGCCATCGTAATACAGGTCGGTGGCCGGGCCTTCGCGGTGGCCGCCCTTGACCACCACGGCCCGCGCGCCCATGTCGACGATACGCCGGGCGGCCTCGGCCATGCCGTCGTCGCCGGTTATGCTCAGGCCGGTCAGCGTCTCGGCTTCCGGGATGTTGGGCGTGACCACCGCCGCCAGCGGGATGAGCAGCTCGACCAGCGCAGACACCGCTTCCTGGCGCAGCAGCGAGTCGCCGCTCTTCGCCACCATCACCGGGTCCACCACCAGCCGCGCCACTCCCGGCAGCGCGGCATGGCGTTGCAGCGAGTCCGCGACGCACTCGATGATGGCGCTGCTGGACAGCATCCCGGTCTTGACCGCATCTGCGCCAATGTCAGTCAGTATGGCATCAATCTGCGCCGCGATGGTCGCCGTCGGAATCTCGTGGACATCGGTGACGGCCACTGTGTTCTGCGCGGTGATGGCGGTGAGCGCCGAAGTGCCATAGATGCCCAGCGCGGCAAAGGTCTTCAGGTCGGCCTGGATGCCAGCCCCGCCCCCGGAATCGGAACCGGCGATGGTCATGGCCCTCGGCCTGGCGTTTTGCGGCATCATCAACCCTCCGGCAACGCTATGGCTTCGATGAACTCTTCGAGTTCGTCAAACCGTTCCGGCATCTCGTCGAACTCGACGATGCCCCCGTAGTAGCCGTCAACGTGAAACGTCTTCCACAAGTCGTTGTAGTTCCTTCGCATTTCACGGCTCATATAGCGGCTGACGAAAAACCTTCGTCCCCGCTCCTTGTCTGGCAGTTCCGACACGGCAACGCCCTGGTTCAGGAAATGAGCGTTTATGGCTTCCACGGTAGCGAGCCACCCCTTGCCGCAGGAGTTGCGCAGGCCGATGACCGCGGCTCCGCCCTTCGCTTCCTCGGCGCGCCCGAATTCATCGCGGGCCGCTTGCAGCAACTCTCTTGCTAGGTTCAGCCGAATGCCGCCCGCGTCAGTTTCTGCTTGGACCATCGGTTCCTCCTGAGATCCCGGCCTCGGTTTCCTCGAACAGCCCCACCGATGGATCATTGTCGGCCATAAAACCTACAGCCACCGCCGACAGCGTCTCGAAGTGCAGCCCGGCGCGAACGCCGAACTCCGCCGACAGCCGCGCCACCGCCTCGTTTTCGTCGGCCAGCACCATGGTGATGAAGTCGTAATGCCCCAGCACTGCATATTGCCCCAGGATTTTCGCCCCTTCGACCTCTAGCGTAGCCGCCGTGTCGGAGACAAGGTCAGGGTTGCTGTGCAGCATCCGCTGACCTTCACTCGTCAGTGTTCCTAGCAGAAAGTAAATCGCCATTAGTGGTTCCTCCGTCGGTGCTAAAACCTTTTCTATAATAGTACATAAATGAAGGGGCGATTCACATCGCCCCTTTCTCGGAATCTTCACCCTAGCCAGAGCTTATGCCTTCTGGTATATCCTGCTTCCGGCCTCCCGGAACTCGCGGGACTTTTCCTCCATACCCTTGTCGAAGGCCGTCTCCACGGATACGCCCTGGTCCTTGGCGTATTCGCGCACGTCCTGGGTTATCTTCATGGCGCAGAATTTGGGGCCGCACATGGAGCAGAAGTGGGCTACCTTGGCGCCCTGGGCCGGCAGAGTCTCGTCGTGGTAGTCGCGGGCCGTGTCCGGGTCGAGCGCCAGGTTGAACTGGTCCTCCCAGCGGAACTCGAACCTGGCCTTGGACAGCGCGTCGTCCCACTGCTGGGCCATGGGGTGGCCCTTGGCCACGTCAGCGGCGTGGGCGGCGATCTTGTAGGTGATGACGCCTTGCTTCACGTCCTCCCGGTGCGGCAGACCCAGGTGTTCCTTGGGCGTTACGTAGCACAGCATCGCCGTGCCGTACATTCCGATCATGGCCGCGCCGATTCCCGAAGTGATGTGGTCGTAGGCCGGGGCAATGTCGGTGACCAGCGGGCCAAGCGTGTAGAAGGGCGCTTCGTGGCACACTTCCAACTGCTTGTCCATGTTTTCCTTTATCTTGTGCATCGGGACGTGGCCCGGCCCTTCGATCATCACCTGCACGTCGTGTTCCCAGGCAATCTTGGTCAGCTCGCCCAGGGTTTCCAGCTCCCCGAACTGCGCCTCGTCGTTGGCGTCGGCGATGCAGCCGGGGCGCAGGCCGTCGCCCAGAGAGAAGGAGATGTCGTAGGCCTTCAGGATTTCGCAGATTTCCTCGAAGTGCGTGTAGAGGAAGTTCTCCTGGTGATGGGCCAGGCACCAGCCGGCCATGATGGAGCCGCCCCGCGAAACGATGCCGGTGATGCGGTTGGCCGTCAGCGGCACGTACTGGAGGCGCACGCCGGCGTGGATGGTGAAATAGTCCACGCCCTGCTCCGCCTGCTCAATCAGCGTCTCGCGGTACAGTTCCCAGGTCAGTTCCTCGGGGTTGTCCCCCACCTTCTCCAGCGCCTGGTAGATGGGCACTGTGCCGATGGGAACCGGTGAATTGCGCAGGATCCACTCGCGGGTGGTGTGGATGTCGCGCCCGGTGGACAGGTCCATCACCGTGTCGGCTCCCCAGCGGGTGGCCCACAGCATCTTCTCGACTTCCTCTTCTATGGTGGAAGTTACCGCCGAGTTGCCGATGTTGGCATTGATCTTCACCAGGAAGTTGCGTCCGATAATCATCGGCTCGCTCTCCGGGTGGTTGATGTTGGAGGGAATGATGGCCCGCCCGCGGGCCACTTCCTGCCGGACGTAATCCGGGTCAATCCCCTCGCGGATGCCGATGAACTCCATTTCGGGAGTTACGACCCCCTCGCGGGCATAGCGCATCTGGGTGGGAGCCTGGCCCGGCTTGGCCCGCAGGGGCTTGCGGGTCAGGCCGGGGAAGGGCTGCGCCACGTTCTTGCCCCGCAGGGGCACGCCGTAGCCGTCGTACTCCTCCACGTCGCCCCGGGCCATGATCCATTCCCGGCGCAGCGCGGGCAGGCCCTGCCGTAGGTCCAGGGATGCGCTGGCGTCGCTGTATGGGCCGCTGGTGTCATAGATGGACAGAGGGGCGTTCTCTTCCTGCCCGAACCGTCCGGTGGTTGGAGTCAGGGTCACCTGCCGGAAGGGCACCCGAATGGACGGCTGTGACCCTTCCCGGTATACCTTCAGGCTGGCCGGGAAGTTGGATTTGCCCTGGAACTGGCTGGTGTATTCCGTTTGAACCATGGCGATCCTCCCAAGATTGAGTGATGCTCGAATGTACGTCTCTGAAAAAGAAAAGCCGCCGACTAATACCAGCCTGCGGCAAAAATGTACGTTCTCTCGCCGATTCCCTACGCTGGCATTACCCAGATCAGGTTCGCAAGGGTCGGTGGCATACGGCCACCCTCTCAGCCCGGCTCAACCGAGCTCCCCTACGTGCCCAGTAAATCGTTTTGTTAATCCCCGGACGTCACCGCAGCATAGCCAGCAACCGCCCGGCTTGCCGGAATTATAGGAGCGGGCAACGGAAAGTGTCAACCGGATTGGCAACTTGAGGAAAACCTGCGTCTTTTCCCGTCGAATACTCCGCTCAGGGCCGCAATGGCAGGGCCTTTTCAAAGTCTATGTAGCGGCTTCTGTCATTCTGAGGGAAGCGAAGAATCCTATCCTCAGCACAGAGACTCTTCGCTTCGCTCAAGGTGACTAAGGAGGGACTTTGGAAAGCAGGGCCTTTCGATTATTCCCTCTCCCTCTGGGAGAGGGTTAGGGTGAGGGCGTCCTCTCCAATTGCGTAACTCCAATCCTGTTCATCCTTTAATCCTGAAAATCCTGATTCAGACAATAATCGAAAGGCCCTGCTTTGGAAAGGCCCTGCCGCAATAGTTGACCGAGTTTGTGATAGACTTTCGCGCGGCGAACTTTGCCGAATTTTTATCTATCGGAGGTGTTATGTCCATGCCATGGAAGTTCTTCTGGCTGCCTGCACTGGGGATTTTGAGCGTCGTCCTCGTCCTCGCGGCCTGTGGCTCGGATGAGCCGGAACTGCCCGACACTACCGCCGCTTCCCTCATGGCCTACCTGGATGAGGTTGACTACCAGGCAAACTGGAGTCTGTGGCCCGACTCTACTGAAAAGTACCCAGGCGAGGACCCTCACGGGGCGCTGCTCACCATCCGCATGAACACTGCTGCCTTTGATGCCGTCGGCGGCACAATGCCCAACGGCGCAATCATCGTCAAGGAAAACTACAGCCCGGCGGGGGATCTCGGAGCCACCACCGTGATGTACAAGAAGGCCGGCTACAACCCCGACCATAACGACTGGTTCTGGGTCAAGGAACTGGCCGACGGCACCATCGAAAAGGAAGGCATGGTGATGGGCTGCCAGGACTGCCACGCTGATGGCACAGACTACGTCTGGGGGCCTCAGCAGTAATCTTACACGCACCAGTTACCCGGCGTTTCGATGGAGGCGCAGACTCAGCGGATGTTCGAGTCTGCGCCTCTTCTTGCCCAAGAGGGTGTGTGACAAATTCCCTCTCCCTTTGGGAGAGGGTTAGGGTGAGGGCGTCCCCTCGGTTGTTTCAGGAGTGAAGAGTGTCAAGTCAATCTGCCAATAATGGGCGCAAGGCATTTGTAGCACGCCCTCTCAGCCACCACGCTCAGCCACAGGGCGAATAGGCAACCCGATCACGGGTCAGGCCAACGCCCGAACCCTCGGCAACGCCAGCGCGCAAATGGCCGTCAGGGCAAGGCCCACGGCGCCCAGGGACAAGATGGCCATGGACGCCGATGTCGCGTCAGCCAGCATCCCAACTAGGACGCTGCCCGCAGTCAGAAAGCCGCGCTCGTATGCCAGCACGCTGAAGGTGCGGGCGCGAAACTCGTCCGGCACGATGGTCAGCACCACCGTTCCCTGCGTGGTGCGGTAGTGCGACTGGAACATGGACATCAGCGCCAGGAACAGGAAGGCGGCAAACAGCCAGGAGGAATAGGCGAAGGCCATGGTGCATATCGCGCTGCACGCTGCCGTCGCCAGCAGCAGTTGGCCCCGCCGGGAAGGCAGGCCGAAGGAAGCGATCAAGAGTGTGGAGAGGAACCCGCCCGCTCCGGTCACCGCCAGCAGGTAGCCGCCCATATCCGCCTCGCGCTGGAGCACCTGGGCCGTGAACAATGGCAACAGGAACCATACCGGGTGTAGCACGGTGTTGGGAATGAACGACAGCACCATCATGTGCAGGACTTCCCGCTGCCGTCGCCACAGATGCATGATGCCGTCCCGGAAGTCCGCCAGCGGAGAGAACCGCTGGCTGCCCCTGTCTGGCGCCGGAACGGTGTAGTGCAGCCGCATGGACACCATGAACAGCACCACCGCCGCATACAGGGCGGCTTCCAGGGCAAAGTTCCAGAAGTAGCCCAGCCAGAAGATGAGCAGCCCACCGATGAACGGCCCGAATATCCTGGTGCCGGTGATGGTCAGCACATTGATGGCGTAGGCGTTGCTCACCGCCTCCCGCGGCACCGTGTTGGCAACCAGCACCTGCTGCATCGGCTGCGTGATTGCGAGGAACGCCCCGGAAATCAGCACGTAGACGTAAGCGTGCCAGGCCCGTATGAACTCGCTGTCCACTAGGAATGCGAATCCCAGGGCCAGGGCTGCGCCCAACGCCTGCACCGTCATCATCAGCTTCCGGCGGTCCAGCCGGTCGCCCAGGACGCCGGTGAGAGGATTTACGAGAAGGCTGGGAAGCGTGTTGATGGCGCCCACCGACACTACGAGCAGCCCGCCGATGGCGGAGCCTTCAGACAGGTCCTTGACCAGCCATCCGACACTGAGCAGTTGCAGCCAGGTGGCACTGTTGGCGCAGAAATTCGCGCACCACAGCAGCCGGAAATCCCGGAAGTGGAGCAGGGCGTCCAGCGTTTGGGGGCGGGGGAGTCGGCGTGAAGGGCGGATGGCGCGGGCCTTCTATGGGCGGAGTAAGGAGTGAAGCCTGTCCTGAGCGGGGTCGAAGGGAATGAGGAGCAGTTGGAGGCGACGGGCGGATTCGAACCGCCGAATAGAGGTTTTGCAGACCTCCGCCTTAGACCACTTGGCTACGTCGCCTTGAGCATTCCGAGATGGGATGGAGGTGAACCGTCGCGCTGTCAGACGGGATTAGTGGTGCCGAGGGCGGGATTTGAACCCACACAGGCGCACGCCCACTGCCCCCTCAAGACAGCGTGTCTACCAATTCCACCACCTCGGCCGGGCCATTGAGGCTCTATTATAGCACCCTTTCCAGCCCCGGCAACACCCGGTTTCGGATGTGCAGCAGGGCCTTTCGATTATTCCCTCTCCCTTGAGGGAGAGGGTTAGGGTGAGGGTGAAATTCTAGGCGTCGGCAGCTTTTCGTATAGAAGAAGACGGGGAATCCTGTTCATCCTTTAATCCTGAAAATCCTGATTCAGACAATAATCGAAAGGCCCTGGGATGTGCAGGGCCTTTTCAAAGTCTATGTAGTGGCTTCTGTCATTCTGAGCGCAGCGAAGAACCCTATCCCCGGCACAAGAGCCCTTCGCTTCGCTCAGGACGACAAGAAGGAACCTTGAAAAGGCCCTGGGATGTGGTCCAGCGCAATCGACTCTCCACTTTCATCTTGAGCGGTCGGAACGCTGTTTGCTGACATTTCCCCCTTGCAAGGTCTGGCGTCCCCCCTCTAGCATCTGTCACGAGTGGCAGGCGCACCCCTCGAAATGGCGGTTGGCGTAATGGCAGGTTTTATTCCCGGATTCGCGCAGTTGCAAGGATGACCGGGTTTCTTGGCATATCGCGAGGTCTGCTAGCGGCGTGGGCTGCGCCGCCGTATCATCCTCAGTCGGGCGGGATAGGATGAATCGGACGAAATCGGACACTTTGGGAGGTGGGCGAACTGGAATCCCGTAAATGGCAGGAAATAACCGGAAATGACCGGAAAGTAAAAATTTAGCCCCGCGCCCTGGGCGCGAGGCAAGCTAATCACCGTTCAGTGCGCAGCCCTCGTCACGCCGGTTCCGCGACGAACACCGGGATGCGCCGCGTCGTCCGGTTCTGATATTCCTCGTAGGGAGGGAAGGCGGCTACCGACAACTCCCACAGGCGCGCCCGCTCTGCTTCGTCTTCGACTTCGCGGACTTGCATGGTGTAGACCTCGGTCTCGTCCCGTACCTCCACGTTGCCGTCCGCGCGCAGGTTGTAGACCCATACCGGGTTCTTCGGCGCGCCGCCCCTGGAGCCGACCAGCACGTAGTTGTTGCCGTCCTTCACGCGCATCAGCGGCGTCTTGCGGACGGCACCGGTCTGGTTGCCCCGGTTGGTCACTATGATGACGGGCAACCCAGTGTCGCGCAGGGTCGTTCCCTCTGTGCCGCCGCTGCCCTCGTAAATTTCCACTTGCTCCCGCACCCAGTCGCTGGTTGATGGTATATATTCAGCCATGCCTTGCTCCTGCTTTCTGATTGCCGCCTCATCATAATCCAAATCACTGCTTTCCTCTACCGCTGACGCAGGTTACCGGGGCATAACCCCTGCCCCTTCCTGCTATAATCCCCCCGTCTGGAGATCATTTCCCTTCATCATGTGACGGAGTATGCCCATGCCTTCCTTCAACCCCGCCGCCGTCCGCGCCATCACCTTCGACCTGTACGGCACCCTGCTGGACCTGGAAGCCACCTTCGCGCCCGCCTTCGATGGCTTCCTGCGGGAGCGGGGAGTGGATGCCGACGCTGCGGAGTTCGTGCGGACGTGGGAATGGGCCTACCTGCACGAAGGTATGGTGGACACTTTCATCGGCGGCCCGCGGACGCCCTTCGAGCGGTTGCGGCGCACCACGTTGTCGCAGGTGCTTGCCCGCATGGGCATCGAACACAGCCGCGACGACATCGAGGACTTGCTGGCCGTCCGCGCCATGCCGACGCTGTTCCCCGACGTGGTGGAGAGCCTGAACGCGATGCGAGGCCGGTACACCCTGTCGGTGCTGTCCAACGGAGACCTGTCGGTGCTGGAGCGTATCGTGTCCACGCTGGACATACCCGTCCACCGGACGATCTCGGTGGAGCAGGCAGGCTGCTACAAGCCCGACCTGCGGGTGTACCGTCGCGCCGCCGAACTGCTGGAAGTGGAAACCGGCGGCATCCTGCATGTGGCGGCCCACGCCTGGGACATACGCGCCGCCCAGACCGCCGGGATGCAGGGCGCCTACATTGACCGCCACAACATCCCCTTCGCCCCATACACCGAGTATCGCCCCGAAATCGAGACCGCCAACCTGCCGGAACTGGCCGGCATCCTGTCCTGACCCCCGCGATAAATCCCCTCTCCCTTGAGGGAGAGGGCTAGGGTGAGGGTGAAATGTCCATCCGCTACGGAATAGACCTGGTCTTGCAGCCATCCTTCACGGCGAAGGTGTACAAGACGCGGCAAATCGTCTGCGGGCAATACTCCGCATGGGCCGCCGAGATGCAGATGCTGCGGATGGCCCTGACACCATACTTCCCCTGCCCGGATGACCGGCTCCCCATTCTGATATCGCAGGTGGAGAGCATTGCTGGCGAGACTCGCTCGCAGCAACCCTGCCTCCTGAGCCGCGCCGGAATCGTGGCCGACCAGGCAATGAACGGCGTGGTGGTGGAGTTCGAAGCGTCCACTGAGCTGTTGGAGCTACAGCGGAAGGCGCAAGAGGCAGCGCAGAGCCACTCTGGCGGATTGCTGGCGGAGCCATTCAGTCCCCGTATTGCGCTGCTCGAGTTCGGTGCATTCCCGGAGGCGATACTGCCCGACGCAGTGGAGTTCGCCGAGGGTGTGGCGTCAGGCCTGGATGTGCCGCAGGCAGCTACTCCGTGGCGCCTGCTGCTGACGCGCTACTCGTCGGAGGCCGCCGGGGACGACTGGAGCAACGGCCGCTGGGCCGCCGACCTGTCGTGGCAGCAGTTGTACAGCCATGCCCTGTATGCCGCAGCGGAATAGTTGCTAGAGGTTGGCGGCGGTTGGCAGTTTGCGAATCTCTTCGCCGACCGCGTTTTCTGCGTTGACAAGGTCGAACTGGGTTTGCAGGTTCATCCAGAATTGAGGCTCAACCTCGAACCAGTGCCCAAAGCGCAAGGCAGTATCACCCGTTATAGAACGCTTGCCTGCGATGATTTGGCTGACGCGGTTGGCAGGCACGTCAATCTGGCGGGCGAATACGGCGGGCGTCACGCCCAATTCCGACAATTCTTCCTTGAGAACAGCTCCCGGGTGAACCGCTCGCTTGAACATCTTGAAAATCCTTTGGTTCCTAGTGGTAATCTACAATCTCGACGTCAGACGGCCCATCTTGCCCTTCGGGCCAAGTGAAACAGATGCGCCACTGATGATTTATGCGTATCGAATACTGTCCCGCCCTCGTTCCCCTGAGAGTCTCGAGCCGATTGCCACGGAATATTCTCAAGGAATTCAGGGACACGGCTGCATTCAGCATGGAAAGTCTGGTTGCTGCCTGGTCTTCAAAGCCCTGAAACGCGGCGACGAACTCGCCGTTGGCAAATTGCTCTGTTCTCCTGTCCCTGTACCCGAGGATCATATTGGAGCTATGGTAAAGAACTATTACGGAGTACGTCAATCGTCACTCTGCAATTATTCTCTCCCTTCCAACAGACTTCTTGCCAGTTCGCGTTAGCGCAGAGGATAAGGCTGCGGTATCATTCAGCCACCAATCCTAGCCCCAGACAGGAGAACGCGCGATGAAAGCCACCACCAAGCTGCGGCAGATGCTCAACTCCGGCGACATGGTTGTCGCCCCCTTCGTGCTCAACGCCCTGCACGCCAAGATTGCCGAGTCCGTCGGGTTCGGCGCGGTCTACATGACCGGCGCCGGGACAGCCGCCGAGCGCGGTTTCCCGGACGTGGGCCTGCTCACCATGACCGAGATGGTCACCAACGCTAGGTACATCGCCAACGCAGTGGACATCCCGGTTATCTGCGACTCGGACTCCGGCTTCGGCAACCCGCTGAACGTGAGGCGGGCGGTGCAGGAGTACGAGGCCGCTGGCGTGGCCGCCATCCACATCGAGGACCAGGTGTTTCCCAAGAAGTGCGGCTTCTTCGAGGGCAAACAGGTCATTCCCCTGGAGGACCACGTCAACAAGATCCGGGCCGCGCTGGACGCCCGTACCGACCCCGATTTCGTTATCATCGCCCGCTGCGACGCCTACGCAGTGACCGGCTGGGAGGACACGGTCCGCCGCTCCAGGGCCTACATCGAGGCGGGAGCGGACGCGGTGTTCGTGGATGGCATCAAGAGCGAGGAGGACATACGCAACTACGCCCGCGACATGGCCGACCTTCCCCGGATGTACAACGGCGACCTGATGAACACCAACGACCTGAACGACCTGGGCTACAAGATTACCATCTGCGGCAGCACCATCTGGCTCATCTACCAGCAGGTCAAGGACGCCTTCGAGGAACTGAAGGCCACCGGCGCCGTAGACCCCAGCCGCTTCGCCACCCGCTGGGACGTGGCATCGCTCCTGGGCCTCGGCGAAATCTACGAGCTGGAGCGCAAGTACGGCGTCAGCGACACGGTGCCCACCAACGTCTAGGCGTCCAACGCAAAACTCCCTCCCTCCCTCTCAGGGGGAGGGTTAGAGCCTGTCCCTGCGAAGGCAGAGGGCGGGGGTGAAATGGCGACAAGACCGAAGTTGATAACTGCGAAAGAGTTGCTGCTCATGCCTGACAACGATATGCAGCACGAACTCATAAGAGGGGTGTTAACGGAAGACATACTGCCCGGAGATCAGCATGGCATTGTGGTCGCCAGAATCGGTTGGCTGCTGGGCAACTTTTCCGACGACAACGACTTCGGCGAGGTGAGCGGCAGGTCGGGGTTCCTGCTGGAGCGCAACCCGGATACGGTGCGCTGCCCTGACTTGGCGTGGGTTGCGTCAGGCCGTCTCGACAGACCGGTTCCCGGTTACGCGGAACTGGCCCCCGATCTGGTAGTGGAAGTGAGGTCTCCCAGCGGCACATGGCGGAGAGGGCGATGATGTGGCTGTCCCACGGCGTGCGGATGGTTCTGGTGGCCGACCCAGGGCCGGTCACCCTCGCCGTCTACCGCCCCGGCGAGCCGCCACAGGTTCTGGGCGAGTTCGACGCATTGATGGGGGCGACGTGCTGCCCGGCTTCACCACCTCCGTCTGGAGCTTCTTCCGGCGGCGGGAGTAGCGCCCGGCCCGGATGGGCCCCGGAGCGCCATAATGGGGAAGCCCGGCGGCTGACCGCCGGGCTTTAGACGCGAAAAACGCCACAGGAAGCCGAATTCCCCCGAACTTCCTGCTGCCTCGCTGGTCAGAGCATCATCTTTACTCCTTCTATTACCAGCAGTACAAATAGCGTCGCCAGTCCTGGCCAGATCAAGTAGCGGGCAATTTGGGTCCATTTCCGGGCGTTTTCGGAAGATTCCAGCGCGCCATTGTAGTCGCCGGTAGTCTCCCGGTCGCCAACTCGTATGCCATGCATTATGGCTATTGCGGCGGGAATGACGGGGGCTAGTCCAAAACAGAGAAGCCAGTATGCGGATGCCGTCGCTACGGGTATTATTCCGCCACAAAGGAATCCCACCATGGCAAGCAATACCGAGCGGCCCAGATAACTGTCAATATCCGCTGCCGCCTGTGCGGGTTGCGGGGGAACGCCGGAGGGCGCCAATGGCCCGTCAGTTGGCTCAGACTGTTCTGCTGGCAGGCTCATGCCGCAAGCGGTGCAATACAAGGCATCATCCACCGATCCGACATACCCGCAATCAGGGCATTGTCTTGAGCTGCTCATGGCCGCCTCCCTTGTCTACCGCGTCTACCGCCCGGCCGCCTCTGTTCCTGTATCTCCCGAAGACGCCTAAAACGAACCGACTCCTCGCTCAAGCGCGGGGCCGGCCCGTCTATTGATGGCAACACAGAGCTTTTACCATCGTCTCTGCCGTCGCCACCATCGCTGCCGCCGCCACCATCGCTGCCGCCGCCACCACCGCCGCCCAGTCCGGCGGCCAGGCTGCCCAGGCCGCCGCCCAGCACGGAAACCACAATCAAGACGATTACAACGAGCATTATAAGGATAAATGCGAATGCCGCCATGAGAGTCAGCGTGAACGCCAGCCAAGAGACTGCCAAGCCGATCCAGGTCCAGAGGGCGATCCGCGACCAGGTCCTGGCGTAATTCGAGGCCCGGCGCGCTTCGAGTTCGTCGCCTGCCTCCAGAAGGCGCTTTACTCTGATGGAATGGATAATCGCCGGAACCCCCGGAATCACGGGAATCAGACTGCCTAGCACAAGTGAAGAAATGCCTCGTGAGAGCCCATCATCCCCGGTCATTGGCAAGATGCCGTGGACGATTGCATTGTAGATAATCTCAGAAATCCCGGTGAGCAAGAGAAGAAGGCCCAAGACGGCAGCCAGCGCCGCCCGGATGGTATATGGAGGAATATCCGCGGAGGCGCCATATCGTCCGGCAGCCGTATTGTAAAAAGCGCCTGACATGAGCCTGGAATGGTACGCCCGCTCCGTCAATCGTCTTATTGCGTCTATCAGCGTTTCACCTCCTTATCAAACTGCGCTTTGACCAGGGGATGCGCTGTCCGGCCGCTTCACCGCCCCGGTCTGGAGCTCCTTGCGCCGACGGCCACAAAGGGACTGGAAGCAAGGGGCTATCGCCGCAGCGTTTGTATCTTTCCGACCTGTCCGAACATCCAGAAGGCAATCGGCAGGGTGATGAGAAATATGCAGAAGAACCAGGCGGCATACAGCCAGAGGAATGTGGCCCACCAGCCAACGAGCGCAAAGTAGAGGCACCTGACCCAGAACTTGCGCTGTTCGCGGTCTCCGTATGAAATCATCGTGACGCCACCCTCGATTTCCGAAACCTGGAGTGTTCTGGACGATTTCAGAGTAACGATCTGGGGCAATCGGTTGATGATCCATATCCGCAAGGGAATGCCGATGATGGTGAATGTGATGAGGTTTGCCACTGTGATTGCCCAGAAGGACAGCCACCAGCCGACAAAAACGAACCAAACGACCCGCAGGACCATGTTTGGCTCCGGTGACTCCGCCATGACAACGACGGTGCTTCCTGACCGTTGCGGGGCGTCGGTGCTTCCTGACCGTTGCGGGACATCTTTCATCCTATCCTCCTTATCTTTGACGAGGTTCTCAGGGGTGGCCGCAGGACGATTGCAAATGGGTGTTTTAATG
>VXOI01000015.1:12835-19543 GCA_009840175.1 Chloroflexota bacterium | reverse complement strand
AAATGATAGGAAAATCGAAATTTCCGCCCTCGCCTTCCGCCAGCAGGCCGCCCTCCCCATTATCGCCTTGGCCCCCTCCATAGCCCAGGCCGCCCGTGACTCCGGCATCGCCGAGTCCACCCTGCGCCGCTGGCTCCAGGACCCTGGCTTCCGCGAGGAGCTGACCAAACTCCGCCAGGAATCCGCAGAACTCGCCCGTCAGGAATTTCAGGGCCTCCTGCTGCGCAGTTCCACCGTCATCGCTCAGGCCATGCACGACCCTGACCCCGCCATACGCCTCCGCGCCGCCCGCTATGCCATGACCTTCGCTGCCCGCATCTCTGAAGCCGAAAAGCTAGGCGCAGACATCAGGGAACTGCGGGAAGCCCTCGATTCCAGGATGTCCCGCCCCTCCATGGATTAGACGACGTATGACAATCGCTGAACACCCAACCCGTCATTCCTGCGAAGCTTGTCCCCGTGAAAACGGGGAGCAGGAATCCGGTAACTTTCTCCTGTGGGCAGAAAGGCTGGCGCCAGTAAGAAAACTCCACTGTTACACAATCTCTTAGACTGCCGAGGTTTTAGCATGTATTCCCTCAGTGAAATCAGGCGTCAGGTGGATGCCCTGCGCCGCAGACTCGCCCCCGAGCTCGCCGTCCTCCGTCTCCGCAAGCTGGCCACGGAATTTTGCTGCCAGTGGGACACAGCCATTGCCAATCATCAGCCGGCCCCCGCTCCTCATCCCTTCATCCTGCGCGTCGCCGGCGCTGGCTTCCGCCTCAACACCTTCACGACCTTCCACAAATACCTGGATCGCTGCCGCGAGGATAACCGGCATCCCCAACCCAGCGACATCGTAAGCAAACTGCTCCCATGGGCTGCCAGAGACGGCTACCTCGCCGCTTTCAAATGGGACGCCCCGGCCGCCACCACCTGAACCCATATCCCCTCTCCATCGAGGGAGAGGGTAGAGCCTGCCCCCGCGAAAGCGGAGGGTGAGGGTGAATCCTCACATTAGACAAGGTGAAGGCTACGATGAGATCCCGCCTGCGATACTATTGCATACAACTGGGAAACGCCCCCTGCTGTCACTACCTCACTGCGCTATAATGTCGCCTATACCCCAACGCAAGGAGCGCGGCGATGGTCAACACCCCGGTCCGCCTGACCGAGCTTTCCCACTGCGCTGGTTGAGCCGCCAAGCTCAGCCAGCGTGACCTGGCGCAGGTTTTAAGCAAACTTCCCATGGTTGACCACCCCGACCTGTTGGTAGGGTCAGCCACCGGCGACGACGCCGCCGTATACCGGCTGGACGATAGAACAGCCCTCGTGGTGACGGTGGACTTCTTCACGCCCATCACCGACGACCCCTACGAGTTCGGCTCGGTGGCCGCCGCCAACTCCCTCAGCGACGTCTACGCCATGGGCGGGCGCCCTCTCGTGGCTCTCAACGTGGTGGGCTTCCCCGCCGCCTTGGCCGCGGAAATGCTGGGCGACGTGCTTCGTGGCGGCTACGACAAGGCCGCCGAGGCCAACTGCCTCATCGTCGGCGGCCACACTGTGGATGATAATGAACCCAAGTACGGCCTGTCGGTGGTAGGGCTGGTGGAGCCGGGCAGGCAGGTATCCAACGCTGGCGCTCAGCCCGGCGACGTGCTGGTGCTGACCAAGCCCATCGGCACCGGCATCATCACCACCGGCTGCAAGGCAGGAATCGCTCCCCCCGGCTCGGTGGAGACCGCCGTCGAGACCATGGCTACCCTGAACCGCGCCCCGTCCGAGGCGATGATGGAGGTTGGCGTCAACGCCTGCACCGACATCACCGGCTTCGGGCTGATGGGACACCTGACCGGAATGCTCCGGGCCAGCGGCGTAGGCGCCCGTATCAGCGCGTCGGCGGTTCCGGTCCTCCCCGGCGTGGCCGAGTTACTGGAGCAGGGAGTAGCCCCCGGCGGCACTCACAGAAACCAGGCCGGGGTCGAGGACTGCGTGGACTGGGACGAATCGCTAACGGACGATGACAAGCTGCTGCTCTGCGACGCCCAGACCTCCGGCGGACTGCTGATTTCCGTTCCCGAGGCCCGCTTGCCCCAACTGCTGGCGGCGCTGGAATCCCGCAACGTAGCCACCCGCGCCGTCGTCGGCAGCGTGGGCGAAGGAACCCCGGGGAAAGTCACCGTAACCCCGTAAAGTCCCCTCCCCCTGAGGGGGAGGGTTAGGGGTGGGGCTGAAAGCGTCATCGCTATGAAATTGCAAATGCCGTGGAGGTGGCGCATGAAGCGCCCTGACCAGATAAAGACCGCCCCGGATCAAGGCTACGGCGAGCGGGTGCCGCCCGGACAGTTCGTGACCACCAAGTTCCCGGTGCTGACCTACGGGCCGGAGCCAAAGGTGGACATCAACACCTGGACCATCCGCGTGTTCGGGCTGGTGGAGCAGGAAATAACCCTCGACTGGCAGCAGTTCGCCGCCCTGCCCTGGCAGGTGCTCAATGCCGACTTCCACTGCGTAACCCAGTGGAGCGCGCTGGACCAGACCTGGGAGGGCGTAGCCCTGTCCGATCTTCTTGAACAGGTTGGCGTTGCGCCTGAAGCCAGGTTCGTCATGGCCCACTGCTTCGGTGACTATTCCACCAACCTCCCTCTGGAAATCGCGCTGGACGAGGGGTTCCTGGCCCACAAGCAGGCCGGCCAGCCCATCGGGAAGAGCCACGGATGGCCCCTGCGCCTGGTTGTTCCCAGCCTCTACGGGTGGAAGAGTGCCAAGTGGGTCAACGGCATCGAGCTTATGGCCGAGGACTCCCCCGGCTTCTGGGAGCAGCGCGGCTACCACAACAACGGCGACCCATGGAAGGAAGAGCGCTTCTGGCCGGAACTCTCCCGCTAAAGTCCCCTCTCCCTCCGGGGGAGGGTTAGAGCCTGCCCCCGCGAAGGCGGGGGGTGGGGGCGTCTCCCGCAAGCACGAGAGGATTTTTGCCTTCGCGGGAACAAATAAAGGGCGGCCAAATGGCCGCCCCTCGGATTGGCGGGGTGAATGGACTCTAACCGGCTAGGCTGCCTTGGCCAGCGATTCCTCTTCGGCGTACCAGATTGGCGTCACCGCAGGGGCCTTGACCGTGGACGGCTTAACGTCAATGTCGCGCATGAAGCCGCACTGGAGGCAGCTCACGAAGCTGCCGTATCCGTCCTGATTCATCATCAGGTCGCCGTGGCACTTGGGGCAAGCGTTGAAGTATATCATTGGACACCTCCTCTCCCTGCTCGGACGCCCTTTCTCCGGTGTCGCGACAGACAGCGCCTTGACTGCCTAGTCTGACTGAGCGTTCCGAGCGTGTCGGCTTAAACCATTACGGCGGTACGCCCTCTTTGGATTCTTAATCTGCCTTGACATACATCCCTTGACACGACTTGTATCAAACATTATCATACATATCAGCACAGGTCAATACTTTTCGAGGGATTGAAGCATGACTCAACAACGGCGTGTTCAGACCCGGCGGCAGACGGAATCCTCACCCGTTCCTGGGCAGGAAATACCGTCGCGCCCGGCGGACACGTCCATCTCCCCGGCGCGGCAGCCGGAAACGTCGGCCGATGAAGACGCCATGATGCAGATGGAAGGCGTATACATTATCAGCGTGGCTGCTCGGATACTGGACATGCACCCGCAAACCCTGCGGAAGTACGAGCGGCTGGGGCTGATTAGGCCCGGCAGGACTTTGGGAATGTTGCGGCTGTACTCCACTGAGGACATCCGCAAGCTGCGTCTCATCCGCCACCTTTCCGACGATATGGGGCTGAACCTGGCCGGCGTCGAGTTCGCGCTGGCTGCCGTACAGAACCTGCTTACCATGCAACAGCGTCTGGCCGCCCGACTCGGCCCGGAGGCCGGGGAGCAGGTAAAGGAGGAGCTGGACCTGCTCTTCCAAAGCCTGAACCTGCCCGTTGACCATTAACTCCCACCCTCTTATTAAGAACGGGGCAGGCTCTAACCCTCCCCCTAAGGGAGAGGGAAAGCTGGAGAAACAGTAAATTTCCACCAGGAATTGCCAATGTCGAATGAACAAAGCCAGGACCCCACGGAAGAGACTGGCCGGGAAGAAACCGCAGACAGCGGTGAATCCACCGGCGGCGCGGTGGATTTCGCGCAACTGACACCGGAGTTGAAAGTGGCAGCATTAACCGAAAGGCTGGAAGCCGCTGAAGCGGAAGCCGACAAGTATCGCAGCGAGATGCAGTACAAGGAAGCCGAGTTGCAGACGGAGCGTCGCAGAGCCGCAGAGCAACGGGCCGCCGCCGCCAAATATCGCGATGAGGACCTGCTCCTTGACTTGTTGCCGGCCATCGAAGGGCTGGAACTGGCGCTGAACGCCGATGTCAGCGACCAGTGGGGCGAGGGCGTGAAGCTGGTGGTGCGGGAGATGAAGCGCCGCCTTGAGATGCGGGGCGTCAGCTTGATAGACTCCGCAGCGGGTGCGCCCTTCGATCCCACCGAGCATGAGGCGCTGGCCTACCAGGAGTCCGACGTGCAGCCTCCGGAGCATATAGTCCAACTGGTGCGGCCCGGCTATCGGCTGCATGACCGGCTGCTGCGTCCGGCCCAGGTAATCGTGGCGCGGGACCCCCTTTCCTGACGGCGCCGCCCCGATTAGTAGAACTGATAAAAACCGGAACACGTAAAGACTTATAGAGGACTAAAGGAGAAAAGCGATGCCTAAAGTTTTGGGCATAGACCTCGGAACCACCAACTCGGTTGCCGCAGTAATCGAGGCGGGTGAGCCTGATGTCGTCGAGAACGCCGAGGGCGCTCGGCTCACCCCGTCGGTAGTGGCGCTGAACACTCGCACGGGCGAAAGATACGTGGGCCAGGTTGCCAAGCGTCAAGCCGTAACCAACCCGGAAAATACGCTGTTCTCCGTGAAACGCCTTATGGGCCGCCGGTTCGATGACCCGGAGGTCCAGGGCGCCACAGCCAAGCTCCCATATCAAGTAGTGCAGGCAGCCAACGGCGACGCCCACGTCAAGATGGGAGACGATACCTACGCGCCGCCCCAGATTTCGTCTTTCGTGCTGCAAAAAATCAGGCAGGACGCCGAAGCCAAGCTAGGCGAGCGCATCACCCAGGCGGTCATCACCGTGCCGGCCTACTTCAACGACTCCCAGCGTCAGGCCACCAAGGACGCTGGGGAAATAGCCGGGATGGAAGTCCTGCGCATCATCAACGAGCCTACCGCATCGTCGCTGGCCTATGGGTTGGACAAGACCCGCGCCGACGCCAACATCGCGGTGTTTGACCTGGGCGGCGGGACCTTCGACATCACCATCCTCCAGATGGGCGATGGGGTGTTCGAGGTCAAGTCCACCAACGGCGACACCTTCCTGGGCGGGGATGACTTCGATCAGGCAATCCTCGACTGGCTGATTATTGAGTTTCGCCGGGAGACAGGCATTGACCTTTCCGCAGACCGCATGGCCCTGCAACGCCTGCGCGACGCCGCCGAGCGCGCCAAGGTGGAGCTTTCCAGCGTGGTCGAGACGGAAATCAACCTGCCCTTCATTACCGCTGACGCCAGCGGGCCGCAGCATCTCATCAAGTCGCTGACCAGGGGGCGGTTCGAACAACTGGTGACTGGTTTAATCGAAAAGACCGCCGGTCCCTGCCAGCGGGCGCTGGCCGACTCAGGACTACCCGCCAGCCAGATTGACGAAGTAATTATGGTGGGCGGTATGTCACGTATGCCCGCAGTCCAGGAGAAGGTCAAGGAGATTTTCGGCAAGGAACCCAACCGCAACGTCAACCCCGACGAGGCGGTGGCACTGGGCGCTGCGATCCAGGCCGGGGTGCTGGCTGGCGAGGTCGGCGACATAGTGCTGCTGGACGTCACTCCCCTGACGCTGGGGCTGGAGACGCTGGGCGGCGTGATGACCACTCTCATCCCCCGCAATACCACCATTCCGACCAAGAAGAACGAGACTTTCACTACTGCCGCCGACAGCCAGTCCTCAGTGGACATCCATGTGCTTCAGGGCGAACGGAGCATGGCCGGCGACAACAAGTCAATCGGCCGCTTCATGCTCGACGGAATCATACCGGCCCCGAGGGGAATTCCACAGATCGAGGTCACTTTCGACATAGACGCCAACGGCATTCTGAGCGTGTCGGCCCAGGACAAGGGTACAGGCAAAGAACAGCGCATCGTCATCCAGTCCGGTTCCGGTATGGACAAGTCGGACATCGAACGCATGGTGGAGGAGGCGCGGCAGTACGAAGCCGACGACCAGCGCCGCCGCTCCGAGGTGGAAACCCGCAACCAGGCCGACCAGATGGTTTACCAGGCCGAGAAGCTGCTCAACGACAATGCCGACAAGGTTCCCCAGGACCTGCGGGCCGAAGTCCAGAGCAAGATAGACGCGCTGCGGGCGGCCTCGGCCTCCGGCAACGCGGCCGAGATGCAGACTGCCATTAACGAGCTGAACGCCGCTCTGCAACGCCTCGGCGAGGTGGTATACAGCCAGAACGCCGCTCCCGGGCCGGGGGCTGCCGGGGTTGACCCGGACGACATCGGGCCGTCGGATGACGACGGCACCGTCGAAGGCGAATTCCGCGAAGTATAGTTTGGCGGGCCCGCCCCCCCCCGCCGGGCCACCCGCCCGTCGAACGGAGGGACCCGCGCCTGTCGCGAAGGCAATCTGGGGGGTCAGCGTAGTATTTTAATTTTTGAAACAA
>VXOI01000015.1:0-12825 GCA_009840175.1 Chloroflexota bacterium | reverse complement strand
GCCCGCGTCTACGGTTAATTCCGCAATTTTTTGTTGGGCGCCCGGTAACCCTTCCCCTGGTGCGGGGCCGGTTCTGCGCCAGGACCGGCAGGCTCAGGCAATGCCGCTGGTGGGCAACTCTGCTATAATGATCTTTAACCTCAGCCACAGGAACGCAAACGGTATCCGCTCTAACCTGCGGTTGAACCTGTCCTGAGCTTGCCGAAGGGACGGATGGAGAACAGATGAACGCGCAACCAGAACAACGAGCAGACCAGGAATTCGCGGGCCACGACGGCCCTGAGGTTGAATTCACGCCGGTCATCAGCCAGTGGCGGGTGGAGGGAGTAAACCGTGACCTGACCCCGCTCCAGTACCACTACCTGAGTCTGTTGCAGCGGTTGATCGCCCTCAAAGACAGCTATCGGGATGACCCCGACGCCGAAGACTGGCTCGCATCCGCCATCAGCAAGTCCATTTTCTCCACTTTACAGGACAGTATCGAAGCCAACGTGGGCGACGAAGCCAAGGACATGCTAAGCCCTCAGCAGCGCGTGGAGTAATTCCCGCAAGCCTGCTTTATATCACCGCTTGCGAACTCATCCGCCTCAGTAATGGATATGAACCGCAGGCCGGCTCCAACCCTGGCCTGCGCGTAAGTCCGCCCTCTCACCGGGCGGGATATACAGGGCCACTTTTCCCTTGACAGACCCACCCGCATCAGTCCGGCGATGTTCTACCCGCTGATTCCGTGCGTGGGGAATATGTGCTCCCTGACGGCGGCAACCGTTTCCCCGGCATGGCGTCGCACATCCAGGCGCAGGTTGGCGGGGACCTCCGGGGGTGCGCTGTCCCTCAGGTGGGCTATGCCGTGTTCCAGGGCGAATCCGCGAGGCAACTCGTTGGGAAACTCCACGCCCAGCATTACGCCATAGGCCAACGTCCAGGACCGGGCCACCGCCGTCAGGTCGTAACCGCCCCCGCCCAGTGCCAGCCACGGAATCCCCAAGGCCGCAAACTCTCGCACCACCTCCACGAATCCCTCGGTGGTCAACTGCAAATGGGTCAGCGGGTCGGAGTGATAGCTGTCTATCCCCATTTGGGCTACCAGCACGTCCGGCGCGAAAGCCCGTATCAGGGGCGGAACAACCTGCCGGAAAGCGTCCAGGTACACGTCGTCGCCGGTATAGGGAAACAGCGGCAGGTTGACCGAATAGCCGCGCCCCGGCCCCTCGCCCAGCTCGCCGACGAACCCAGTGCCGGGAAACAGGTATCGCCCCGATTCATGCACCGAAATAGTCAGCACCCGGTCGTCGCCGTAAAAGGCTTCCTGTACCCCATCCCCGTGGTGGGCGTCCACGTCCACGTAAGCCACCCGCATCCCCCTCCGCAGGAAGTAGTGAATCGCCAGAGCCGGGTCGTTGAACACGCAGAACCCCGAAGCGTGACCGGCGGATGCGTGATGCAAGCCCCCGGATATGTTATAGGCACAGTCTACCGTCCCTCCGGCCACCAACTCCGCCGCCAGCAGGGTCGCGCCGGAGCTCAGAATGGCCGCATCATACATTCCGGGGTAATAAGGGTTATCGCCCTGTAGGCTGAAGTTGAAGCGGTGGGCCTCGTGGGCCCCCTCTCCGGCGCTCAGTCGCCGCACAGCCGCGATGTATTCCGGAGTATGCAGCCACAACAGCTCATCCTCAGTCGCCGAGCGTGGCGTGACCAGCATGGCATCATCGTGTTCGAAAGCGCCGTACCCCTGCAAAAGTTCGTGGGTATAGCGCAGCCGCACCGGTCGCATGGGGTGGTCGCTGCGCAGTTCGTGGCGCGACATCCGGTCATCGTAAACAAAGGCGGCCCGGGGCATGGGAGACTCTCCTGATTGGCGTGTCTGGCGCACTATTCTTACTGAATCCCTCTCTCAGGGGAACATGGGCATTATAAGGCCTCGACAAGCCCGCCCGCGCAAAATTCCGCAAAATTTGCATGGCAAAAAAGGGGCGGAATCCGGGTTAAGCGGGTATATTAGATGGCGTAGCGGCGGATGCCGTTGCCTCATACTATCTGCCCTCGTTGGCAGACAACGCGCCGAGTCGCCAGATTTCGGCCCAGCTTGCCCTAGAGTACCTGACGGGTCTGGGGCGTCAATAAGAAATCACGGAGGGTATTTGTTCAGAGCGGCAACTCGCCGCATCATCCCGGATACTCGATTCGCTCAGCCGGTTCCGTTGGCGGCTCTCTCGCAGGGCAAGAGCGCCGCATCGAGACCGAAGGCAAGCCTTTACCAGTCCTTTGGCGGCTCTCGCCAATAGTTCCATTTTCCCGCCATCGGGTTGAACATGCGCGTTTACCACAGTATTTATCCTTAGTCTGAGGGGTGTGTGAGATGCCAATCGAATTCGACGAGTCTATGCAACAGAGATTGAAGCAGGCCGAGATGGCGGAGCGGGAGTTGGAACGGCTCGCGCCCCTCGCATCCGAAGCCGAGCTCTTGCGCCAGAGGCAGGCAAAGGCCGCCAAGTTCGCTGACAGCCTGCGCCGGCGCGAGCAATCCCTACAGGAAGCCCGGCAACTGGTGGATGCAGCCGGCATTCGCCAGGTCGAAATCCCCGACCTTCTGAACGAGGCGGCGCAGGCCGTCAGCCTGCTCTTCGCAGCCATGAAGGATGTCAGCAACAAGCGGCGAAGGGCCGCTGAGGCTCTGGCCACCGTAGACCGGGTCGACTATGACGTTGAGTTGGCCGAAACGGGAGAAGAAGAGATTGCCATGAACCGCGACCCGCGCGGATTGGCCTACGCTCTCGCTTCCCGTCATGGCGATGCCAAGGTGCAGCAATTGCTGGAGGACATGGATCCTGGGTTCCACCTGCTGCGCAACTGCAACCTGAACGACGCCCTGCACCGCGACGTGGCCGAGTTCGTGACCGAGCACGTAACCGCCAAGCAGTCTCCAGCGGCCAAGGCGCCCTTCCTGGGAAGCACGGCGGCCATGCAGGCGGAATCTACGCCGGAACCAGTTCCTGTAGAAGCCCGCTAGCCGCCCTCCACAGGTCGCCACACGACGCATAGGAGCGCATATCTGCGCTCCTATATCATTTTCCAACAAAGTACGGCCTAGCCCTCCGTCAAGGAAAGCCGCGGGATGTGCGAGCCAGTCCAGACGTTGACCACTCCGGCGGGGCAGTATAGACTCTCGCCAACAATCAAAGGCGGGAGGGCACCGTGGTCGCGCTGGAGCAATACGCTGACCAGTACAACAACATTCGGTTCGAGCGGCGGAACGGCATCCTCCAGATGACCTTCCACACCAACGGCGGGCCGCTGCAGTGGGGTTCCGGCCCCCACGAGGAGTTTCCACGCGCCTTCGCCGATGTGGGCAGCGACCGGGAGAACCGGGTAATCATAGTGACCGGAACCGGCGATGCCTTTTCCGGCCCCCAGGGAACCGCGGCTGGCGCGCCCAAGCGAACGCCTCAGGAATGGGACAAGACCTACTGGGAAGGCAAGAAGCTGCTTTCCAACCTTCTGGACATCGAAGTCCCCATGATTGCTGCGGTCAACGGCCCGGCCCTGCGCCATTCCGAGATTCCCCTGCTCTGCGACATCGTGCTGGCCGCCGACACAGCCGCTTTTCAGGACTCCGGCCACTTCATGAGTAACCTGGTGCCTGGCGACGGCGTGCACGTGGTCTATCCCATGCTTCTCGGCGCCAACCGGGGGCGCTACTTCCTCCTTACCGGCCAGTCTATCGGCGCTGAGGAAGCCTTGCGCCTTGGGTTAGTAGGCGAGGTGCTTTCACCGGAAGCCCTGCTGCCCAGGGCGTGGGAACTGGCGGAGCAGATCGCCCAGAAGTCAGACCTGGTGCTGCGTTACACCCGGGTCGCTACAACACAATACATCAAGCGACTCATGCAGGACCTGCTGGGATACGGGTTGGCCCTCGAGGGTCTGGGTTCCGCCGATTCCCTGCTGAGTCAGCAGGGATCATGAGCGACGCCGGAGTCATGCAAACCTTGAAAATCGCTGATCATTCTGGCATTATGTTGCTATGCGAGTAGGCGCTTTTGAAATTAACGAACCAGTTCCTGATCTGAAAGAGCCCCATGCTTTCGCCATGATCCGCCCGTGGGTGGACGTGGGCAGCGTTGGCACGCTCACCCTGAACCGCCTGGAGCGTTTCATGGGGTCCAAGGAACTGGGGAAGCTGCACCGTCCCGGAACGTTCTTTGACTTCACCCGCTACCGTCCCAATATGCGCTTCGTTGACGGCGTGCGACAGGTCAAGATTCCCAACAGCACCATCCGCTTCGCCACCACCGAAAACGGGCCGGATTACCTGTTCCTGCACCTGCTGGAGCCCCACTCCAACGGTGAGGACTACACCGACTCCATCCTTGAAGTAGTGCGCTACTTCGGTGTCAAGCGGTATTGTCGCGTCGGCGCGATGTACGACGCCGTGCCGCATACCCGTCCTTTGCTGGTCACCGGCTCCCTGGGTTCGGTGGAGCAGAAGCGTCCGGTGCCCAACTTCAAGTTGCAGCAGAGCACCTATCAGGGGCCGACGACCATAATGAACCTGCTCTCAGAGGGCATTGAGCGGGACGAAATCGAGACCATAAATTTCATGGTGCATCTGCCCCAATACGTCCAACTGGAGGAGGACTACGCCGGCACTTCCCGCATGATTGAAGTGCTGTCGTCGGTCTACGAAAACATCCCGCCCGACTTGGCCCCGGTGCGCCGTGGTCAGCGCCAGTACCGGGAACTCAACTCCACCGTGGATCGGAACTCGGAGTTGAAGACGCTGATCCAGCAGATGGAGCAGTACTACGATTCCCAGTTGACTGCCGAGAGTTCTTCCACGTCGTCCGAACAGAGCAGTTCCTCTCCGGCGTTGTCTCCCGAAATTGAGGCATTCCTCAGCGAACTTGGCGACCGGCTGGAAGGCGACTCGGAACGCGACGACTAGACCCGGCTCAGACCGGAAACACATCATCGGCCACGCCGGAATCAGCGTGGCCGATTTGAGTTATTCTCACCCGTCATTCCCGCTTTCGCGGGAATCCATGTCGTAGGGAATAGTAAGGAGTTCCATGCGGATAAGCGACTTCGTATCCGGCTGCCTTGAACAGCACTATAACTCCATGCTCCGCTCCGTGGACGGCCTGTCCGCCGAAGAGATGAGCTGGATGCCAACCCCCGAGTCCTCCTCCATCGGCTTCCTGGTCTGGCACTACGGGCGGACGCTGGACCGCTGGATTCACTCCCGGCTGCAGGACGTTCCGCAGTTATGGGAACAAGGCTGGGCCACCCGATTGGGACACGAGGCTACCGACTCCGGCGAAACCGGCTATGGCTATGGACCCGACCGGTTGGCCGCCTTCCAGACACCGGACGCCGCGATTCTTCTCGAATACGCCGCGGCAACGCTGGAAGCCGCCAGTACCTACCTGGCTTCCAGTACCGACGCCGATTTCGATACCACTCCCGTGGTCAACCCCCGCGGCGGCACAATGACCCTGGGTAATTTGTGCCAGCAACTGCTGTGGGAGTTCAACCAGCACGGCGGCCAGATAGCCTACCTTCGGGGTATGCAGCGAGGCCTAGAGGATTCGTCATACAGCGGCGGTCTACTGGAAGGACTCGCCGCCAGGGAGGCCCGCAATGGCTGAGCAACAACTGCTGCTTATGGTGCAGATGACCTGCGCCCGCGAGCATCTGGAGCCTTTCACTCTCTGGTACAACAGCCACCTGCCCAACCTGCTCCGCATACCCGGATACCAATGGGCCCAGCGTTACGTCAATCTGGACGGCGGCACACGGTTCACCGCCTTCTACGGCATCCGCAGCGCCGAAGATCTCCCGTCACTATTACAGTTTGGCAGCCCCGGCCTCCACTCCATCGCCGCTTCCGAATACTCAGTGTTCAGCACTCTCCAGGGCGCCAGCGATCACGTTTCCAATGTTTACGAGCAGGTCTCCGGCGCTCCCCTGCGCGACCCTCTACTGCTGTCCGACAGCCCCCTCAGCATCGTCACCGCCGACGTAGATCCGGCCCATGAATCGGAATGGGACCGCTGGTACACCGAGTCCCATCTGCCCGGTGTGCTGAATGTTCCCGGCTACACTTGCGGCGCCCGTTTCCGCCGCCTCGAACACCCGGCTCTGGAGAATTTCAATACCGGCCCTAAATACCTGGCCCTCTATGAATGCGAAAGCGAGGGAGTGCTTCCGACGCTGGTTCCCGGCGATAGCATCCACCCGGAAGCCGAGGCCGAACTGGCCCGCTGGCAAGCCTATGGCGCGCTACACGCCTGCAACTTCGGCTGGGGCTTCTACCGCCTCATCTCCAAGCACTTCAAGTGGAGCGACATTTGACGCGATTGCGTCCATTTCATTGCAATGATAGATTGAATGTGAAATTCCGGTCATCTTGAACCCGACTTTGGATTGCGAATATGACCTCTGCGAATAACGGCAGCAAGAAAGGCGTGATTTTCTCAGGGATGCGTCCTACCGGTCTGCTCCACCTCGGCAACTACATAGGCGCATTGCAAAACTGGGTGGAGTTGCAGGACGACTACGACTGCATCTACTGCGCCGTGGACATTCATGCGTTGACTACGGTGGAATCACAGGCCGACGCCGCTGCCATTCAGTCCAATATCGAGGACATGATCCTGGATTGGCTGGCCGCCGGCCTGGACCCTGAGCGAAGCATCATCTTCGTCCAGTCCCACGTCCCGGAGGTTATGACACTCCACACTTTGCTCAGCATGGTAACGCCGCTGGGCTGGCTGACGCGAGTGCCCACTTTCAAAGAGAAAGTGCGGCAGATGGACGAGACTGAAGAGACGGTCAACTATGGTTTGGTCGGCTACCCCGTGCTTCAGACGGCCGACATCATCCTCTACAAGGCCGACACTGTTCCTGTTGGACGAGACCAGGTTCCTCACATTGAGCTATCGCGGGAAATTGCCCGGAGGTTCAACAACTTCTTCGGCGACACCTTCCCGGAACCGCAGGCCAAATTGACCGAATCTCCCTTGTTGGTGGGGCTGGATGGCCAAGCCAAGATGTCCAAGACCCTCGACAATCACTTGGACCTGGCGGCCAGCCGGGAAGATACTGCCAAGCGAATAATGACCGCCTTCACCGACCCGCAGCGCACCACACGCAGCATCCCAGGCCGGCCCGAGGTCTGCAACGTATACTCAATGCACAAGATGTTCAGCCCGCCGACCGCCATTGGACCGATCTATGACGAATGCGTCACCGCCACGCGCGGTTGCGTGGACTGCAAGAGACAACTGGCAGGAAGTATAAATGACTTCCTCGAGCCGATGCGCGAACGCCGCCGGAAGTTTGAGTCCCGTCCCAGCTACGTCCGCGAAATCCTTGAAGACGGCGGCAATCGCGCCCGGGCCATCGCCATCCGCACTATCGAAGAAGTCTACGAGAAGATGGGCCTCGCTCAACACTAGAGCGAGACAGTATTACAAGCAATCCAAAAGAGGGAATATGCGGAAACTCATAGCAATCGTTCTTATTGGACTTATCTCTGTTGCAATTGTCGCCTGCGGTGGCGATTCGGTCGAACCCACCAACACCGCACTCCCGGCGTCTGCCACCGAAGCGCCGGACACGCCGACACCCGCTCCAACGGCGACTACCGCTCCAACCAATACACCGACTCCGACAAACACGCCTGTGCCCACAGTTGCGCCAGTACCTACTCCGACAAGTCCGCCACCGACCGCCGCTCCTGAGCCGACGGCTACACCCGTGCCGACGCCAGCGCCCACGGCCACCCCTGTGCCTGTTCCTACTGAGGCCCCTACGCCTGCGCCCACGCCAGAGCAGACGGCCACACCGGAACCTACTGCTACACCCGAGCCGGAGCCGGCGGAAAATCCTGTTGCCGCAGACCTCGCTCCTCTGGGCGACAATCTGCTGTGGGTAGCCCACTTCGATAATATAACAAAGGAGTGGTCAGTCTACGACCCCAGCGGTACATTCTCTCCAGATTCGCTCCCCCTGGTCGGACAGGATGTACCGGACGCTTCGTCCATCGGGGAACTGTCCGCGCTGGTCCCCAGGCAGATTTATTGGCTGATGATGAGCGACGCCCAAACCGCGGTTCTGGGCGGGGTGTCCCGCACCCTGGTCTCAGGACTTAACGGGGTTCCCTGGTAATGCCCAAGCCTTGGCATTTTGATAACCCGAGGGATAACGGACGATATGACCGACTTTTCACACGACGCCCTGCCCATGACCGGCGATGGGAGGAGCGCGCTGGACGTAGCGCTGGAGGCCACCACCACGGCAGGAGAGATTATTCGCGGCGGCTGGGACTCCGACAGGCAGATAACCTTCAAGGGCCGGGCCGACATCGTAACGGACATTGACGTTGCAGCGGAAAAGGCAGTGCTGGAAATTCTGACCAGCGCCTTCCCGCAATTCGGCATCCTGGCCGAGGAATCGCAGCCGGTGGCCGGGGCCTCCCCGTACCGCTGGGTGGTGGACCCGCTGGACGGAACCCGCAATTATGCCCAGAGCATCCCTCACTTCTGCACCATCGTCGCTCTTGCCGAGGAGGACGACATCGTCGCGGGCGTGGTGTACGACCCGGTGCGCGAGGAAACCTTCACTGCGGCCAAGGGACAGGGCGCGTTTCTGAACGGCGCGCCCATCAATGTTTCCGAGACGACTGAGATTGCCCGCTCCCTGCTGAGTTTCGACCTGGGCTACGTGGACGAAAAGGCCGGATTAGCCATAGATATGCTGCGGTCACTGTGGCCTGGGATGTACAGCGTGCGCATGATGGGATCCGCCGGGCTGGGATTGGCCTATGCCGCGTCGGGCCGGGTGGATTTGTTCTTCCACCATTCGCTGTCACCGTGGGATGTCGCGGCAGGCCTGGTCTTGGCCCAGGAAGCCGGCGGGCGCGTGGTGGACCGGCAAGGAAACAAGGCAGGGCTGTTCACGCCCAGCGTAATCTGCTCCAGCCCAGCTCTCGTTGAAGGCTTCCTCGCGGCCACCGACGGCCTGCCCTGGCGCACAGCATCCTGACGGGTAAGCCACCGCAAGGGGCACGGAGGCATCGTTGAGTTACGACTACGACCTCATAGTCATCGGAGGCGGCGTCGGCGGATCGGCTCTGGCTGCCGGCATGGCCGCAGCGGGCTCGCGCACTCTGGTCTTGGAGGCCGAAGATTCGTTCCGCGACCGGGTGCGCGGCGAAGCCGTGATGCCATGGGGCGTTGCCGAAGCCCGTCTGCTGGGGTTGGATGGCGTCCTGGAACAAGCTGGCGCAAATTCCCTGCCCTTCTGGGATTCCTATCAGGGAGCGGAACGGTCCGGTCACCGCGACCTGACCCGCACCACCCGTGTCAAGGAGCCGGTGCTGGCCTGCTATCACCCGGTGTTGCAAACCGCCCTTCTGGACTACGCTGAAGAGTCCGGCGCAGAGGTCTGGCGCGGAGCAAGGGTAACCGGACTTGATGTAGGCGACGGTTCATCAGGGCCAACCGTTCATGGAATCCGTGGCGCCACAGAGTTCAAGCCATCATGCCGCATGATCGTGGGCGCCGACGGACGGGGGTCGCCGACGCGGGGCTGGGCTGGCTTCCAGATACGCCAGGACCCCGATCGCAACCTTGTATCCGGCGTCCTGATGGACGGTGTGGCACTGCCGGACGATGCAACGCATGCCTGGCTGGACACCGGCAAAGGCCACTTCATCCTGAACTTTCCACAGGGCGAGGGCCGGGCGCGGGTGTACCTGTGCTACGCCGCCGGAAGCGCCAAGCGATACAGCGGGTCGGCGGATGTACAGGCTGTGTTGGACCAATGTATCGCCTCGGGTGTGCCAGCCGAAGTCTATGAGAGCGCCATTCCCGCCGGACCGTTGGCTACCTTCGATGGTCGGACGACCTACGCCGAATCGGCCTACAAGGACGGAGTGGCGCTGGTGGGCGACGCCGCGGCCAACACCGACCCCACCTGGGGCCAGGGCTTGTCCATGGCTCTCCGCGATGCTCGAGTGCTGAAGGAGCAATTGCTCTCCTATAACGATTGGGACGAAGCGGGCAAAGCCTACTCGGAGGCACGCGAACAGCACTTCGGCGTGGTTCACGCAATGGAGAACTGGCAGACGCAACTGCTGATGGACACCGGTCCCGAAGCTGATGCCCTGCGCTCGCAGGCAATGCGAAGCTGGCGGGAGGACCGCACGCGCAACCCCGACACCTTCCTCAGCGGCCCCGGCGAGCCATTTGGCGAGTCCGACCGCCGCCGCTTCTTCGGCGAAGAATAGCAGAAGGGAGGGTTGTCCCTTCCCCTATCCGCGAACCCCGCTGCCCTGGTTGCCCAGGATGACGCCTGCGCTCAGCAGTTCGTCCACCTCGCCTTGTGTGAACCCGTGCTCCAGCAGGATTTCGCCCGAATGCTCTCCGAGGGCCGGGGCGCGACGCCGAATGCTACCCGGCGTGGAGGATAGCTTCACAGGCACTCCGATGTTATGTATGGTGCCCAATTCCGGGTCTTCGGTATCCACCAGCATTTCGCGGGCCAGAACCTGCGGGTCCCGATACACCTGCTCCATATTGTAAATCGGCCCGGCAACCACCCCCGCATCGTCCAGCAGTTTCAGCCAGTGCTCCGTGTCCTCGGTGGAGAAAGTCTCCTCCAGCAGCGCGGCCAGCTCTTCCTCTCTGGCCTTCCGGTCCCATGGCGCGCGGAAACGCTCGTCTTCCATCAGGTCTTCCCGGCCGATGGCGCGGCAGAGCTGCTCCCATGTCGGCTGGGTTGCGGCCCCCAGGTTCAGGTAGCCGTCCCTGGTCCGAAGGGCCTGGTACGGGGCGGATACCCGGTGCGCCGAACCCAGTGGGCCGGGAATCTCCCCCTCGGCGAAGTAAACCGAGGATTCCCATACCGTGTAGGCCACTCCGGCCTCCATCAGTGAAGTGTCCACCATCTGCCCCTGGCCGGTCTTCAGGGCATGGATGTAGGCTGCCATGATGCCGTTGGCAGCGAACAGGCCTGCAGTAAGATCGGTAACAGGAACTCCCACTTTCGCCGGGGGCGAGTCAGGGTGCCCCGTAATGCTCATCAGGCCGCTTACCCCCTGCGCCACAAGGTCGAATCCGCCCCGGTTGCGGGCCGGTCCGGTGCTGCCGAACCCGGAAATCGTGCAGTAGACCAGGCTCGGCTTGATGGCCGCCAACTCCGAGTAGGCTAACCCCAGCCGCTCCATCACGCCGGGCCGGAAGTTTTCCACCACAACGTCGGCATCCTCAACCAGTCGGCGAAAAACGCTCCGTCCGGCCTCATTTCGCAGGTCGAGAGCCAGGCTTCGCTTGTTGCGGTTGACCGCCAGGAAGCCCGCGGACCATTCCTTGATGAAAGGCGGCCCCATCCGCCGGTTGTCGTCGCCTCCGTTGGGCTTCTCTATTTTGATTACATCAGCCCCCATGTCGGCCAGCACCATTGTGCACATGGGCCCTGCAAGAATCTGGGTAAGGTCTAGCGTCACCATGCCGGACAGTGGACCGGCTTTCGAGGATGTAGTCATAGTTTCATCTCTTCACGGCAGTCGGAGCGTAACCACCTCCGGCTGCTGAACTCGCCAGTTTACGGCAACGCTCCAAGTATACCCGACGCCCGAGCCACTGTCGGCAACTCGAAAAGGATCATATACTGGCCACAAGTGAACCTGATTAGCTACCACAATCGGCAAGCGACTGCTATATTTGTAGCGGTGGGACTGTGTGGGCGCCAAGCGTGCAACCGGGCCGTCGCGCAGTCTCAGCACAATCGGAACGGCGGTACGCTGGACAGCCCGATGGAAATTCTGCAACTTGTCGCTTCCGGGGTAATCGGATATCTGCTGGGCGCTCTTCCATTTGCCCAGTTAGTCAGCCGTTACATCAAGGGAGTGGACATCTTCAGCACTGGCACCACCCTTGCAGGCACAGCCAACGTCTTCTGGAACGTGGGGCGGCGCAGCGCCTTACTGGTGTTTATCGGCGATGTGGGCAAGGGTTCCGCTGCGGTCGCCATAGCCTGGGCCTTGGGCATCGAAGCTCCACTGACACTCGTAGCTGCCGCCGCCGCCATAATTGGCCACTGGGTTTCGGTGTTTTCCTCCTTCCGGGGGGGCGACGGCATGACGCCCCTGATAGGGGTGAGCGTTGCCTTGCTCCCGGTATTGACCGTTCTAGCCGCAGTCATCGGCGTTGGCACAGTGCTCCTGATGCGCAAACACTACCTCAGGTCTGCCTGGGGCATCTGCACCGGCTTCCTTCTCATGCTGGGATTGTGCCTGGCCTTTGACATCGAGCCGAACATGACCAGCAACATCGAAATCGAATTGGTTGCGGGATTGACCGCCCTTGCGGCGTTGGTGTTGATGCGCAGCATGATCGTCCGTCGCAGGCTCCACTCTACCGAGCGTCAGGGTATACCGGACGATCTCGCCATAATCGAGGACCTGGAAATGGCGGACGATTTGGGGACTGACCCGGAGTTGCAGCAGGAATTCCCCGGTCGAAGCTAGAGAAACGCCCCCATCCTAACCCTCTCCCTCCGGGAGAGGGAAATCTTCCCGCGACTCCCGCATTTCCCGCAGCCTCAGAGCCCACCCCAGATGCTCATCCTGAGCTGCGTCGCGGGGCGCCGGCAGGGCCCGGGCCACGACCGGGGGCCGGTGGCGGCGGTGCAGAGGGCCGTGCGCGACTACGATACCCCCCGCAACTTTTCCCAACCCTTTTCCTTCACCCCCGCCACGCCGACCACCACGACGCCGATCAGCGGCACGATTCTGCGCCTCGCGCGCGACGCCAACGA
>VXOI01000198.1 GCA_009840175.1 Chloroflexota bacterium | reverse complement strand
GCTTATGATCGTCGGCAGCGTCAGATGTTTATATCGGACAGCGACATGATAATCCCCTTCTACACCGCGTCCGCTCCCCACAGCTACATCGGCTGGGGGAAGTCCACCCACCTGGGCTACGGCATCCCGCTGATGATCGGGGCCAAGATGGCGGACCCCAACCGCTTCTGCCTGAACTTCATGGGCGACGGAGCCTTCGGGATGTCGGGGCTGGACATCGAGACCTCGGTGCGGGCGGGAGCGCCGATTACGACCATCGTGCTGAACAACGGCGGGATGGCCACCTACCCCGGCGGGTACCCGGTGGCCAACGAGCTGTTCGGGCTGACCCGCATGGGCGGGGACTACGCCAAGATCGCCGAGGGCCTGGGGGCCGTGGGCATCACTGTCACGCAGCCGTCGGAAGTGGGGCCGGCGCTGGTGCGGGCGCAACAGCTCAACCGCGACGGACGCACCGTGCTGCTGGACATTCACACCAACCTGGAAGGCCGCAAGTCCACGTACTGAACTTACATGGATGCACAGGATGAACAGGATTGGGTTTGAGTCCAATCAGAATAGCCTGTGTATCCTGTCCATCCATGTTGATAGTAGGGTATGGTTCCGTTTCAAGTAGTCAAATCAAGACGAGGACGGGGGTTTGGATTCCCGCCTTCGCGGGAATGACGGATCTCTGGCAGTCAACCACCTCAATTGGAACACTATACAATAGCAAGGAGAGCGCCATGACCCTGTCCGCTAACCCGCCGGTCGCTTCTGACCTGGTGCATCATATTGGAATTGCCGTCGCCAGCCTGGACGAGAGCATTGAGTTTTACCGAGGGCTGTTCGGCTTCAAGCCGGGGCAGATAATCACCCGGGAGGACATCGGGGTGCGCGGCTGCTTCGTGCCAGTCGGCGAGACCAACCTGGAACTGCTGGAAGGCACCGGGCCGGACAGCCTGATCACGCGGCACATCGAGCAGAGGGGCGAGGGCCTGCACCACGTCTGCTTCGAGGTGGAGGAAATCGCCGACAAGCTGAAGACGCTGGACGAGCTGGGCATCAACCTGATAGACAAGGTGCCGCGCACCGGACTGATGGGGGGCGACATCGGCTTTCTGCACCCGTCGGCGGCGCGGGGCGTGCTGATAGAGCTGGCGCAGCACAGCCATTAGGGAGTGCTTACAAGCTCGGTAGACGGTGAGTGATTGGCCCTAGAAGCGTTGTTATATGCCGGGAGTTCACCCTCGCCCTAGCCCTCTCCCTCAAGGGAGAGGGGATTTGAGGATAGTTTTTAAGGGGACGCCCTCACCCTGACCCTCTCCCAGAGGGAGAGGGGACTAGGGTAGAGCGCCTTCCTTGCGGAACACTTCGGCCATCTTTTCGACGCCTTCCCATATTTCGGTTTCGGAGGGGAGGGCGAAGCAGAGGCGGATGTAGCTGGCGGCTGCGTCGGGGTCTGCGGACCAGTCGGGGCCCGGGTTGAAGGCGACGCCCTCGCGGAGGGCGGGCATATTCAACGCCCGCGAGTCAACACCTTCCGGCAGCTTGACCCAGAGGTACATCCCGCCCCGGGGAACCTCGAACTCGACGTTCGGGCCGAAGGACTCTCGGAGCGCGCTGGCGAGGACGTCGCACTTGCGCTTCAGGGCGGCGCGCATCTTCAGGATGTGCTCTTCGTAGTGGTTGTTGAAATAGTCGGCCACTATCATCTGGTCCAAGACGCCGGTGCCAGCGTCGTTCTTGCGGGACAGCAGGCGGCTCATCACCTCCCACTGCGCCACGATGTAACCGAGGCGCGTGCCGGGGCCGAGGGTCTTGGAGAACGATCCGATGTGAAGCACCCGATTGGAGTCGTCGAGGGAGCGGATGGCGTTCTCGTATTCGCCCTCGAATATGAGGTCGGCGTAGCATTCGTCCTCGAAGATGGGGACACCATACTCGGCGCTCAGGTCGAGCATCCGGAAGCGGCGCTCCATGCTCATCACGGTTCCGGTGGGGTTCTGGAGGGTGGGAATGGTGTAGATGTACTTGGGGCGGACTCCTCGGCTTTGCAGGTCTTCGAGGGCCTGGGCCAACTGGTCCATGTTCATGCCGTCGTGGTCAACGCCGATGGCGACCATGTTGGCCTTGCGGCGGCGGATGTTGCCCAATGCGCCGGAGAAGCTGAACTCCTCCACGATGACGGTGTCGCCCTCTTCCAGCAGGATTTCGTTAATCAGCTCGATGGCGAGGCCGGAACCTGAGGTTATCAGGATTTCGTCCAGCGACGTGTTGATGCCCCGATGGGAGGCGAGTTTGTCCACCAGGAACTGCCGCAGCGGGGTGATGCCCTGGGGGCCGCCGTCGAAGTTGTACATGGAGATGTTGCGTGGGTCGCCCCGGAAGACGTTGCCTGCAGCTTCGATGAACCCTTCCATGGGCACCATGTCGGGGTCGCTGTGGCCGCCGATGAAGTTGTACTTGGGGTGGCCCGTCCACTGTGCCGGAGGAGCAGGCAGGTTCCGGTTGAAGAGCGAATTGTAGTCCAGGGTATTGCCGGGCATGGTTCATCCTCCCGTCTGGTCGGCGTGTTTACAAGCTCTTGCAGAAGGGTGATTGGGACATAGGAGTGTTGTTTGATGCCAGGATTTCACCCTCACCCTAACCCTCTCCCTCAAGGGAGAGGGGATTTTGCTGGGGATGCTGGCATCCTAACACCGGGGTCATCGGGGTGTCGACGGGATTTTATGTTGCTGGTTCAGGCGTACAAGCGGTTGAGATTGGCGTAATTGTCCGGGTCGAGGTCTTTCCCTTGCAACGCGGGATGGTCGTGGCCGTAGCGGTGGGCGCGGAACACCGAGTTGGCGAGGCCCGACAGAGAGCCGCCTACGCCGAAGCCGCTGGCCGCCATGAACGGGTTGATGTATTCCCACACGATTTCCTTGCCGGGCGTCACTTCGAAGATGCGGCCCGGCGCGCCCTCGCAGATTAGCGTGTTGCCGTTGGGCTGACGCTCCGCGCCGCTGATGTGATAGCTGTAGAAGGATATGGGCGGGTCTCCCCGGTACTCCCAGGCAATTTCGCTGGTGTCGGGCTCCACTTCAATGACGCGGGAGTGGGTGAAGCCGCTCTTGTGCGGACCATTGTCGAAGAGCAGCACCCGGCCACTGTCCAGCATGACGGGGTTGTGCTGGTGAGAGATGTTCCCCGGCCCCCACTTCCAGCGGAAATCGCCGCTGGCCCGGTCTACGATGCCCACGGTGTCGGTCTGGCGAAAGCTGACCACCAGGTCGCCGTCAGGGGTGACGTTCAGGGTGTTCTGGTGCGTCCATTCCCCACGGCCTTCCAGGAAGCAGATGCGGTCTTCCCCGTAGTCCAGATGCTCCCACGACTTCCATTCGTAGACAACCTCCCCGGCGGGCGTTACTTCCTGCACCACATCGCCCAGCATTCCCTGGTAGTCGCCGTGGCCGCCCTTTACGTTCCGCACCATCTCATCGGGAAGCAGTTCCCAGATAAGCACCAGCGTATTGCCGTTGGGCAGCCTCTGGAAGTCGTGATGCAGCAGGGGATAGCGGTACTCCCATACCACGTTGCTCTCCCAGTCAAGCTCCAGGATGGCGCCCGAGACCGTCCTGCCGCGGTTGGGCAGGAGTTCCTGCTCCGGGCGGCTCAGGAAGGAAGTTTCCTCGGCCGCCGGGCCGGTGCGCAGCAACAGGTTGCCGGTGGGCAGCAGGTAAGCATAGGAGATACCCTCGCCGGAATGCCAGGCGTGGCAGACCCGGCCCTCCATGTCTATGAGGCGGGTGTCGTGGCCGTTGAGGTTTGTAATTAGGGTGTAGCCCCGGTAAGCCTGCTGGGGCGAGTAGTGAATCAGGCCGTTGGAATGATGATGGCTGGACCAGCCCATGGTTGCCTCCTGAGTGCTGTTATAAGGATTGTCTGAAACAGGATTTTAGGATGTTCAGGATAGGGTAATGATGGGAGATGGTAAACTGGCGGCGTGAAAACGGCGTCGTCGAATATCCGTAGGCGGGTGAAGTCATGTCAACGGTCTCAAGCAAGGCCGATATGGTCATCAGGAACGCCAACGTCATTACCATGGACCGCAACCGGCCCCGGGCGCAGGCAGTGGCGATGAGCGATGGGCGCATCGTCGGCGTGGGTAGTAACCGGGATGTGGAGACGTTCATCGGGCCGGGCGTGAAGGTGATGGACATGACCGGCAAGACGGTGCTGCCGGGGTTCATTGACGCTCACATCCACGTGCTGAACAGCGGCATTCGCCATGTGATGGCCGCCGACTGCGACCTGCCCACCATCGGCGCCATCCAGACGGCGCTGCGGGACCGGGCCGAGACCACGCCGCCGGGCCAATGGGTGCAGGGCTTCAAGTTCGACGACACCAAGACAACGGAGAACCGCTTCCTGTTCGTGGAAGACCTGGACGCCGTCAGCACCTTCCATCCTATCTTCGTGGCCCACCGGGCGGGGCATATCTACTACCTGAACAGCATGGCGCTGGAACTGGCTGGGTTTGACCGCGACACGCCCGATCCTTTCGGCGGACGGCTGGGGCGCGACCCGGACACGGGGGAACTGAACGGCGTGGTCTACGAGCGGGCCATCGAGCACGTGCGATTCCAGCTCATCCCGTCCGACACGCCGGAGATTCGCCGCGAGGGGCTGCGCACCATCTGCCGGATGCTGACGGAGGTCGGCCTGACGAGCGTTCACGATGCGCGGGTCGTGAGGGACGAGTTCGTCACCTACCAGGAGGGCAGGGACGCCGGAGACCTGTCCATGCGGGTGTACGCGCTGATGTACTATCCGCATTTTCCGTCGCTGCGGGAGGCGGGACTGAAGAGCGGCTTCGGCGACGATATGCTGCGGCTGGGCGGCATCAAGATGGTGGCCGACGGGGCCATCGCCGCCCGCACCGCCTACCTGTCGGAGCCATACGTGGGCAGCGACTGCGACCACGGCATCCTGGCGATGTCTGCCGAGGAAATCGAAGAGAACGTGATGGAGATGCACCGGGCCGGGTTCCAGGTGTGCATCCACGCCAACGGCGACCTCGCGATAGACATGGTGCTGGACGCCTACGAGAAGGCGCAGGCCGCCGATCCGCGCCCCAATCCCCGGCACCGGGTGGAGCACTGCACGCTGGTCAACCCGGACATACTCAGCAAGATGCACCGCTTGGGCACCATCGCCACGCCCTTCTGCACCTACGTCTACCACCACGGCGAGAAGATGCCCTTCTTCGGCGAGGAACGCCTGCAATGGATGTTCGCGCAGCGGTCGTTCCTCGACTACAGCGTGGTGGGCACTGGAGCTACCGACTACCCGCCCGGGCCCTTCGAGCCGCTGCTGGGCATTCAGAGCTGCGTGACCCGTACAGACAGCCGGGGCAACGTGTGGGGGCCGAACCAGAAAGTCACGGTCGAAGAAGCGCTGCGCATCTACACCATGCACAGCGCCTACGCCTCCTTCGAGGAGGACGTCAAGGGATCTATCGAGGTGGGCAAGCTGGCCGACCTGGTGGCGCTGGAGGAGGATCCAACGCAGATTGACCCGTTCGGAATCAAGGACATCACCGTGGAGCGGACGATAGTCGGCGGGAAGACGGTGTATGAAGGGTAGCGGGCCTGGGAGAAGTAAATTTAGAGCAAGTTGGGTTGGTCTTCGTTGTTAGTGCCAAACAGGGGACGCCCTCACCCTAACCCTCTCCCTGAGGGAGAAGGGACTTCTCACACACCCCTTTAGATTTACCGCGGACGGTCACCGATAGAACAGGCGCTGGCGCAGGCTGCGGGGGATTTGGTTGACCATGTGATGCAGGGCTGTTACCGTCGGATTTGCAGACGCAAAATCCATCGCAGCGGCGGGCCGGGCTTGCCGAAGGAAGCGCCGCAAGGGGGCATTATGACCGTCACTAGCATGGCAACAGAGGAAGCATCACTGCTCGCTCCGGTTTCGCATCCCCTAGACCCTCTTACCGCCGAGGAAATCGCTGCCGCCTCTTCGATCCTGAGGTCGGAGCAGCAACTGGGCGCCCGAGTGCGGTTCGAGACGGTCGTGCTGTACGAGCCGGACAAGAAGGCGGTTCTCGACTTCCAACCGGGCGGCGCCGTGCCGCGTTCTGCGTTCATAGTCATTCTCGACAACGACACTGCGTCAACCTACGAGGCGGTGGTGTCCCTCGATGAGCGGCAGGTGGTTTCCTGGAAGCACATCCCCGGCGTCCAACCGAGAGTGATGTTCGATGAGTTCGTGGAATGCGAGGCGATGGTCAGGGCTGACCCCCAGTTCGTAGCGGCCATCAGGAAGCGGGGCATCACCGACCCCAGCCTGGTGATGGTGGACCCCTGGTCGGCCGGGAATTACGGGTACGAGGAAGAGGAAGGACGCCGGTTGGTGCTGGCGCGGTGTTTCGTCCGGTCCAGCCCGTCGGACAACGGCTATGCCCGTCCCATAGAGGGCGTGACCGTCGTCGTTGACCTGAACAGCATGGAAGTGGTCCGCGTTGACGATTACGGACTGGTGCCGCTGCCGCCAGAGGACGGCAACTATGGCGCTGAGTTCGTCGGCAAGTTCCGCGAGGACTTGAAGCCGCTGGACATTACGCAGGCGGAAGGGGCCAGCTTCGAGGTCAAGGGCTGGGGGGTGACCTGGCAGAAGTGGCACCTGCGGGTCGGCTTCACACCGAGGGAAGGGCTGGTGATCCACAACGTCGGCTATGAAGACAAGGGGCGCGTCAGGCCAGTCCTGTACCGGGCCGCCCTGTCCGACATGGTGGTGCCCTACGGCGACCCCAGCAAGGACCACTACCGGAAGAATGCTTTCGACGCGGGCGAGTATGGCATCGGATCGCTGACCAACTCATTGACCCTCGGTTGCGACTGCCTGGGGGAGATCTACTATTTCGATGCGGTACTGAACGATGGCAGGGGGGAGCCGTTCGTCATACCCAACGCGGTCTGTATGCACGAGGAAGACTACGGGATACTGTGGAAGCACACGGACTGGCGCACCAACCAGACCGAGGTGCGGCGCTCCCGCCGCCTGGTGGTGTCCAGCATTGCGACCGTGGGCAACTACGAATACGGGTTCTTCTGGTACTTCTACCAGGACGGCACGATACAGCAGGAAATCAAGCTCACCGGCATAATCAACACCGCCGCGGTGCCGGAGGACGAGAATCCCAAGTACGGCACGCTGGTCGCGCCCCAACTGGTCGGCCACATACACCAGCACTTCTTCAACTTCCGGCTGGACATGGACGTGGACGGCGGGAACAACTCGGTATACGAAGTGAACACGGTGACCGAGGGCCCAGGCCCGGACAACCCCCACGGCAACGCCTTCTACGCCCAGGCCACGCCGCTGGCGACGGAGTCGGAGGCGCAGCGGGTGGTTGACCCCATGAGTGGCCGCTACTGGGTCGTTTCCAACCCCTCGGTGATGAACTCCCTGGGGCGGCCAGTGGGCTACAAGCTCATGCCCGGCGAAAACATACTGCCCTTTGCCCATCCCGACGCCAGCATAATGAAGCGCGCCGGGTTCATGCAGAAGCACCTGTGGGTCACGCCCTACGACCGCGACGAAACGGCGGCCACCGGGCCGTATCCCAATCAGCATCCGGGCGGAGCGGGTCTGCCGGAGTACACCAAAAACGACCGGAGCGTTGACAATACCGACCTGGTGCTGTGGTACACCCTGGGCTATCACCATGTGCCCCGCCCGGAGGACTGGCCCATCTCTCCGGTCGCCTACTGCGGGTTCAGCCTGAAGCCTGTCGGGTTCTTCGACACCAATCCCGTGCTGGACGTGCCGCCGAGCGCCAACCATGCCCATTGCCACTGATATGAGGTTCAGGGTATGGAAGTAATCGGCTCCAACGTGCGAACCGCCGACCGGGATTTCCTGGAGAACCAGGCCCGTATGGAGGCGCTGGTGCGGGACCTGGAAGAGCGTCTGGGCCGGGCGCGGGCCGGCGGCGGGGAGAGGGCCGTGGAGCTGCACCGCAGTCGGGGCAAGCTGCTGGCCCGGGAGCGCATCGAGGGGCTGGTGGACGCCAACACTCCTTTTCTCGAACTGTCGCCACTGTCGGCTTGGGATATGTATGACGGCGAGGTGGCGTCAGCCGGTATCGTGACCGGCGTGGGCGTGGTGCAGGGGAAAGAGGTTGTCGTCGTCGCCAATGACGCCACGGTCAAGGGCGGCACCTACTACCCGATTACCGTCAAGAAGCACCTGCGGGCCCAGGAAGTAGCCCTGGAGAACCACCTGCCCTGCATTTACCTGGTGGATTCCGGCGGGGCGTTCCTGCCGTTGCAGGCGGAGGTATTTCCCGACCGGGAACATTTCGGGCGCATCTTCTACAACCAGGCCCAGATGTCGGCATTGGGCATCCCGCAGGTGGCGGTGGTCATGGGGTCTTGCACCGCCGGGGGCGCCTACATTCCGGCGATGAGCGACGAGGTGGTGATGGTGCGCCAGCAGGGCACCATCTTTCTCGGCGGGCCGCCGCTGGTGCGGGCTGCCACCGGCGAGGAGGTGGACCCGGAGACCCTGGGCGGCAGCGAAGTACATACCCGCGTGTCCGGGGTGGCCGACCACCAGGCCGCCGATGACGAGGACGCCCTGACCATCACGCGGGACATAGTGGAGAACTTCGTGCGGCGGCGCGAGCCTCCCTTCGAGGTCACTACTCCGGAGCCGCCGGAGTACGACCCGGCGGAGCTTTACGGCATCGTGTCGCCGGACAACCGGCGGCAGTACGACGTCCGCGAGGTCATCGCCCGCATCGTGGACGGCAGCCGCTTCCACGAGTTCAAGGCCGGGTACGGGGAAACCCTGGTCTGCGGCTTCTCGCGCATCTGGGGCTATCCGGTGGGAGTGGTCGCCAACAACGGGGTGCTGTTCTCCGAAAGCGCGCTGAAGGGCAGCCACTTCATCGAGCTGTGCAGCCAGCGGGGAATCCCCCTGCTGTTCCTGCAAAACATCACCGGCTTCATGGTGGGCAGCCAGTACGAGGCCGGGGGCATCGCCAAGGACGGGGCCAAGATGGTGATGGCCGTGTCCAACGCCGCCGTGCCCAAGTTCACCGTCATCATCGGCAACTCCTTCGGGGCGGGCAACTACGGAATGTGCGGACGGGCGTACCAGCCGCGCTTCCTGTGGACGTGGCCCAACTCCCGCATATCGGTGATGGGCGGGCAGCAGGCGGCGGAGGTACTGGCTACCGTCAGGCTGCAACAACTGGAGCGACAGGGCCGGACGCTGGAGCAGGAGGAGCGGGACGAGCTGCAACGGCCCATCCTGGAAAAGTACGAAGTGGAGAGCGACCCTTACTACAGCACCGCCCGCTTATGGGACGACGGCGTCATAGACCCGGTGGACACGCGAACGGTGGTGGGCCTGGGCATCGCCGCGTCCATCAACGCGCCGTTCCCAGACAGGAGGCAGGGCGTGTTCAGGATGTGAAGGCAAGCGCCGCCACGCAAGATTTCACTGGCGAAACCGTCTTTTGGGGATACCTGATTGGCGTTTGATGCTATCTAAAGTTCCTTTGGGAGCATCGTCCCCGAGCTGGTCGTAAGAAAGAACTACCATCCAAGTTCGTCCGCTGTGCGTCCCTTCATAAATCTTGTGTGAACCCTTTCCGTTCCTCAAAAAGGTTATGTTGTACTCGTTCAGTATCTCTATCACCTGCCGAAACTTCACGCGGCAGGAGTCCACGCAATTGGAGTATGGAAAGAGTGGCGGTTGGACAATCCAATTCGCATAGGCGTCAACGCACGGGAAAGCCAGTGTAGAACAGCCAGCCTGGTGCGTAGCGCTAGAGGAGCTTTGCGGTTCAGCAGCATGGCCTGTTCGGATTCGGGCAACTCTCTCACGCGAGAGAGAAAGGTCTCAATGGCGTCATCAAGCTCCCGGCGGACTTCATCCAGACTATCGCCCTGTGCGGTCAAGTCATAGTCTACGCAGATTGCCTCCCAATTGCCGGAGCGTCCCCAAGCATAGCAGGTGGCTGTGTTCTTCATCACCCACCCTCCTGTTTTGGCAAACATGACAAGGCATATGAATTTGATGGTAAGTCTCTATGCCTCTTGCGTCAAACGGACAGACAGCTATCGGTGGTTAAGATTCGATATAATTCCCTGCCAATAGACCTGCGTCGGACCTTTGCTCCTGAGCGTGTCGAAGAATGTTCTCCAAAGTCCTGGTAGCCAATCGAGGCGAAATCGCGGTACGGATTAACCAGACCCTCCGCGCCATGGGCATTGCGCCCGTGGCGGTCTACTCCGAGCCGGACGCTGGCGCGCCCCACGTGACCACGGCGGAGCAGTCGGTGGCGCTGCCGGGAAACACCGCGGAAGAGACGTATCTGAACATCCCCAGGATAGTGCAGGCCGCCCTCGATTGCGGGGCCGAGGCGATACATCCGGGCTATGGCTTCCTGTCGGAGAATCCAAACTTCGCCCGCGCCTGCCAGGAAGCGCAGATCGCCTTCATCGGGCCATCGCCGGAAAGCATGGAGTTGCTTGGGGACAAGCTGCGCTCCAAGGACATCGCCCTGAGTGCCGGGGTGCCGGTGGTGCCCAGTTCCCCCGAATGTCTGCCGGGTGACCCTGCGGCAGAGGAGTTCGTGGAGCGCTGGGGGTTTCCGCTGCTGGTCAAGGCGGCCGCTGGCGGCGGTGGCCGGGGTATGCGTCTGGTCAACCGGCAGAGCGAGCTGGACTCCGGAATGGAGACGGCCAGCCGCGAGGCCCAGGCTGCTTTCGGCGATGGGCGTGTTTTCCTGGAACGCTATGTCGCCAACCCACGGCATATCGAAGTACAGGTGCTGGCCGACGGGTCCGGCCACACCATCCACCTGGGCGAGCGGGAATGCAGCATACAGCGCCGCCATCAGAAGATCATCGAAGAGACTCCGTCTCCCATACTGACGCCGGAACTTCGCCAGCGCATTTGCGACGCCGCAGTAGCCGTTGCCCGCACAGCTGGATACGTCAACGCAGGCACCGCAGAGTTCCTGCTGGACTCGCAAAACGGCGAGTTCTACTTTCTGGAAATGAACGCCAGGCTCCAGGTCGAGCATCCGGTCACGGAAGCAGTGGTGGGGTTGGATATGGTGGAGTGGCAGCTTCGTATAGCCAGCGGGGCATCCCTGACGCTGCAACAGCAGGACATCCAACCCCGGGGCCACGCCATCGAGTGTCGCATCTACGCCGAAGACCCGTACCGCGACTTCGTTCCCTCCACTGGCACGCTGCTGCGCTGGCGGCCTCCCAGCGGCCCCGGTCTGCGACTGGACAGCGGAGTGGCCGAGGGGCAGGAGGTGTCCATCTACTACGACCCCATGCTGGCGAAGCTGACAGCCTGGGCGCCCACGCGGGAACTGAGTCTGCGGCGGATGGAGGTGGCGCTCTCCCAGTTTCTTGCCCTGGGAGTAGTGACCAACATCCCCTTACTGCGGTCGGTGGTAAGACATCCGCAGTTTCAGAGGGGCGAGTACGATACGGGGTTTCTGGAATGGAACCCGGCGGTCACCGACCCCCACCCCAACCCTCCCCCAGAGGGAGAGGGAAGTAGGGGAGAAACTCGCATGATGACCCGCGCGCTGGCGGCGTGGGCGTCGCGTCAGCCCACTAGCCCGGCATCTCCCCAGGCGCCCGCTATTCCCGCGAGCACAGGAAGCAGCCGGGGCAGCGCCAGTCCGTGGCAGGCTGCTGGGGAGCAGAGACTGCCGTGACTCAGAACCAGGGACAGATGCGGGAGATATACCCGGTCGCGGGGGAAGTCTATCGCTACCTGCTGGAAGAGTCGGAAGGCAGTTTCACCTTCGAGTTGGAAGGCGATGTACTGGAGGGCCTGCCGGACTCCCTGACTTTCAGCATTGAGTCCCGCGAGACGGGCGAAGGCATCCTGCGCCATTCGACAAGCTCAGGATGGACGGGCCGGACCCACGCCTTCGCGTGGGCCTGGGTCGGCCCGGAACTGCACCTGTGGCTGGATGGCGACCTGCTCGTGTTCCAGCGGGCGGAGTCTACGATCGGCTCGGGACGGCGGCGGGGCAACGCTGCCACCGCCGAAGCGTCCGGGGACGTTTTTGCCCCCATGCCCGGCGCGGTGCTGGAGGTGCTGGTCAGCGAAGGGGATCGGGTGGAGCGAAACCAGACCGTCGTGGTAATGGAGTCCATGAAAATGGAATTGCTGATCACCGCTCCTCGCGACGGCGTTGTGCGGCGGGTGGCGGTACAGCCTGGGCAGCAGGTGGAGCGGGGTATGCGACTGCTGGAGTTGGCCCCGGAGAGCGATGCCGGGGAGTGACGATTGACAGAAGCGACCCTTCCGCTCTCGCGGCGTGAGACGGGAACGACAGGGTGCGCACCTATGCTTGCTGCTGCGTGGTCAAATGCAGCCACTACGGTCCATCCACAAGTGCTAAAATTCCCTCAGCGACCGGCAACCAGAAATTGAATATCGGCCACTGGCGATAAAGAGTCGGCCAACCGGAGGCATTTTGGCAATTACAGAATTGGAAATCACCAATCGCACCAGTTTCGCATCGGGCGTCCCGTTCGGCGACGTGGGAGCGTATGAGCTTCTGGAAGGCACGGCCCACTACGCGGTGGACCCGTCGCACGCCCGGAACCAGGGGATTACCGACCTGGGCCTGGCGCCGCGCGATTCCGCAGGCAAGGTGGTGTTCTCGTCGGACTTCTCCATGCTCCAGCCGGTTAACCTCGACCTGGGCAACCGGCGCATCCTGTTCGACGTGGTGAACCGGGGGCGCAAGACTGCGTTGACATTCAACGGCGTCCCCATCCCTACCGACGCCACCGCTCCTTTGCAGGCGGGCAACGGGTACCTGATGCGCCGGGGCTATACGGTAGTCTGGGGCGGCTGGCAGGCAGACGTGCCGCCCACCCCGGGACTGATCGGACTCCAGGGGCCGGAAGCCGTTGGCCCCCAGGGGCCGCTGACCGGCAAGATTATGTGCCAGTTCCAGTGCAACGAACCCACCCAGGTGTTCCTGCTGGCAGACCGGGAGCACTTGGCCAACCCCGCCGCCGACCCTGAAGAGGCCGGGGCCACGCTGACGGTGCGGGACCTGCCCAACAGTCCTGCCATACCCGTTGACCGGAACCAGTGGGCCTTCGTCCGGGTCGAGGACGAGGACGTGGAGCCGCAGCACAGCCACGTCTATATGCCCTCCGGGTTCGAGCCGGGGAAGATTTACCAGTTGGTCTACACCACCAACGTGAGCCGCATCGTGGGGCTGGGGTTCGTGGCGATGCGGGACGCGGTCTCGTTCCTCAAGCACGCTCCGGCGGCGGCAGGCAACCCGCTGGCCGGGGCTATTGACTACGCCTACGCCATAGGTCGCTCTCAGAGTGGGCGCTTCCTGCGCCAGTACATCCACACCGGCATCAACGAGGACGAAGAGGACAGGACGGCGCTGGATGGGATCATCCCCCACGTGGCGGGCGGGATGCGCGGCGAGTTCAACATGCGATTCGGGCAGCCCTCAAAGGATGTCTGCTACATCATCCCGGAGATGTTTCCCTTCACCGACACCCCGCAGACGGACCCGGTGACCGGGGCGCAGGGCTCACTGCTTGACACCATGGAACGGCGGGGCCGGGTACCCAAGATAATGTTCACCAACACCTCCGCCGAGTACTGGCGCGGCGACGCCGCATTGATTCACACCGACCTGGAGAGCCTGACCGACGCACCGGAGTCGCCGTCGGCCCGCCGCTATCACTTCGCCGGGTGCCAGCACGGCTCGGGCGATTTCCCTCCGGTGGAAGTCCGCGCAACTGACGGAATCAGGGGTCAGCTTCCCTTCAACAGCGTGGACTATGCTCCCCTCTTGCGGGCCGCGCTGGACAATCTGGACCGCTGGGTCAGCATGGGCGAAGAGCCTCCGGCCAGCCGTCATCCCAGCCTGAACGACGGCACGGCGGTAGAGTCCCATACCCTGCTGGAGAGGTTTGCCCAGCTCCCCAACGTGCGAGTCCCGGCCCAGACCACCAGGGCTATCCGGCTGGACTACGGCCCGGAGTCGCACCTGGGGCGCACCACCAAGCTACCCGCTGACGAAGGAGCCGAGTTCCCGGCGCTGGTGGCCGACCTGGACGAGTCCTTCAACGAGCGGGGGGGCATCCGCCTGCCGGACCTGTCAGTCCCAGTAGCCACCTACACCGGCTGGAACCTGCGCGACGAGAGTATCGGCAACCCCGGCCTCTTCATCGGCATCACCGGCGGCCTTGCCGGTTGGACGCTCCCGCTGCCCGCCACACAGGCCGAGCGCGAGTCCATCGGCGACCCGCGGGCGTCCATCGAGGAACGCTACGCCAGCCGAGAGGACTACCTGGAACAGGTGACCCGCGCCGCGATGGACCTGGTGTCCGAGGGCTACCTCCTGGAGGAAGACGTGGCCGAGGTGGTGGAGTTGGCAGGAAGGAAGTACGATTACTTTGCCGGAGACGGCGGAGCGTGCTGAACTTGGCTGGGAGTTAGGGTAAGACTGAGGCGGTAACTTGGATAGGGGTCTCCTTGCAGTGCAGTTTGATATGTAGGGGCGGGTTTGCAAACCCGCCCCTACGCCGCTTATTTCCAAGTAGCTGAACCGGACCCGACCCACATTGCACAGCTTGAGCTATACCTGCGCCACCGCCGGGTGCGACAACTGCTGCGCGACAAAGCCTTTCATTCGCTCGATGGCGCGGTCGGATTCAGGCCCCGGCGTGTTGCCGAACTGGTGCGGCATACCTTCGAACCACTCCACTTCTACATGGCCTCCGGCGGCCCGGTAAGAGACCTCGAACTTCTCGGGGATGAACAGGGGGATGTTGTTGTCATTGGTGCCCTGGATGATAATCGTGGGAGGCAGTTCCACAGCCCCTCCGCGGTCGAGGAGCTCCTGGGGGTTGCCTTCGCGCATATTGGCCTGGTTGCCAAAGTAGGACTCGGTGGGGCCGATGAACCGTTCGTCATTGATTTCGATGCCCCAGAGGTAGCGGGCGTAAGGGTCAAGGACGGACCAGCAGCAGAGCATGAATCGCAGGGAAGCGTCCACGTCTTCTCCTCCGGCGAGAGGCAGCGAGGCATACAGGGGGTGCCTGGGGCGCATTCCGTTCAGGACGACGGTATGGCCGCCACTGGAGCAGCCGATAGCGCCCACGGATGCCGGGTCAATGTTGAATTGCGCGGAGTTGGCTTTCGTCCAGCGGATGGCGTAGTTGACGTCGGCGACCTGGGCCGGGTAGGGATGGTCCGGGGCCAGCCTGAAGTCCACGGCGACAACCACCATGCCGCTGGCGGCAAGGGCGATGTTCATGTGGCGGTCGGCGGAACGGTCGTTGAGGAACCAGCGGCCGCCGTGAACGTCCACCAAGCCGGGGAACGGCCCTTCGCCCTGGGGCTGGTAGATGGTGGCCTCAAGGCTGCCGCTCTGGTGCTCCAAGTAAACCAGATCGGTAGTTACGACATCGAACCGGGCTGTAGGGTTATATGCGACGCTGGACATGGTTTCTCCTTTGTAGCTTGGTAGCGCCCATTCTACGGCAGTGCAGGATGTAGAGGCCAGTGTTACAGGCTCTCCAACGTCCGGCGCAGTTTCCAGAAAAGCAGGCAGCCCCGATTGACACCTGCGCAGCCCACGGCGAAAATCCCCAAAACTCCCATTGGAGAGCAGAGATTTGCCTGAGAGTGCCGACGTAGTTGTCATTGGCGCCGGCGTGGTCGGTTGCTCGGTTGCCTATTACCTGGCCCGGGAAGGCATCAACGTGACCCTGCTGGAGCGGGAAGCCATCGGCAGCGGGGCATCCGCTCACGCCACCGGCTCCCTCAGCCTGCTGGGCGCGGAGTTCTCACCCGGAGCGTCCTTCCAGATGGCCCGGGCCTCTTACGATGAATTTCCGCAACTTGTTACGGAACTGGAAGCCGCCACGGGCATGGACCTGCTCTACCAGCGACGTCCCTCTCTGCGGCTGGCCCTGGACGACGAAGAGGCCAGTATGATCAAGGGCCTGATGGTCTGGCAGCAGCCCCACGTAGAGATGCGCTGGATTGATGACCGGGAAGTCCGCTCCATCGAACCCCGTCTCTCCCATGACATCATTGGCGCTGTGTATGAAGACGAGTCCGCCCAGTTGGACAGCTACCGCCTTAACCTGGCCCTGGCGCGAGGCGCGGAGCTGAAGGGCGCAAGCATCCTTTACCGGGAGGTAACCGGCCTCGTTGCCGACGGTTCCGCCATCTCCGGCGTCAAGACCGCGTCCGGGGACATACCCTGCGGCGCGGTGGTGGTGGCCGCAGGCACCTGGAGCCGGGCTTTCACATCCTGGCTGGGATTCCCCGTTCCCGTCCGGCCCATGAAGGGAGAGCGCCTCTTGCTCAACTACCCCGGCGAGCCGCTTCCGGTGCTGATCAGTTCGCCCAAGCGCGGACACATGATCAGCAGGGGCGACGGCTTCACCAGCGTCGGCAGCACCGGTGGCCGGGACTACGACCAGAAAGAGCTTTTCTGGGGCGAAGAGTTTGACCGCCAACCCACGGAGACCGCCCGGCTGGAACTCCTCAGGCGGGCCATAGACGTATTTCCTGACCTGGAGCGCGCCGAACTGGTGCAGCAGCTTGCCGGTTCCCGCCCGCTGAGTCCCGACAGCAAGCCCATCATCGGCCCGGTTCCCGGTCGGGAAGGTGTCCTGCTGGCCACCGGCCATACCACCAAGGGCATTCACCTGGGGCCGATCACTGGCCGCATCATCGCCGACTATATCTGCCGTGGCTCAACCGAGGCCGTTTCAGATATGAGCGAGTTTCTCCCCGACCGCTTCGCGGATTTCGCCGACGCAGACTTCCTGCCCGCCGCCCATGCCGCGGAAGAATAACCCTCTCCTGAAACAGGCTCGACACCGGATTGAGGCTTGGCATACTATTCGACAAGAGGAGGACAACTATGCCTTTGCAGCTCGACCACACAATCGTACCCGCCTACGACAAGGTCAAGTCCGCTGAGTTCATCGCCCGCATCTTCGGACTGAAGTACGAAGGCCCCTGGGGGCACTTCGCGCCGGTCAAAGTCAATGACATACTGACACTGGACTTCGACGACTCGGACAACCCGCGCTCAAATCACTATGCTTTCCTGGCGTCTGACGAGGAGTTTGATGCGGTGCTGCGGCGTGTCAAGGAAGAGGGGATTTCTTTCGGGAGCGGGCCACGCTCAAGGACAGACGGCGAGATTAACCATCTGCACCAGGGACGCGGGTTCTACTTCGAGTGCGAGAACGGTCATGTTTGGGAAGTTATAACCCACACCTACATTACCGATTAACGGGCATTGCAGTAGCTCGGGAAACGGTTCGCTAACGACTTGGCGATTAAGAAACTATCTCAAAACGCATTGAGAGCGGCCATCCTGTTATAAATATAAAACAACGGGGGTTTGGATTCCCGCCTGCGCGGGAATGACGGATTGGGTACTGCGGCAAGTTTTGAGATAGTTTCCAAGCCAAACATCGGCGCAGCTCCCCACAACAAATACGGGAGATACCTATGGAAGTAGGGCTTTACATACGCGATTACCTGGAAGACCCCGACCGGCCGATGTACCAGCAGGTGGAAGAAGCCGCCGAGGTGTGCCGCCGCGCCAAGTCGCTGGGATTCTCCGTCATCTATGCGCCCCAGCACTACATTTCCCATCCCACCGTCTGGATGCAGCCGATGCAGACGCTGGCCCGGCTGGCCCCCGACGCCGAGGGCCTGAAGCTGCTGACCGGCGTCATGCTGCTTCCCTACCACAACCCGGTGGACATCGCCGAGCAGACGGTGACGCTGGACCACATCAGCAACGGGCGGTTCATCCTTGGAGTGGGGATAGGCTACCGGGTGGCGGAGCTGTCCGCCTTCGGGACCAATCGGAGAGACCGGGTGAGCCGGTTCGAAGAGTCCATCGAACTGATGAAGCTGCTGTGGAGCGGAGAGGAAGTCAACCACGATGGAAAACACTGGCAGGTGCATGGGGCCAAACTGGGCCTGACCCCGGTGCAGCAGCCGCATCCGCCCATCTGGATTGCGGCGCAGAGCCGGGGCGCGGTGCGCCGTGCAGCCGCCCTCGCCGACCGGGTCATTCTCGGGCCGCAGCCGGGATGGAAGGACATCAGCGTCCTGACTCGCCAGTACAAGGAGGCCCTCGAGGAACTGGGCAAGGAACCCGCCGGGCGAATCGGCGTCCACCGCTCCATCGCCATAGCCAGAGACCGGGAAACGGCCATCACGGAGGCCCGGGAAATGGCGGCCAAGAAGGCCGGTATGTACAGCGCCTTCAATATGCAGGAAAACACCACGGTTGATTTCGGACTGGGAGGGCAGCGGGAGTTGCCCGATTGGGCGATTGCAGGCAGCCCGCAGGACTGCGCCGAAATCATCAACCGTTGCAAGGAAGACGAGGGCCTAGACTACGTCGGGTTGGCCAGCCTGAATCTGCCCAAGGAATTTCCCGCCAAGCTGGAATACTTGCAGCTTATTTCCGAGGAACTGCTGCCGCATCTGCAATAGGGGAAGAAGGCGATGGCCGATAATTCGCAGTGGACTCCCGAACTTAGCCGCCGCTGGGACCAGGGAATAGCCCGCTACCCCGACCCGGCGGTGGAGGTTCTCGACCCGCGCTTCAGGGCCTACCGGATCGGGAACGCCGCCGTTGAGCGGCTGTATACCGGGGCGCGCTGGGCCGAAGGGCCGGTATGGTTCGGCGACATGAGGTCGCTGGTTTTCAGCGACATACCCAACAACCGGATACTGCGGTACTGCGAAGTAACCGGCGAGGTTACGCTGTTTCGTCAGCCGTCCAACTACAGCAACGGCAACACGCGGGACGGGCAGGGCCGTCTGGTAAGCTGCGAGCACCTGACACGCCGCATTACCCGGACAGAGCACGACGGGCGAGTGACCGTGCTGCTGGACAGCTTCGACGGCAAGCCCCTCAACGCCCCCAACGATGTAGTGGTTCATTCCGACGGATCGGTTTGGTTCACCGACCCTGGCTATGGAATCCTGATGAACTACGAGGGAGAGCGAGCTGAGGCCGAACTGCCCACGCGGGTCTACCGGCTGGATACTGCAACAGGTGTAGCTACGGTGGCGGTCGAGGATATGGTCAAGCCCAACGGCCTGTGCTTTTCTCCCGACGAGTCGCGGCTGTACATCGCCGACAGCGGCATCTCCCACGACCCCGGCGCGCCGGGGCACATCCGGGTCTTCGAGGTGGTGGATGGCCACAGGCTGCGGGGCGGCGAGGTCTTCGCCGATATGTCTCCAGGGTTCGCCGATGGTATGCGGACTGACCGCGACGGCAACCTGTGGTCCAGCAGGGCCTGGGCCGGGCCGGGGACGGACGGGGTGTACTGCTTCACGCCCCGCGGCGAATTGATCGGCCGGATTCTGCTGCCGGAACCCTGCGCGAACCTGTGCTTCGGCGGCGTCAAGAAGAACCGCCTGTTTATGACATGCAGCCAGTCGCTATATTCGTTGTATGTGGAAGCGATTGGCAGCCAGCGTCCCTGAACAGATTGGAACTAGATTGCAGCAAAACCAGCGCTACGGCCGGTGCGGTAAATGGAGCAAGGTCAATCTTCCTGTCTGCCAACGACTTCGCAACCGCCTTGCAAATGGTAGCGTTCCGTTTCGGGTGGTTTGCGCCGTGTAGGGG
>VXOI01000185.1 GCA_009840175.1 Chloroflexota bacterium | reverse complement strand
TGGGCGACGCCGTCTACGGCAAACGCAGCCCGCTGCTCCCCCGCCACTTCCTCCACGCCCACCGCCTCGCCTTCGCCCACCCCGCCACCGGCGAACCGCTGGAGTTCAGCTCTCCTCTGCCCGCCGATCTCGAAGCTGCGCTGGAGGCGGCCCGCAGAGGTGAGCAATAACTGCCCTGCAAAAGAAAAACGGCGGGCCGTAGTGCCCGCCGCCCATACATCCCTGAAGCAGAGATCCAGGGAGAACTGTCGAGATTCCTCCCTACTTCCCTTCCCTGATCCAGTCCGAAACCTTCTCCGCGATCATTATCGTCGTGCCGTTGGTGTTGGCCCGTATCACATCCGGCATCACCGAGGCGTCTATTACCCGCAGGTTCTCCAGCCCGCGCACCTTGCAGTACTGGTCCACCACTGCCATCGGGTCGCTGTCCGGCCCCATTTTGCACGTGCCGCTGATGTGGTGCTGGGTGTAGGCGTTGCGCAGTATCCAGTTGTCCAGCGCATCGTCCGACTCCAAGTCTGCCGCCGTGGGATTTAGTATCTCGGCGATGTGCTCCGCCATCGTCGGGTGTTCGGCGATGCGGATGGCAGTCCGCACAGCCTCCCGCATCCGCTCCCGGTCATACTCGGCGGAGAACAACTGGTAGTCCAGTCTCGGCTGCACATGAGGGTCGGGAGTGGTGAGGGTTATCTCCCCGGCGGAGGTGGCGTTCTGCAACCCCACGCTCAGGCCCCAGTGAAACTCGTCGCCCTCGTATTCGACGCTGGCCGGGCGGTGTTCGCTGGTCATCAACGTGGGGGTAATCTGGAAGTCGGCGCGCGTCGGCGACCCCGGCGTACTGAACCGCAGCCCCACCTGTATCGTCGGCGTCTCCACGTCCGCCGGGTCGCCGTATCCCCGGAACACCATGTATGCCGCCGGATGGTCGCAGAAGTTCTTGCCCACTCCCGGAAGGTCATGCACCGACTGGATGCCGTGCGCCGCCAGCTCGTCCTTCGGCCCCACGCCCGACAGCAGCAGCGCCTGGCAGGAGCCGATGGTGCCGCTGCTCAGGATGATCTGATCCCCCTCAACCGTGAACACTTCGCCGCCGCTCTCGGCCTGCACCCCCACGGCCTTCTTGCCCTCGAACACCACGCGATGGACAGTGACGTCGCCCCGGACGGTCAGGTTCAGCCGGTGCCGCCCCTGCGACAGGTAGGTCAGCGCGGTGCTCATCCGCACACCGTCAATGTTGTTCAGCGGGCGCACGCCGATCCCGTTGGAATCAGGCGAGTTCTGGTCCGGGTCTTCCGGGAAGCCCACGCCTACACAGGCATCGTAGAAGGCGGTGGAAACCGGAATCCACTCCTCCTTCTTGAAACGGCGAATGGGCAATGGTCCCTCGTTGCCGTGGAAGTCGTCCCCGGGATGGTCCCAGTCGTTCTCCATCTTGCGGAAGTAGGGCAGGCAGTTGGTGAAGCCCCACTCGTCGTTGCCCCACGATGCCCAGTTGTCGTAGTCCTCCGGCACTCCCCGGAAAATCACCTGGCCGTTGATGGCGCTGGAGCCGCCGGTAGCCTTGCCTCGGGGAATAATCATCGGCTCGTTCTGTGTGTCGTTGGCAATGCCCCGCAGGTCCCAGCTGTGCGGGCCGTAGGCGGAGCGCCACACGTTGTAGCCTCGCTTCAGGTCGTCGGGCAGGTGCTCGAACTCCGGGTAATCCGGCCCTGCTTCCAGCAGCAGCACCGACTTGTCGGGGTCCTCCGACAGGCGGGTGGCCACCACGCAGCCTGCCGACCCGCCGCCCACTACGATATAGTCATACTTCATTGCTATTACCTCCTTTAATTACATAATGACAGCCCGCCGTCCATCCTGGCGACAATCGGTGCCCATTATAATGCCAGCGCGTAGATTGGCGGCAATCGGCATTTGTTGACAAACCGGGTGCATCCCCCTAACTTAGGGCCACTAATCAGCGACCTGCCCGGCCCCAGCGACTCATCGGCTGGCCCCAAGTTGGCCGGCGCCGGAGGTTAGAATATGGCTACCATTGCAGACCGCACCGATTTGGGCGTAATGGGCGAAACCCGGCCCGAACCCGAGGGCAGCGCCAGCCAGGGCCCGATCATCAAAGTCGACTCCATCTGGAAGGTCTTCGGCAAGAGCCCTGAAAGAGCGCTGGAGCCGGGGAACCTGGAAAAGAGCAAGGCCGAGATTCAGTCGGAATTGGGCGCTGTAATCGGCCTGCATGACGTCTCCTTCGAGGTCCATAAGGGGCAGACCTTCGTCATCATGGGCCTGTCGGGCAGCGGCAAGTCAACCATGGTCCGTTGCCTCATCCGCCTCATCGAACCCACCGCTGGCAGAATCGTCATAGACGGCAACGAAGTTACCGCCATGTCCGACAAGGAACTGATGGAGTTCCGCCGCAGCAAGATAGCCATGGTCTTCCAGCACTACGGCCTCATGCCCCATCGCAACGTGCTGGAAAACGCATCCTGGGGTCTGGAGGTGCAAGGCGTCCCCGAAGCGGAACGCCACTCCCGCACCCGCGAGGTCCTCGATATGGTGGGTCTGGGCGGCTGGGAAGCGTCCTATCCTCGCCAACTCTCCGGCGGTATGCAGCAGCGCGTCGGTCTGGCCCGCGCCCTGGTGGTGGATACCGACATCCTGCTGATGGACGAGCCGTTCAGCGGCCTTGACCCCCTCATCCGCCGCCAGATGCAGGACGAACTGCTCCGTCTTCAGGAAGAGTTGCACAAGACCATCGTCTTCATTACCCATGACCTGAACGAGGCCCTCAAGCTGGGTGACCGCATCGCCATCATGCACGACGGGCGTGTGGCCCAGATTGGCTCGCCGGAAGACATCGTGCTCCGGCCCGAGGACGAATACGTGGGCGACTTCACCCAGGACGTCCGGCTGGAGAGCGTGCTCACCGCCAGCAAGGTGATGGTGCCGCCCAAGGCCACCGTGCTGGGCCATCAAGGCCCCCGCGCTGCGCTGCACACCATCGGCGCCAGCGACGGAGATGCCGCTTGGATTGTCGACCGCAGCCAGCGCTACATCGGCTTGCTCACCATCGCCAGGGCAAATGACGCGCTCAAGGCAGGAATCAACCGCCTGGACCTGGGGTTGGGCTACGTCAACCAGGGCTATGAAACAGTCAGCCCCGACACCACCTTCGACTTGCTCATTCCCCTCGCCATGGCCAGCGACTATCCCATCCCGGTGACCGACGGCGACAACCGGCTCGTTGGCGAAATACACCGCAGCGCCCTGGCCGAAGCCCTCGCCGAAACCTCCACCGCCGACCCGGACTACGAAGCCAACGCCGCCGCCAACGCGGCCCTCGCCGCCGAGGCCGAGGTGGATGCGCAGAACGACGGTTAGCGGGTATCCCCAAAGGTCTCTCTCCACGGAGGGAGAGGGTTGGGGTGAGTGCCGATTCCGGGAAATGCAGGAGAAATTGGAGGCTCCCGTGGCGGAAACAGCCGGCAACGACCACGACTCGCAAAACCGGGAACCGTACACACTGGAATCAGGAACGGGAACCCCGTCCAGAAGACTCTCTCTGAGCGAGACCCGGCCCCTCTTCCGTTGGCTCATCGGACTGGCCGTAGTTGTCATCATGCTTATTGTCTGCTTGCTGGCGTGGGGGTCGAACATGGATTTCCCCAGCAAGGTGGACCAACGGCAGGACGACGGCACTCAAAAAGCCACGGAGATTAACCGGATCATATCCGCTGAGATTAAAGACATAACTACCTGGCTGGTGCGCAACTGGGGAGGGATGTTCGATGGCATAGACAAAATAATCACCATAACAATGGTGCATCTGGAGGACGCTCTTAAGTGGATTCCATGGCCGGTCACTATTGCTGCGGTGTGCATTGCGGCCTTGATAATGTCCGGGTGGCGGCTGGCGCTGCTGGCGCTGCTCAGTTTTATCTTTATCGGGCTGATGAACCGCTGGGACAGTGCAGTGGAAACCATCGCCATCATTATTTTCTCTGTGATTGTTTCGGTGGTGATTGCTTTGCCCCTGGGTATTCTGGGCGCCCGCTCCAACCGCGCCGATGGCGCTATGCGTCCGGTGCTTGACGGCATGCAAACCATGCCCAGCTATGTCTATCTGGTGCCTGGGATTCTGTTCTTCGGTTTGGGATACACCCCGGCGGTCATTGCTACGGTCATCTATGCCGTTCCGCCGGCCATCCGGCTGACCAACCTGGGCATTCGCCAGGTGTCCCCGGCCGCTGTGGAGGCTGCCCGGTCTTTTGGGGCATCGCCGACGCAGATTCTCACCAAGGTGCAGGTGCCGATGGCCTTGCCCACCATCATGGCTGGTATCAACCAGACAACTATGTTGGCCTTGTCAATGGTAGTAATAGCGTCACTGGTGGGCGCCAGCGGCCTGGGCGAGGACGTGTTCCGTGCGTTGCAACGTCAGGACCCGGGCAACAGCGTCATAGCGGGCCTTTCCATAGTGCTTATAGCCATCGTCTTCGACCGGTTGACCCAGGCGGCGGCCCGCAGCAGGCAGGAGGCCCTTCAGGAAGGCCACTAGAGGCCCTTGCCGGGCACCGTCTTGGGCCTCCCGAAAGCCCTGACCCTTTTGGCTGACCAGGAGATTGCAAAGCCTAATTGCCCTTAATTTCTTCTGATCAGGATTCGCTGGATTTGAAGATTTCCAGGATACTCTCAAAATCCTGTTCATCCTTTAATCCTGTAAATCCTGATTCAGACAATACTTTGCTACCGTCCTGTTTTGCTGACACTTCCCTCTTGCGGAGTCTGATGTCCCCTCCCTAGCATATATTGCGTATGGCCGGCGCAACCCGCCCGCCGTACCGGAAAGTGTGATGGCAACGTTGTATCCGCCGGAGAGTGTCTACATCTGGGTCTTAGGGACTGCAAGAATGCTCAGGATTGTGACCCCGTCAGCGAAATCCCAAAATCGAATGAATCACGGTTCAGACAAAGACCAGGGCGGCGTTGGCGGTGCCGTCCCCATCTGGCCGGGTGGCGGGAATGGGACGGAATGGGACGGGAAACAAAAAATTCTGTCCCACCGGGACGCTTCACCTTCACCCTGAGCTTGTCGAAGGGTCTCCTTCAACCCGACGATGCCTGGTAAGCTCGTCGAACTGCCGGAATCGCCAAAATGAGCGGAAATGCTCGGAAATGAGCGGAAAAACAAAAAATCAGCCCCTGTATCTAGGCAATGGTGAGCTTGCCTGACCATGAGCTGCCTGAATCAAGACGCGATTGCCCTGAAGCGCCATGCCTGAGGTTTGACAGAGCGGGTTGGCGCTGATATAAGTTGTGGACTTGGCTTCCCGCCAGGCGAAGCCGCGATTCCAGTCAGGAATCATCCTAAATTAAAGCCCGGCAGAGGGCGGAGGGTATCGCATTGTTGACAAGGAGCAGATTCATTCCTCTGGCAATTCTATTGTCCATCATGGCTATGATCGCCGCTGTCGCCTGCGGCTCGGAAACCGTCGAGGTTCCCGTCACCCAGATTGTCGAGAGAGAAGTGCAGGTCACCCAGGTCGTTGAAGTTGAAAAGGAAGTCGAAGTCCCGGTTACCCAGGTTGTAGAGAAAGAAGTTGAGGTTACTAAGGTCGTAGTCGAGACGGAAACTGTCGTCGAGACGGAAGAGATCGAGGTCACCAAGATTGTCGAGGTGATGGTCGAAGCGCCGGAAGGCCCGAAAGAGACCATCGTCTTCTCTGACCTCAACTGGACCAGCGCAGAGATTCAGAACCGCATTGCTCAGTACATTGTCGAGCATGGTTATGGATTCCCCACTGATGTAGTACCGGGCGCGACCCTGCCGCTGTTCCAGGGTCTCAGGAAGGGCGACACCCACGTTACCATGGAAATCTGGCTGCCCAACCAGTCCATTGGATGGACGGAAGCGGTAGAGCTGGGTGAGGTGGTTTCCGTAGGAAAAAGCCTCGTGGGAGACTGGCAGAGCACTTTCGTGATTCCGGCCTACATCGCCGAGCAGCATCCCGACCTGAAGACGCCCCAGGACTTGATGAAACCTGAGTTCCAGGAACTGTTCGCCACCGACGACAGCCGCGGCAAGGCCCGGCTGGTGGCCTGTGTGCCCGGCTGGTCATGCGAACTGGTGAATGATGAGCAAATCGAGACTTACGGACTGACTGATTCACTGTACGTCATCAAGCCGGGATCTCAGGACGCCATGTTCGCCGAACTCTTTGGCGCCTATGAGAAGCAGGAGCCTTGGTTGGGCTATATGTGGGGGACCGGCGACCCGGCCCTCAAGCTGGACCTGGTGCTCTTGGAAGAGGAGCCATATACCCAAGAATGTTGGGATTCCGGCAAGGCTTGCCACTTCGATGAATCTCTGGTCTTGATCGCAGTCAATCCCAGCCTGTTGCCGCGTGCGCCGGAAGTAATTGGCTTTCTGCAGAATTGGGAGTTCAGCATTCCGGTATACAAGCCTGTCTTCCAGTGGATTGACTCCAATCCCGAGGCCACCAGGGCTGAAGCCGCCATTTGGTGGTTGGAAAACAACCAGGATCTCTGGAGTGATTGGGTGACTGATGAAGCCGCCGCAAGCGTGATGGCCGCGCTGGATGCTGGTCTGGAAGCCGAAGGTTGGCCCGAAGAGTAACGAATACCAATCTGCGTCATCCAGACAAAAGGGAACATCCCTGGACGGCCCCAATTTCGGGGCCGTCCTTCTTTTCCTCGGGATAACATGCCTCCTCCTGGTTGACAGGCATAGTCTGTCGCCTATGATGGAATAATGATGCCCCAACTCACCCAACAGCAGACGGCGCGGCTCACGCGCTACCACGGCCAGAGCGTCCGGCTGCTCCGAGACGCCGTGCAAGAGGCGCGCCAGAGCCGTTGGCTGCGCTGCGAAGAGCTCCTGTGGGGCAGCGTCACTCTGGCCGTCAGGGGCGTGGCCCTCAGCCGAGGGGACGAAATTGAAGACCGGCAGGCCGTCGAGCAGTACGCCAACCGCCTAGGTCAGGAGAACAACGACCGGCGCATCCGCGACGCCTTCAGTCGCCTCAGTTCCTTCGCCGACGCCGCCGACCGGGCCCGCGAGTCTCGGTCCGGCGCGCAGCACCTGATCGCGATACTGGAAGACGTCACCTCGGCAGTGGATCGTCTCTGGGAAATACTGCCCATTGATGAGCCGCGGGAGGAGCCGGATTTGCTGGTTGTAGACGATGAGCCGGCCCCGCCGCCGGTGCGCCGTAGTGCCCGCGCTAGGCGCCCGCGGCGAAGGCGGATGGATAGAGACGATGGCGAGTACGAATAGGGAATCTCCACAGCGCACCGTCGCTATACACACGCACGGCTGCAAGCTGAACCAGGCCGACAGCCAGGCGCTGGCCCGCCGCTTCCGCGAGGCCGGCTATCGGGTGGTTGGCCCGTCTGCCGCCGCCGACGTGGTGGTGCTGAACAGTTGCACCGTAACCGCCGCCGCCGACGCCAAGGCCCGGCAGTACCTCCGCGCCGCCCGCCGCCGCAACCCCGGCGCGGTCGTCGTCGCCACTGGCTGCTACGCCCAGCGCGCTCCCGCCGATATAGAAGCGCTGCCCGAAGTGTCGCTAGTCATCGGCAACACCGGCAAGGCATCCCTGGTGGAATCAGCCCACGCCGTGCTGAATAAGTCCCTCTCAGAGTCCTCCAAGAGTAGCTCTACGGGTCCTGTCATTCTGAGCGGAGCGAAGAATCCCACCCGCACCCGCGCCATGGTCAAGATTCAGGAAGGCTGCGATCAGGTCTGCGCCTACTGCATAGTCCCCAAGGTGAGAGGCCGCGAACGCAGCATCCCGCCGGAAACGATCATCGCCGAAATCAACCGCCACGCCGACGAAGGCTATCGTGAGGTGGCCCTCACCGGTACGCAGTTGGGAACCTACGGCTTCGACCTGATCGGCATAAACCTGCAACGTTTGCTGGAACGCATACTGTCCGAGACCGTTGTTGAGCGGCTGCGAGTGTCATCGTTGCAGGCCCACGAAATCACCGCGCCGCTGCTGAGATTGTGGGGTGATGCGCGTCTGATGCCTCACTTCCACATCCCGCTGCAGAGCGGCTGCGACACGACGCTGCGAGCGATGCGCCGCCGGTATAGCACGTCGCAATTCGCCGCCTCCGTGGAGCTTGTCAGGCAGATGCACCCAGACGCAGGGATCACGACCGACATCATCGTAGGCTTCCCGGGCGAAAGCGACGACGACTTCACGGCAAGCCTCGACTTCGCCACGGCGATGCGGTTCTCCGACATCCACGCCTTCCCATACTCCCCCAGGCCGGGTACCTCGGCGGCCTACTTCCGGGATCAGGTCGCGGAGCCTGAAAAGCGGGCGAGAATGGGGGAAATGCTGGACTTGTCGGCAGAGTCCGCGCTCCGGTTCAGGGAGAACCAGTTGGGAGCGGTGCGACCGGTGCTGTGGGAACGATCCTCCGATAGGGAAGGCGTCTGGTCGGGCCTCACCGACAACTATCTGAGAGTCCGGGCGGCGTGTGGCTCCACCCTTTCCAACCGGATCACCAACGCCCGCCTCACTTCACTGGAAGGCGATTGGGTGCTGGCCGAGGTGGCGCGTTAACCGCCGCTCAGTTATCCGCACCTCCGTCATTCCCGCGGGAGCGGGAATCCGGAGCGGAGCATAGGCAGGTGTGTAGTACAAAAACGCCGCCCCGATAACGAAGGGGCGGCGCTGTCTTGGCTGCGGCGGCGGGCATAGTGCCCGTCCGGTTACAGGTCCACGGCACGGAGGAATCCCATTCCGCCGCGCCGTTCCAGGTATCCGGCGCGCACGTCGTGGCCGTGGGAAAACACCAGCAGCCAGCCCTCGCGCTCGGCCCGGAACAGCAGTTCCTTCTTTTGCTCCAGGGTCACCTCCGGCGAGTTGTCGAAGGCGGAAATGGCCACCAGGTTCAGGTGATGCGGGGTCGGCACGATGTCGCCCAGGTATACTACCCGCTCCCCCCCGTGGTTGAACATCACCATCTGATGCCCGGATGCGTGTCCGTCGGTCACTACCACGTTCAGTCCGGGGAGAATCTCCTTGTCCCCGTCCAGCAGTTCCAACTGGCCTCTCTCGTCAATGGGCAGGAAGTTGTCTGCCCGGTGCGAGTGATTCGCCCGCTCATTGGGATGGCAGGCTTCGTGCCAGCACCTTTGCTGCACGTAGTACCGGGCCTTGGTGAAGGTGGGCACCAGGTTGCCGGCCCGGTCCAGCCGCGTACAGCCGCCGGAATGGTCGAAATGCAGATGGGTCAGGATTACCGCATGGATATCCTTGGGGGTAAGCCCAACGCCCTTGAGTCCTCGCAGCAGCCTGCTGGGAACCAGGCCCAGCTTCTCGCGGTCCATGTCCACCATGTCTTTGGACCCGATGCCGGTGTCCACCAGGACATTCTGTCCGCCTGCCTGGAGCAACAGGCAGTTTAGCCCCAGGGTCATCCGGTTCTTGCGGTCAGTGGCGACGCTGTTTTCCCAGGTCTCCTTGGGAACCGGGCCGAACATCGAGCCACCATCAATTTTCATTACTCCGTCGCTGATTATTTTTACGCTTGTTGACATCATCTACCACCCATAGCCCTTTATCTGCTGTCTGGTTTCCCAGGTCTGTCTGCAAATTCCGCGGAGGCCGCGGACAAGGGTTATCGGACGGCTTGCGGACGCTGAAGAAGAGAGAAATACTGCGGAAAGACAAGAAGGTGGAAAGCACCCGCGCATCCGACGACGCCTTGCAGCAACGACCCGGACACCGGGCCAAGCCCGGCAAGGGATCCTGCTATAACTACCTCCTTCTTTCAGAATTCATTTGAAACCGGGGCTGCCGGAACCAGAGATCGGGGAGCTTCCCTCCCGTCTTTTCCGGCAGTCGCCGACTACAATATGTCTAGCAGTTAAATCATTCAGAGCAGGGATTGTCAAGGCTGAATTTAATAATAATATAAATCAGAATTTAAGATTTATATAAAATTTGCCTTGCCATCGGCTATGCGCAGCGGTAAACCGCGACAGCCTGTTCAGTGCTATACTACCGGCTGACCAAAGGTGCGGAGTGCCGAGAAAAATTCCCCCCGTTTCAGGTGCGGAGGAACGCTCAATGCTGCAGACGAACGCAACCAGGAAAGAGCACGGAGAGGGTGAGCTGTCCCTCATGGCTCACCTGTTTCGACGCGCCGGATTCGGCGTAACTTACGAGGAACTGGAAGAAAGTCTCGCAGCGGGCTACGAGGCGACGGTGGAGCGCCTGCTGCACCCCGAAGACGCCCCGGAGTGGGACGATGCCCTGTTCCGCCGCTACCATGTGGACCAGAACAGCGTCATGCTCATCGAGAGCGCCCAATCCTACTGGCTCTACCGCATGATCAACTCCCCGAGGCCCCTGGAAGAAAAGATCGCCCTCTTCTGGCATGGCCTCTTCGCCACCGCCTACGGCAAGCTGAACCACGCCAAGGCCGTCGTGAATCAGACCAACACCTTCCGCCGCCACGGGCTGGGAACCTTCCGCAACCTGCTGTCGGAGCTGTCCCGCGACCCGGCCATGATTTTCTGGCTGGACAACAAGGACAATCACAAGGACGCGCCCAACGAGAACTACGGGCGCGAACTCCTAGAACTGTTCTCCATGGGCATCGGAACCTACACCGAGGCCGACGTTAAGGCCGCCGCCCGGGCTTTCACCGGCTGGACCATCGCCAACCAGGACTACATGAGTGTCCGCGCCTCCCGCGATTCCATCTGGCCCCACGGACGCCTCGACTGGCAGTTCATCTACCGTCCCGAAGACCATGACGACAGCGAAAAGACCTTCCTCAACCAGACCGGACGTTTCAATGGCGAAGATGTGCTGGACATAATCTGTGGCCACCCCGCCAGCAGTTGGTTCCTTGCTGGAAAGCTCTATTCTTTCTTCGTTTCCGACCACCCCAACGAGGTTGCCACGCAGATCATCGCCGAAGACCTGCGCCGCACCGGTGGCGACGTGCGCTCCGCCATGCGAACCATCTTCCTGTCCGACTTCTTCCGTTCCGAAGATGCTCGTCACGCCAAGGTCAAGAGCCCCGCTGAAGTCGTCGCTGGTGTCGCCCGCCTGGCCGGGGCCTTCGGCGCACCGCGCTGGAACATCGTCAACCTCGCCCTGGACGCCAACTTCATGGGCCAGGAAATCCTCAACCCGCCCACCGTGGAAGGCTGGCACACCGGCACCGAGTGGGTGGACACTGGCACCTTGATGGAACGGGTCAACTCGGCCGCTCTGCTGTTGGGCGACCCGGCCCAGCCGGGCGTCAGGAACATCATCCGCCGCCTGCGGGAAAGCAACGGAACATATACCCCAGAGGAACTGGTGGACTCCTGCCTGAACCTCTGCGGCGCACTGGAAGTGTCCGGCGCAACCCGGCATGAACTGACGGCCTTCGCCGCTTCTCAGGGCGAACTAACCTTTGAGTCGCAGTTCGCGGACGGCTGTGCTGAACAGCGCGTCGCCGACTTGCTACAGCTCATCGTCTCCACCCGCGAGTACCAGATGGCCTAGTCCAGCCGGAGGAATTTCGATGCAGGTCACTCAGGACGTCAAGAAAGAAATCCTGAAGTTCGTCGAAAAGAAAATAGACACCGACGAAATGTGGGCCGAAGCCTTCAGCAAGCTCATCACCCTCGACGAACCAGACCAGAACGGTGCCGTCTGGGATATGCTCGAGTCCATCAAAGATTCCATACGCTGGGATGAGTCGTTTGCCAGAAGCCCGGAATTATTGGAAAAGATGGGAAATCAGGCGCTAAAAGACTACAAAGAGGGAAGGACTATTTCCCTTGAGGAGTTCCTTGCGCTAACTGCGGATGACGAGTCAGTTCCAGGACAGCAGTAATGATTTCCCGGACGAACCCTAGATTTTGGGATACTTTCGGGAGATTGGATACTGAAACACAGCGCAAAGTCCGGCGGGCCTACGAATTGTTCCAGAATGACCCGCGCCATGGGAGCCTGAAATTCAGGCGGGTTCGAGGAACAAGAAACCATTATTCTGCCCGGGTAGATGACAATTATCGAGTGCTTGGCGTGGTTGAAGGAAACGTCATCACTTGGTATTGGGTCGGCCCCCACGACGAGTATGAGAGGATGATTCCCTGACATGACCACCACCGCAGCCATCCGTTACAGCCACACCGTCGGCTCGCTGTCCAACCAGGGGCGAGGGTTCCAGAACCCCGTGGACGTGGCGCTCGACTCCCAGGGCGTTATGTACGTCCTGAATCGCGCCGGCCCTGAACTGCCCATCCGCCTGCCCTACAAGCGGGTCTCCATGTGCACCGTGGACGAGGAATTCCTGGGCGAGTTCGGCACTGGCGGCACCGACGTCGGTGAGTTCTGGTGGCCCAGTTCCCTCGCCTTCGACAGCCGAGACCGCCTCTATGTCACCGATGAAGCCTTGAACCGCGTCACAATCTTCTCCACCACCGGCGAGGTGCTGGACACTTGGGGAGAGGAAGGTTCGGAACCCGGACAAATCAGTCATCCTTCATACATCGCCTGCGATGCCGACGATAATCTGCTGGTAGCCGACAGCGGTAACCACCGGATACAGAAATTCACCACGGACGGCGAGTTCATCGAAAGCTGGGGAGCCTACGGGACTGGCGAAGGCCAGTTCAACGCGCCATGGGGAATCGCCTTTGACAGCGAAGGTGCGGTGTATGTATCCGACTGGGGCAACAACCGCATCCAGAAACTTGCGACCAACGGAGATTTCATCGAACAACTGCCCCGCGCCGGAGCAACGCAGGCTGAGACGGACCGCATCAACCATCTCGCCGGGCTGTGCGTTGACGCCGAGGGGATTATCTATGTAGCCGACTGGGGAAACGAGCGGGTGCGCGTGTTGTCCCCCGGCGGCGAACTGCTGGCTACCCTGCGCGGCGAGTCGAAAACCCCTACTTGGGCCAATGAATACTTCGAGGCCAACCCGGAGGAAGGTGCGCTCCGCTTGGAGTCCGACCTGTCTCCTTCAGTTGACCTGCCGGGCGGCTTCGGGACGACCGGTGACCGCGAAGAGTCAGCTAACGTGGAAAAGCTGCTCTGGGGGCCGACAGCAGTCAAACTCGACGGTAAGGGCAACATTCTGATCGTGGATAGCTGTCGCCACCGCATACAGGTCTACCGAAGGTCCGACTAGGCAACCATGACCGAGAGCCAGCCGAAATCCCCCAGGGTCTACTATGGATGGTACATCCTGGGCACGGCGATGTTCATCGCTTTCGTCACCACTGGTGCGCGCAATGGCTTTGGCATCTTCGTCATCCCCATGAGCGAAGACTTCGAGTGGAACCGCACTACTATCTCCGTGGTGGCGGCTCTCGGGTGGCTGGTCAACGGGATTACCCAACCCTTTCTCGGACATTTTTTCGACCGTTTCAGCGCCCGCAGAGTAATCCTGATCAGTCTGGTCGTGGTTGGCGCGTCCACGGCGGCGTTGAGCCTCACCTTCCACGTCCTTTTCCTCGCCTTTCTGTTCGGCTTCGTTCTTTCGACCGGGCTGAGCGGGGCATCCACAGGCACCTTGCAGCCACTGTTGGCCCGATGGTTCACACGAAGGCGCACCACGACCATGGGTTTAATCGTGGCCGGGTCGTCTGTGGGCGGTCTCATACTGGTTCCCTTCTCGGCCTATCTGCTGGAGCTGACCGATTGGCGGATGACCTGGGTTGCATTGGGCGCTATCGTGCTGGTTCTCGCCACCCCGTTGGCTTTTATTCTGTTGCGGAGTAGTCCTGAAGAGATGGGGCTCCAGCCCGACGGTGGAGCCGGAAGCGGTGCCCCGGGCGATGTCCCGGCGGAAAGACGGCGCGGCCTGTTCGAGGTGGACAACTGGCGGGACTCATTCCGCTCTCCCCCCATGTGGCAATTGTCGGCGGCTTACACCGTATGCGGCGTGACCACCGGCATCATATCCATTCATTTCATCCCCTACGGTCAAGACCTGGGACTCTCAGCGACCCGGGCCGCCACGATTTTCGGGTTTATGATGGCGTTGAACGTGGTGGGAGGCATCGGGGCGGGATTGCTCGCTGACCGGTTCGCCCAGAAGTACGTGCTCGGCACCGTGTATTTCGTGCGGGGCATCGCTTATATGCTGTTGCTGGTTTTCCCGGGAGAGCTGAGTCTCTGGGTGTTCGCCACTCTTACCGGGTTCTCCTGGATTGCCAGTGTGCCGGTGACCACCTCCCTCACCGCCAATGTCTATGGGCTGCGCTCCCTGGCAACCATTGCTGGCGTCTCGTTCCTCTGCCACCAGGTGGGAGCGTTTGCCAGCATCAACTTCGCTGGGATACTTTATGATGTGACCGGCTCCTACACGCTGCCCTTCGCCATTGCCGGGGCGATGCTGTTCCCGGCGGCTCTGGCAGCCTTTACTATCAACGAGAAGAAGTACTCGGTTCGTTATCAAGCAGCCGTGGCCGGCGCCTAGCCCCTGCGTTTTCAATAACCTACCCACAGTGATTTCGATTTATGACTACTGAAAAGCAATCGGCCAGGCCTGGCGTATACTACGGCTGGTACATCGTCGCCACCGCCATGTTCATAGCCGCTGTCACCACGGGAGCCCGCAATGGATTCGGGGTTTTCGTAATTCCGATGAGCGAGACTTTCGAGTGGAACCGCACCACCATTTCCGTGGCCGCCGGAATTGGCTGGCTGGTGAATGGAGTTACTCAACCCTTCCTCGGCCATCTGTTCGACAAGTTCAATTCCCGTAAGGTCGTTCTCGTAAGCCTGCTGGTGGTCGGGTTGGCCACTGCCGGCCTGAGTCTCACCTTCCACTACCTGTTCCTGATTTTCATATTCAGCTTTGTGCTTTCCACCGCCATGAGCGGCGCTTCCATCGGCACTCTGATGCCTCTGCTGGCCCGCTGGTTCCAAAAACGGCGTACCACGGTCCTCGGGCTGGTAGCGGCTGGCACATCTATAGGCGGCCTGGTACTGATTCCCTTCAGCGGATATCTGGTGGATCTCTTCAACTGGAGAGTGTCCTGGATCGCTCTGGGCACTATCGTTACCTTCTTGGCCCTGCCGTTGGGATTGGTGTTCCTGCGCAACAATCCGGCGGAGATGGGCCTGTTGCCTGACGGAGACCAGGAGCCGGTTACAGATGCTGCGGGCAACCCGCCGACGCGACAGCGCGGGCTGTTTGAGGTGGACCAATGGAGGCAGTGTTTCCGCACTCCTCCTATCTGGAACCTTTCCATTGCTTACACAGTCTGTGGCATAACCGTTGGCATCATATCCATCCATTTTGTCCCTTACGCTCAAGAACACGTAGGAATTTCCGCTCCCTTGGCCGCCACGATTTTCGGCATACTGACCGGCTTGAACGTGATTGGAGCCATCGGAGGCGGCTGGCTGGCCGACCGCTTTAGCCGTAAGAACGTGCTGGGAACCGTCTACTCCGTGCGAGGCATCGCATACTTGGTGCTGGTTGGCGGCCTGATTGCAGTGGACAGGGGTATCACCCTTCCGATCATAGGCTCGCCGGGACTGGCCAGCCTGTGGTTTTTCGCCGTTTTGGCAGGCTTTTCCTGGATTGCCAGTGTGCCTGTCACCGCCTCACTGACCGCAGACGTCTACGGACTTCGGGCTCTGGCAACGATTTCGGGCATTTCCTTCCTGTGTCACCAGGTCGGTGCATTCGTCAGCATTATCTTAGCCGGAGTGCTGTACGACCTGACGGGATCCTACCTGTTGCCCTTCACGTTAGCCGGATTGATGCTGATTCCGGCAGCCATAGCCTCCTACACTATCAACGAGAAGAAGTATTCTGTGCGCTACCAGACTGCGCCAGTGCCGGGTGCGGCGGCTGGCGACTAGGCGCCCCGTTGCTTGTCCCAAGTGTCGTGCGGAGGCGCTACGCGGTAGAAGACCAGTAGACCCTCGGCGGAATCAGGGTCGAGCCGGTTTGGCCTTGGCATAAGAATAGAAGACGACCTCCGGGCTTGGAACAGGCTGGGCTCAGTTCGACTTTTATCGGCCAGAGCAGCCGCAGGCCATTGGCATGAATGAAGCGCGAGCACCCCGGAACGGCATTTACTACGGCTGGTACGTAACTGCCACTACCATGTTCATCGCCGCGGTAACCCTCGGCGCGCGCGGCGCCTTCGGGGTCTTCGTTATTCCGATGAGCGAGGCTTTCGACTGGAACCGCACAACCATATCAGTGGCGGCGGGCATTGGCGTGTTGGTCAACGGCTTGACGCAACCCGTGTTGGGGCACCTGTTCGACAGGTTCGACTCCCGCAAAGTAGTTCTCATCAGCCTTTTGATAGTGGGCTTGGGGACTGCGGCATTGAGCCTCACATTCCATTATCTGTTTCTGGTGTTCCTGTTCAGCTTCCTGCTGTCCACCGCCATGAGTGGTGCGTCCGAGGGTACTTTGGGGCCGCTGCTTGCCCGCTGGTTTCTGCGGCGGCGCACCACGGTTCTGGGGCTGATGGTGGCTGGAGGGGCCCTGGGCGGGCTTACGCTGATTCCTTTCAGTGCCTATATGGTGGAATTGTTCGACTGGAGAGTGTCGTGGGTTACCTTGGGGGCGATCATTACTGTGCTGGCGTTGCCACTGGGCTTCATATTCTTGCGGAATAGTCCGGGTCAGATGGGATTACAGCCCGACGGCGACCCGGAGCCGCCCCCGGACGAATCTCCGTCGGCGCAGAAACTAGGCTTGTTCGAGGTCGAGCAATGGTGGCAGTCCTTCCGCTCTCCGCCCATTTGGAACCTGTCGGCGTCTTTCACCATTTGCGGCGTTTCCGTGGGTGCCATCGCCATACACTTTGTGCCGTATGCTGAGGAGCAGATAAGTATTTCGCCCACTCTGGCTGGGGTGATTTTCGGCTTTATGATGGGACTGAGTGTGGTGGGCGGCATCGGCGGGAGCTGGCTGGCTGACCGCTTCGGCCGCAAGAACGTGCTGGCTTGGGTTTACTTTATTCGCGGACTGGCCTACGTGGCGCTGCTGGGAGGACTGTTCGCCGTGGAGCGCGGCATCGCCCTGCCTCTCATCAGCTCTCCGGGTCTGGCGAGCCTGTGGGTGTTTGCCGCGCTGGCAGGCTTGTCCTGGATCGCCAGCGTGCCGGTCACCACCGCTCTGACCGCCGACGTTTACGGCTTGCGGGCATTGGCTACTATTTCGGGCATCTCGCTCATGTGCCACCAGGTCGGGTCCTTCGTCAGCATCCTGCTGGCCGGAATACTCTACGACGCCACCGGCTCATACTTCCTGCCCTTCGCCGTAGCCGGGTCGCTGCTGTTCCCGGCAGCGCTGGCGGCCTTTATGATTGACGAAAGGAAATACTCGGTGCGCTATCAGTCCGCACCGGCAGGGGCATCGGCGGGGGGTTAGCGGAGGACTGCCGAGTTTCCAAACGCAAATGGCAGTGTTAGGATGGATTCATGGTTCGCCTCAGCATAGACATAGACGACAAAGCCTGCGCCGAGATTATGCGCCGCTACAAACTCGCCAGTAAGGAAGAGGCAATTAACCTCGCCCTGCGCAAAGTCGCCGCCGAACCCTCGCCCTTCATACCGCCGACCGCCAAACCCATGACGCTGGAAGAAATCGACGCCCTACAGGGTATTGGGTGGGATGGTGATCTTGACGCAATCAGACCGGCCGGCCCCTCTGACTTTAGCTGACTCGTCTGCTTGGATCGAGTTTCTTCGGAACACTGGCTCTCTCGTCTGTCTTCGCTTGCATGACCTGCTAAGGGCGGAAAATGTCGCCACCTGTGACGCGGTTCGGATGGAGGTTCTTGCCGGTGCAAGAGACGATTTACAATTGGCAACCGTCAGCAGGGCGCTGGATCAAGCTACGGTCATACCAATGCAGTCCACTGACTACGATACCGCTGCTGCCCTGTACCGTCGCTGCCGACGGCAAGGCGAAACCGTCCGCAAGCTGCTGGACTGCCTCATAGCCGCAGTCGCTATTCGCGCCGGAATCCCCGTTCTGCACAACGACAGGGACTTCGACGTACTCGCCAGGCACACCGAACTGCAAACCGACCGCCCTGAAAGCTGACGCGGGAAAAGGTCGTAGCCTACCCTCGACGCCGCGCCCAGGAGTCCCGCAGCGCCACCGTCCGGTTGAACACCGGCGCGCCCGGAGCGGAGTCCAGGTCTACGCAGAAGTAACCTTGCCGCAGGAACTGGATGCGGTCGCCCGGCTGCGCCTCCGCCAGCGACGGCTCGACTTTGGCGGTGATTGTCCGCAGCGAGTCGGGGTTCAGGTTGTCGGTGAAATCGCCGCCGTCGGGCAGGTCGCTGGGGTCTTCCTTCAGGAACAGGTGGTCGTAAATGCGTACCTCGGCATCCAGGCAATGCTCCGCCGACACCCAGTGCGACGTCCCCCGCACTCTCCGTCCGTCGGCGGAGGTCCCGCCCCGCGTCTCCGGGTCATAAACGCACCGTATCTCCGCTATCTTGCCGGTTGCTTCATCCTTCGCCACGCCGGTGCAGGTGACGTAATAGGCGTCCTTCAGCCGCACCTCGCGCCCGGGCGACAGGCGGTAGAACCCGCGCGGAGGGTCTTCCGCGAAGTCATCCCGCTCAATGTAGACCGTGCGCGAGAAAGGCAGCGAGCGGTGTCCCGCGCTGGCGTCCTCCGGGTTGTTCTCCGACTCGACGTATTCCACCTGATCCTCGGGATAGTTCTCGATTACCAGCTTCACCGGGTCCAGCACCGCCATCACGCGGGGCGCGCGGCGGTTCAGGTCCTCGCGGATGCAGTTCTCCAGCAGGGCAATGTCTGTCCACGTGTCGCGCTTGGCGACGCCGATTCGCTCGCAGAAGTCGCGTATGGCCTCGGGCGTGTACCCCCGCCGCCGCAGGCCCGACAGCGTGGGCATTCGCGGGTCGTCCCACCCGTTAACGTAGCCGCCCTCCACCAGTTGTATCAGCCGCCGCTTGCTCAGCACTGTGTAGGTCAGGTTCAGCCGGGCGAACTCGATCTGTTGCGGGTGGTAGATTTCCAGCGCGTCCAGGCACCAGTCGTACAGGGCGCGATGCACCTCGAACTCTAGGGTGCAGATGGAGTGGGTCACGCCCTCGATGGAGTCCGACTGCCCGTGGGCGAAGTCGTACATCGGGTAAATGACCCAGTCGTCGCCCGTCCGGTGGTGCGACGCCTTTAGTATGCGGTAAAGCACCGGGTCGCGCAGTTGCAGGTTGGGGGAGGCCATGTCTATCTTGGCCCGCAGCACCCGGCTGCCCTCGTCGAACTCCCCGGCTCGCATCTGCCGGAACAGGTCCAAGTTCTCGCCGACAGAGCGCTCGCGGTACGGGCTTTCCCGCCCCGGCTCGGTCAGGGTTCCCCGGTACTCCTGGATTTCATCGAAAGTCAGGTCATCCACGAAGGCTTTGCCCTTGCGGATGAGGTCCACCGCCATTTCGTATAGTTCCCCGAAGTAGTCCGATGCGTAGAACAGGTTGTCGCCCCAGTCCCAACCCAACCACTGCACATCGTTGAGGATGGAGTTGACGTACTCCACTTCCTCCCGCGTGGGGTTGGTATCGTCGAACCGCATATTGCAGTGACCGCCGTTCTCCGCTGCCAGCCCGAAGTTCAGGCAGGCCGACTTGGCGTGCCCGATGTGCAGGTAGCCGTTGGGTTCCGGCGGAAACCGCGTAATCACATTGCCGCCGAACCTCCCGGTGCGATTGTCGTCCGCAACGATGGCCCGGATGAAGTCAGTCCCCGCCGAAGTCTCAGTGTCTGCCGTTTGCGTCATTGCTTGTCTTCCGAAGGCAAAGTTCCCTCCCCCTCAGGGGGAGGGTTAGGGTGGGGGTGGAAATCTTCAGCT
>VXOI01000167.1 GCA_009840175.1 Chloroflexota bacterium | reverse complement strand
CCCAAGCCCAGCGCCGCCGTCTGGAAGGGAGAGAACAACCCCAGCAGCGAGCCGTAGGAATCCCGTCCGTAGTATTGCGCCAGCATCATGTTCTCCATGCTCCCTACTGCCCCGGAGAAGACGCCCCACACCAGCGCGAACACCAGCGCTTCGGCCAGGGAGTCAACCATCGTCAGATAGGCCAGCAGCGCCCCGGAACCGATCATCGTCACCATCAGGCAGCGGCGTGGCGTGAACTTGTCGGACAGGACGCCCCAACCGACGTTGGCGATGGACAGCACCGTACCGAAGCTCAACACACCTGCGGCGGCGGTGACACTCAACCCAGCTCCCTCCACCAGGTAAGGAACCAGGCTGAAACCCACGCTGCTGGACGCCAGAGTTCCCATGCAGGCCGTGGCGACAATCAGCCAGTAAGGACGGGTGCGAATGGCCTCGCGCACCGTCCAACTCGTTTCAGGTGATTGGGCAACCGCTGAACTCCCTCTCCCTCCGGGGGAGGGCTGGGGTGGGGGCGTGCCGGCCGCCCCGTCCGGCTGAAGCCCAATGTCCTCGGGACGCCTCCGCATCAGCAGCACCACCGGGATAACCAGGGCAAAAGCGAATATCCCCAGGTAGCGGAACGCATCACGCCAGCTTTGGCTGATGGCGATGAGGGCGATTAGCTGGATGTTTATGGCGCCGGCGATGGGACGAAAGGTGGACACCAAGGCCAACGCGATGTTGCGCCGCCGCCGGAAAAAGTTGACCGCGGCAGTCCTCGGCACCAGCCCTATCAGCACCGGATTGGACACCGCCCGCGCCACAATGTAGGCAGCGTAGAACTGCCACACTGAACTGACCCCGGACAGCAGCAGGAAACACACCCCGGCAATGAGCAGCCCGGAGGGCATCAGCCATCGCGGGCCATACCGGTCTGCCAGCCGCCCGATGAACGGCGCAATCAACCCGGAGCACCACGTTCCAATGGTGGCCGCATAGGAAAACGTGCTTATGTCCCAGCGAGTTTCCTCGCTGACGTATACCTGTATCCCTCCCAGCACCACCTGTGAAACGCCGCTGGCGGCAAAGGTAGCGAGGGACGACATACCCAGGATGAGCCAGCCGTAGTAGAAGGGCGTCCGGGGTTGCCAGTTGAACAGACGGTTAAGCACTTGTCCGGGTATTCCTTATAGAGCGACAGCCGCCTGACATAGGCGGACAGCAGGGATGCAGACAGAATCATACAGCATTCGCCCATGACAGGGGGGCGGGATGTGTTAAATTGTTACTCAAATTCCCCAGAGGTACCGCTATGCCCCTTGACCGCTCCCAGGTGGTCCACATCGCCGCCCTGGCCCGTATCGGAATCTCTGACACAGAGATAGACGCCTACGCTGGTCAGCTCTCCGACATCATTGACCAGTTCGAGGTGCTGAACGAACTCGACACTACCGGGGTAGAACCCACAGGCCACGCCGGAGAGCTGCGGGCGGTGATGCGCGACGACTCCCCGGCAGACTCCCTGCCACCGGACGCTGCCCTTAGCAACGCGCCCCGGCGCGAAGGCGAGTTCTTCCGCGTCAGGGCCGTCCTGGACGAATAGCAAAGCAATCGCCCTCGAACAAAAGTCCCCTCCCCCTCGAGGGGGAGGGTTAGGGTGGGTTGAAATCCTCGCCAAAGCCATGTTCCTTTCAGTGAGGAGAGTCGTTGCCCGAACTTAACTGGCTTACAATTCAGGAAGCCCGTGGCTTGCTGGCGCGGCGTGAGGTCAGTTCCGTTGAGTTGACCCGCGCCTGCCTGGAACGCATAGAGGCCGTAGAGGACAACGTGCGTTCCTTCATCACGCTGACGCCGGAACTGGCGCTTGCGCAGGCCGAAGCCGCCGACGGTATGCTGGCAGAGGGAACCGCTCAACCGCTGACCGGCATCCCGGTGCAGGTGAAGGACGTTATGTGCACCGAGGGCGTCCTTACAACCTGCGGGTCGCGGATGCTGGCGGACTACGTGCCGGTGTACAACTCGACGGCGGTGGACAGGCTGTTCAGACAGGGCTCAGTAATGCTGGGGAAAGGGAACATGGACGAGTTCGCCATGGGGTCGTCCTGTGAGAACTCGGCATTTCATCCCACGCATAACCCGTGGGACGCTGTCCGCGTTCCCGGAGGGAGCAGTGGCGGGGCTGCCGCTTCGGTAGCGGCAGGCGAGTCTGTCTATTCCCTCGGCTCCGACACCGGGGGCAGCGTGCGCCAGCCGGCGGCCTTGTGCGGCGTCGTGGGCCTCAAGCCGTCCTACGGGCTGGTGAGCCGCTACGGGCTGGTGGCCTACGCCTCGTCGCTGGACCAGATAGGCCCAATAGGACGCAGCGTTGCCGACTGCGCCCTGGTCTTCAGCGCAATTGCCGGCCATGACCCCCGGGACGCCACCTCGCTGCCCTTGTCGGTTGCCGACTTCAGCAGCGAATTGGAATCCGGCAGTGACCTGAGCGGGTTGCGGCTGGGCGTACCCGTAGAGTATTTCGCCGAGGGAATCGAGGAAGGAGTGCGCCGAACGGTGGAGCAGGCCATAGAGACGCTGGAACAGTTGGGCGCTTCAGTCCAAGAGGTCTCGCTTCCATCCACGAAGTACGCCCTGGCCTGCTACTACATCATCGCACCGTCGGAATGCTCGGCCAACCTTGCCCGATACGACGGCGTGAAGTATGGATACTCGGACCAGGAAGCCGCCGATATGTGGGGGGCCATGGAGCAGACGCGCCGCTATGGCTTCGGCCCGGAGGTAACCCGCCGCATCATGCTGGGTACCTTCGCCCTCTCCGCAGGCTACTACGACGCCTACTACCTCAAGGCTCAGCAGGCTCGGACGCTGATTCGCCAGGACTTTTCCGAAGTCTTCAAAACAGTGGATGCGCTGGTGACGCCCACCTCTCCGGTGGTGGCCTTTCCCATCGGCGAGAAAATCGGCGACCCGGTGCAGATGTATCTCATAGACGTAACCACTCTCCCGGTCAACGTCGCCGGGTTGCCCGGCCTATCGGTTCCCTGCGGCTTTTCCGATGGCCTGCCCGTCGGGATGCAGCTAATCGGCCCTCACCTGTCCGAGCCAACCCTGCTGCGTATCGGCCACGCCTACGAACAGGCTACGGAGTGGCACAAGCAAAGGCCACCCTTGTAGACGACAAAAAGAAGCGGCACCCGTCCGGGCGCCGCTTTCGCTTGGGAACCTGAGCCGACGCTAGACTATCAGTCCCCTGCGGCCCTGCGCGCCCTCGGCGAAGGCCAGCTCAGCCCGCGTCCGGTCCAGCTCGGTCAGGGGCGGTCCGGAGAGCCAGAGGTACAGGGAAACCGGGGAGGAGGCCAATCGGCGGGCCGCCCGGGTTACTGCCCACTTGTCGGCGTGCGCCGGGGCGTTGGCGCTGGCGACGGAGGAGGTCTTTTCAAGATTAAGTGCTGCCATTGAGTCCCCCTTTTCGGCAGGATTGCTGCCTAGATGAATCTCATCTGTTATTGCGCTGGTGTGGTTCAATGCCGGGGCGTACTTGCCGCCCGCCCCGGCTGCGGGGCCCTAGATGGCGATCTTCCGCCAGGTGCCGGTCTCCATCTGGTAATCGGCGTAGTCGTCGGACCACTTGGAGACGCGGGCCAGGAGGCGGGCGACGGGGCCGTTGTGCGCCTTGGCGTCCTGCGGCGCGGCGGGGGTGGCGACGGTGGCGGTGTCCAGGGAAACCTTGTCGGGAGTGAATGTGGCCATTGCGGTCTCCTTCGTGGTCGATTGACCACTTTGTTTATGAACTTACCTAACTGCTTGACAAGCTGCTTAGGTAGTTACTAATAATATATTAGTATCATACCTCTGAAATGTCAAGGGGTTGATAGTGGCTAATTTTTGATTAGTGTGGTAGTATCCCCGAAATTCTTTTGTAACGGAGCGAGACCGCTATGGAGCACCTTGAGCCTTGCCCGCGTTACGACCGGGCGATAAGCATCCTCGGGAAAAAATGGAATTGCATGATCATTCGCAGTATGCTGTCCGCGCCGCGACGTTTCAGCGACATTGCCAACTACGTCGAGGGACTCAGCGACCGGCTGTTGTCCCAGCGTCTCCAGGAACTGGAGGAGTCGGGAATCGTCGAGCGGCGAGTCTATGACAGCAAGCCTGTGCTGGTGGAATACACGCTGACCGAAAAGGGCGCGGCATTCCGCCATGTGGTCGAGGCAATTCAGCACTGGGCCGACCAGTGGGAAGCCCATCCCCTGGAAGAAGCGATGGCGCGAAAGTATCAATAGCTGTTGATTGGGTTTGGGTAGCCGACACTCTGCGCGGAGGGTCAGATGCAACGCACCAGAATCAGCGACATATTTGCCAGTGACGCCCCGTTCGGAGAGGCACTGGTACAAGGGTGGGTCAAGACCCGCCGCTCCTCCAAGTCGGTGACCTTCGTCCAGGTCAATGACGGCTCCACCCTCCGCGACCTGCAAGTAGTGGTGAGCGAGGAGAGCCCGCACTATTCCCTGGCCAACTCCCTGACCACCGGATGCAGTGTCAGCATCGTCGGCAGCGTGGTGGAGTCCCAGGGCAAGGGACAACGCTACGAGGTACAGGCGCAGGAAGTGCGGCTGATGGGAGAGGCCGACCCGGAAACCTACCCACTACAGAAGAAGCGGCACACGCCGGAGTTCCTGCGGGAGATTGCCCACCTGCGGCCCCGGACCAACACCTTCGGTGCGATGGCCCGCGTCCGAAACGCTGCCGCCATCGCCATTCATTCCTTCTTCCAGGAAAGGGGCTTCCAGTACATCCAGACGCCGATCATCACCGCCAGCGACGCCGAGGGCGCCGGCTCGATGTTCCGCGTCACCACCCTCGACCTGGACAACCCGCCGAGGCACGAGGGAGCGGTGGACACGGCGGAGGACTTCTTCGGACGCCCCACCTTCCTGACGGTCAGCGGACAGTTGGAGGCCGAGATTTTCGCCATGGCCCTTTCCAACGTCTACACCTTCGGGCCGACGTTCCGGGCGGAGAACTCCAACACTTCCCGCCACCTGGCCGAGTTCTGGATGGTCGAGCCGGAGGTTGCTTTCTGCGAGCTGGAGGGACTGGCGGAACTGGCCGAGGACTTCCTGAAGCATATTTTCGGCCACGTTCTTGAAAACTGCGGCGAAGATATGGAGTTCTTCAACCGATGGTACAACGACGAAATCATCGCCACTCTCGAAGGCATCATCAACTCCCGCTTCGAGCGCATCACCTACACCGAAGCGGTAGATATGCTGCTCAAATCGGGAGAGTCCTTCGAGTACCCGGTAAGCTGGGGCGTTGACCTGCAATCAGAGCACGAACGCTACCTGACGGAGAAGCGCATCGGACGGCCCGTCATTGTCACCGACTATCCCAAGGAAATCAAGGCGTTCTATATGCGCCTGAACGACGATGACCAGACGGTGCGGGCCATGGACGTGCTGGCCCCCGGCATCGGCGAAATCATCGGCGGCAGCCAGCGCGAGGAGCGGCGCGACGTGCTGACACGGCGCATGACCGAGGCCGGCCTGGAAGAAGCCGACTACTACTGGTATCTGGACCTGCGCCGTTACGGCACCGTTCCTCATGCCGGGTTTGGTCTGGGCTTCGAGCGCACCGTGCAGTTCATCACCGGCGTGTCCAACATCCGAGACGTCATCCCCTTCCCGCGCACGCCCAAGAACGCCGATTTCTAGGGTACCTTCCTTTGTCCTCTTTTTCCGACCCAGCTGCGCTGTCCGAGGCTCTAGGGCCACACAGCGCGGTTGCGCGTGCCGCAGCCGAATGTCTGGCGGCACTTTACCAGGAATCTGAATCCCTGCCGCCCGTCGCCAACAGCTTCCGGGCTTGGGCTGCATCCCAGCCGTCGGATGGCGAAAACAGCCCCGATGACTTCATTCGTCACACCTGCCTGTCGCTGCTCTGCCGCCTGATGGCCTACCGATTTCTGGAGCCGCTCCCGTCGGAGCGCGACCTGTGGGATGTCATCAGTGGAGACTATTTCGTCGGCGCCGGATTGGGCAACTTTCTGGGCGAGGACTTCTTTTCATGGCCATACTTTCGCCGCTCCATGGGCATCGGCGACGATCAGGAAGGGATGGACGCGGCCCGTAAGCTGCTGTCCGCCCTGCAAGCCTTCGACTTCGCCACTCCGCCTCCGGGCCTGTTGTCCAGCTTGTACCTAGCCTATCGGGGAGAAGACCGCATTAGCGACGAGGAGGTAATTCCCTTCGGAATGCGGGAGCTTGCCGACAATCCATATCTAACTTTCATCGCCCCACGATGCGGCGACGGCAACGCGCTGGCGCGCTGCGTCAGCGCCGCTGTTGATGGAAGGCAGGCCCGGGGTGAGCATCCCATGGAAGCTCTGCTGGGCGTATCTGGGCAGTTCCTCAGCATGACATCCGATCCACTGGCCTACGTGGTCGCCAGCGTCGCCTTTCTAGTCTCATTGGGCGAACCGGCCATGGAGCCGCACCCCCCCATACTTATTCCCGTATATATGGCTGACTTCACAAGAGTTCCGGAAGGGCGGCTGGAGACCAGCGGGCAGCGCTCGTATGTGATAGATGCTGCTGATGGCATAACTCTACCTGAACAAGTGGCCGCCGACCCTCTCTACTTGGACTGGCTGTTGAGCAGGTTGCCCAACTACCAGCGCGGAGCGGCCCTCCGCCTCAGAGCCCAGCCGGAAGACCTGGCCGTACAGGAAGTGTTGAACGCCTGGTACAACTACCTCACATCGCCCAAGGCGCGGACGCCCATCCCCGACCCGCTGACTCCCGCCGCGGCAGACGTGATGGTGGAAGCCGCCCGCGCGTTGATCGTCGCCTACGTCCGTGGCTCCGGGCCAGCGCTGCTCCACCTCGTCCGCAACGCCCCTGCGCCCCTGTTTGGCGCCCGCCGGAAGTTCGACCTCACCATATAAAATCATGCGAGAGCGAATTTCACGGGATCGAGTTCCGCCCGGTGCCCTCCGGCAAGACTATGACCCGCAAAAGTAGCGCTATTGTGGTAAAGAAAATGGGGCAACTCCACCAAGCGGATTCCTCTTACACTATCTCTGCGGACTCTATTCAGGGAATCCACCGTTGGCAAACGCGCATGGAGAAAACTCCGTCCTAAAATTCCCCGGGATACGGAATTTTCCCTTCAGCGGAAGTGATGCCACGTGACGCACTGATCAGGTGGGGTTCCGGCCTATGCGGCAGATGAGCGCGGGACATTTCGCAACTATAAGCGGCGCTATCCCTTGGGCCGCAATGTCGGCTTCCTGCGTTTGGGTAGAAGCCCGAATCGCAGTTCGCCAGCGGGTGGACGCCGCGGCACTGGCAGTCTTCCGCATCGTATTCGGACTGTTGGGCGTGCTGATTGTGGCCCGGTTCTTTGCCTACGGCTGGATCGGCGAACTGTACATCGAGCCGGCCCACCACTTCACCTACCTCGGCTTTGGCTGGGTCAAGCCGTGGCCGGGCTGGGGGATGTACGCCCACTTTGCCGCCCTCGGCCTGCTGGCCCTTGGCATTGCCGCCGGGTACCGCTACCGGCTGTGCGCCCTGCTGTTCTTTCTCGGATTCACCTACGTAGAACTCCTGGACAAGACCGCCTATCTGAACCATTACTACTTTGCCGCGCTGGTTAGTCTGCTGATGGTGTTCCTGCCCCTCAACCGGTCTCTGTCCGTGGATGCCTGGCTGCAATCACGGACGCTGTGGGACACCGTTCCTGCCGGAACGCTGTGGCTGCTGCGGGGACAACTGGCGGCGGTATACGTTTTCGCGGGCATCGCCAAGCTGAATGCCGACTGGCTGCTGGAAGCCCAGCCGCTGCGCATCTGGCTACAGGACCACACGGGTCTACCGCTCATCGGGCCAATGCTGGGAGAAGCGTGGACGGCCTACGCTTTCAGTTGGACCGGCGCGTTCTTCGACCTCACGATTGTAGGCTGGCTGATGTGGAGGCGCACCCGTGCCGTTGCCTACGCGGTTCTGGTCGTTTTCCACCTGCTGACCTACCTGCTTTTCACGGAAATCGGCGTATTCCCATGGCTGATGATGGGCACCGCCCTGCTCTTCTTTCCACCCGACTGGCCCCGCCGCCTTGTCTCCAAAGTGCGGCGACAGCGTATCTTCACCATCTCGAAATCGCCAACGAATCCAATGGAAACCGGCCGGCATAACCGAATAACTGCGCTCGCCGCCGCTGCCGTCACCCTGTTCGTGGTGGTGCAGGTATTGCTGCCGCTCCGCCACTACGCCTACCCGGGGAACGTGCGCTGGAACGAAGAGGGCTACAGGTTCGCCTGGCGGGTTCTGCTGACTGAGAAAGTGGGCATGGTGGAATACCGCGTCTACGACCCGGTTGCAGGTCGGCGCTGGCGGGTTTTGCCCGAGGACTACCTGACGCCGCTACAAACCGAAAGAATGGCTACCCAGCCCGACATGATCCTGGAGACGGCCCATATCATCGCCCGAGACTTCGCCGCCCAGGGGTACGAGCCAGTGCAAGTGTTTGCTGATGTCTTCGTTTCCATGAACGGCCGGGCAAACTCCAGGCTGGTAGATCCCGGCGTTGATCTGGCGGCAGTCAATAACAGCTTTGCGCCCAAGAAATGGCTGTTGCCCCCGGCAACCTCGCCCCCCTAGCTGTCCCCATCGGTGTCGGAGAATCCCACGGATACACCCAGAAGGCTCACGATTTCAGTGTTGAGGACCCGCTGGAGTTCCTTCATGTTGTCATAGACCGCGCGAACCTGGGCCGGGTTGCCTTCCAGTTGTGCGATAATGCTGCCATCAAGGTTCCTGGCAGCGGTGATGGTTGCTTCAATCGCCGTCAACATCCGCGCGTCTATTTCAGCAGACATGGCGAAAACGCGGGCCGACACCCCCATTCCACCCTCGGCGCCGCGATAGACCGATGCGATGCTGTCGAGCTGGCTCAGCAGGTCTTCCCGGCTGTGGTCCGCTCCGCCTGTGGGAATAGCGCTGGCGTCAACCTCTTGGTCAATGCCAAGACCGGCGCCCAGGCGCATATTGGCGATGCTGCGCACCTGGAAGACCAGGCTGCGCACCACCTCAGCCTCAGCGTCGCTGTCAATCAGGGCCAGTGAGCCGGTGCCGTCGAAGTAGCTGGCATAACCGCTCGAATCAGCCGTGCCCTGCCAGTCAGTCAGTATCCCCGCCAGTTCATCGCTGACCACCGTGGCTATTGCTTTCAGGTAGGAACACCGTTGCGAGTCAGACCCGTCGGAGAGGCCAACGCTCTCCTGCTCGAACAGCAGGTATTCAGCGACACTCATACCCCTCTGGGTGGCTGGCAGGAATTCAGTGACCCGTTCCACGGTCACCTCATCGTCGCTTGCGAGGTTTCTGTCAATCTTCCCGGCGTCAATGGGCCACCAGTCCACTACGGATATCGAGCGGCGGTCCATTGCTGGCCCGAACCGGTAGGACTCTGTACGCAGCCAGGCCTGGCGCGCCTCTCGCCACGCATCGCGTGCCGCGTCCAGCCCCGCATCGCTGGGGGCTGAGCAGAGGGCATCCACGGACTGCTTCAGGGTGGCCATGCTGTCGGAGGCAGCCTTGTAGCCTGGCAAAATAACCTGGGCGGTGAGGCTCTGTATCACCTCGGCGCGGGTTGCTTTCTCAGGCGCTGGAGTGGCAGGAGGGACTTCAGTGTCTGTCGGAATGGGCGTGGCGCTGGCGCCGCAGCCCGAGGCGAATAGCAGCATCAAAGCTGCCAATATAGGGACCGGCTTCAAGCAAGATTTCATCATTGACATTCCCAATCGACGGTGCGCCAGAATCCACAAACGAAGTCCTTCAGCGTTACAACGAGTTCAGAAAACGGATCAAGGCTTCCCTTTCCTCCCTGGTTAGCGCCTTGAAGGCATCCCGCGCTGCGGTGCCCTCCCCGCCATGCCACAGTATGGCCTCGGTCAGGTTCCGGGCGCGCCCGTCGTGCAGAAACATTGTATGGCCGTTCACTGTTTCCACCAATCCTATCCCCCACAGCGGCGGCGTACGCCACTCCTGTCCATTGGCGTCGAAGTCGGGACGTCCGTCGGCCAGCTCAGGCCCCATGTCGTGCAGCAGCAGGTCGGTGTAGGGATAGATGGTCTGATTACTCAGCGCTTCTATCTCGTGCTGCCCGGTAGTGTGCTGGGGTGTATGGCAGACGGCGCAGCCGGCCTGGATGAAAATCTGTGATCCCTTTTGCACCTGGGGATCGCTGATGTCGCGCATCGCTGGCACTGCCAGGGTCTGCGTGTAGAAGACTACGTCTGCGAGGCGCTTCGCGCCTATCTCCGGCCTGCCTCCATTGGGGGCGTCCATGCAGTCCTCCTGTGGCCCAGTGCAGTTCTCCTCAGGGAACAGTTGCGAGGTTACGCCCAGGTCCCCCAGGAAGGCTCCTGCCGTCTGCTGTTCAATGGTTGGTACGTTGGACTTCCAGCCAAAGCGACCGAGGGACATTGCGCCCTTACGTTCGTCCCACACCATGTTGACGCGCCCGGAGATCCCATCCCCATCCGCGTCATCAGGGTCAGCCGCTGAAAGTATGTCCGCTTCCGGGATTGCTTCCAGCAGCCCCATTCCGACCACTGCCGGGGCCACCCTGGGTGAGACCAATGTTTCCGGGTTCATCGCTCCGAAGGCTAGTTTGCGGAATTGGTAAGTTGGGCGACGAAGGCTGTACGGCTCTCCATCCGCAAAAACTCCCGGCATCTCCTGATAAACAATGATGAACTCCCCTTCAATGGGAACGCCGACTATGGCCCGGTCCTGCAATTGCCCACCGTAGACCGGCTCAGGCAGGGGGCCGCCATGCGGGTCGGCGCCGGGAATGCTGAGACGCAGCAGCAGCCCGCGCTCGCCGTCGTCCGGGCCATCGGGCGGCTTACCCCGGCCGTCCAGGAGGTGGCAGGACGAGCACGAGAGGGCGTTGAATGTTGGCCCTAGTCCGTCCCGGGCCTCGGTGGAGGCAGGTGCCGTCACCCAGTTCTGGCGGAAGAAGCTGTTGCCGACGGCAAAGGTGCGCCGCTCCAGGGTATCGAGGTTGCGGGCTGACAAACCGAAGGCGTTGCGGGTGGTGGTGAAGGCGGTTGTGTCCCCGCCGGACTCTGCAACCAGAATCAAAGGAATAGGGGTGGGTTCCGGGGTGACGGTAGGTGCAGCATCGGCACAGGCGGCGAAGAGCGCCACAACCAGCAACAGCAACGAGGTGGCGGCCAGGGCCATCAGCCCAGGCCGCCGTAGGAGGTTGGGCCGCCTCCCGCGCAGGATCATCGACAGCACCGCCCGCCCGGCAGCCGACATTTGACCCAAGGCGACAGCCCTGTAATGTCATGATTGTTAGTGAGCGCCCAATTCGCCATGGAGCAAATTCTAGGAAACGCTGATGGTGATGCCAACTTGCTCTGCGGCGGAGACGATGCTGTCTGTCTGGCCTTCCAGAGACTCGATGGCCCGCAGCACGGACTGTCGCCCGGCGTCACTGTTGGGAATGGTCTCCCGAAGGTGCAGATCGAACGGGCTGGGAATCTCCGATGCCAGGGCCACACTGCGTCCGATCTCGCCGTTCAGGAGCACAGCCAACTCGTCGTTGACCGCGGCGACCAGGTCCATGACTCCGGGGCCGGTCACTATGCCATAATCGCCGGTGTAGACCATCTGGATACCGCGGGCATTACCGATAATGTCAGCAACGGTGTTGTCGGAGAAGCAGGAATGCTCGTCTTCCTGGGACCGGGCCTCGTAGGCCACAGTCATGCGCTCGCCGGCCAACTCGCCGCGGGACAGCTCACCGATGCCGGTGATGATATTGTTCAAGGCTTCGTCAACGTCCTTGCCGACGAAATCAGCCCGGTAGTTGCCGGATACTCCGGAAGCCCAGGCGTCCACAAGTCCTCGCAGGTGAATCAGCAGCAGGTCCGACGCAGTGGCGAGATAGGCAGCGCGACGGTCGGCGTTGTCTGCGCTTGTGTAATCCGAGACGGGACGGCTGCCGGGGCCTATTTCGTTCATGTCCTGGCCCCAGAGCAGGAATTCAATTGCGTGCCAGCCGGTGGAGATATTCTCCTCGGCCCCTTCCTCGTTCAGCGACTCAATAAGCGCTGCGGTGATTTCCGGGTACTCGTCCGGATTGTTGATGATGCCCGCGCCCGAATCACCCTCAACGTAGTCAATGTAAGCCTCGTCCATTGGCCAGGCATTGATCAGCCCCTCGGGGCCGTCCTCTTCGTTATCAATAGGGCCGCCGTAGAACCGGAATGCCTCCGTGGGGCCATAATCGTCCCTGGCTACCAGCCAAGCGCGCTTCGCGGCTTCCAGGGTAGCCGGGGTGGGATCGGCCAGGAAAATGTCTATGGCCGTGTCCATCGCGGTCGCGGAGTTCAGGCTCTTCGTGTAGAGGGCATGTACGCCATTGGCGTAGTGGGCTACCACGTCGCTTTTCAGCTCTTGGACGCTGGGGCCTGCCGGAGTGGGTTCGGGCGTAGCTGTAGGTTCGGGAGTAGGCTCAGATGCGCAGGCCAACGTCAAGGCCAGCATGCTCCCCAAGATGGATGAGATCAGGAAGATTCCCAACCGTTTCCTCATTAGCTACTCCTTATGGGTCTGTGTCGTCTCTAGGATTTTACTGAATGTGTCAATCAAAGTCAGGAACAGTGTATACACTTATTTTATTGGCGTGTCAATAGACTAAATTGTTATCAGCATAATGGGGGTTGCCGTTACATACCTACGTCAACCAACGATTGCTGGCATACCGATCCACAGGCGCATTCCCGTAAATCCGGATGGCTGCCATACGCCACTACGTTACATGCTCCCCGATTGACAACTCACCGTGGGCCTGTTTATGCTAACCCGAATCTTTGCTTAGACTAATCACGGGTGAGTTGATTGACATACTTCAATTTCACTTTACGCAACCTGGCCTGGGTCATATCCATCTCACTGATGTGCGCTTTAGTCCTGGCCCTGGCCGCGTGTGGCGACTCGGAAACAGAGGGTGACGCCACTCTTCCCTCTGCTACTGTTCCTCCCACCGTGGCGGTTGCGGCCACCCAACCCCCGACGGAGGTTCCCACGGAGACTCCAGAGCCGCCGCGGAATACCCTCAGCCCTACACAGGCTCCCACAAATACACCCGCGCCTACGCAGGCTCCCGAACCGACGCCTGTCCCCACTGTCGAACCAACGGCCACTCCTGAACCCTTGCCGGAGACCTATCCGCTGGAAATAAGGGACATGATGGGGAGACCGGTGACCATCCCGGCGAAACCGGCGCGGATTGTCAGCATCAGTCCCACAGCCACCGAGATGCTGTACATTGCCGGCGGGACGGCAGTAGCTCGCGACTCCAGTTCCACCTTTCCTCCTGAAGTCCTCGACCTTCCCGAATTGGGCGGAGCCTACTCGCCCAGCTTCGAGGCGATTGCCGCCCAGCGGGCCGACCTGATATTGATCGAAGCGCTGTCTCAAGCCCGCTTCCTGGAGCCCTTGATGCAATTTGGAGTGCCGGTGGTGGCTGTTCGCGCGACTTCGCTGGACGACATCACCACGGGCATCCAGCTCATAGGCCAGATCATCGAGATGGATGAGCAGGCTGAACAGGCGGCACAGGAAGTTGCCGCACGAGTTGAGTCATCCGTTGCGGGTGTAAGCGGTGGCAAGAGCGCCCTGATCCTGATCTCGGACGCCGACAGGAATCTTTACGCCGCCAAGCCGCAGTCGTATCCGGGCGCCATTGCATCCATGTTCCGGCTGACAAATCCCGCCGCCGATCTGTCCGACAGCGGCGCCTTCCCGGGATTCGCCCTTATCTCTGGCGAGCAATTATTCGCCATGAATCCTGATTACCTGTTTACAATAACGCCCGCCCCGGAACCTGCGCCTCGGCTCTCGGCAATGTTGCCCCGGATACCCGGCTTCTCCAATCTGGGGGCCATAGCCAGCGGCCAGATGCATGAACTGGACCATGTCATCTTCCTGCGCAATCAGGGCCCACGCATTGCCGAGGCTGTGGAAGCTATGGCGGAACTGGTAGGAGGCTCCCAATAGGCGCGTCCCCTGTCCTTGTCCTGGCGGGCCTGGGCATCGCGCTGCTGGCGGGCTGTATTGCCGGGGTTGCCCTTGGCGCGGCGAACTTGGACGCATCCACGCTGGCAAAGGCGCTCTTCACCGACAGCGGGGATCCCGCCGCCGAAGTGATCGTGCATTCATTCCGCATACCCAGGGTCGTGGCTGCGCTGGTGGTAGGGGCCAGTCTCGGAGCAGCGGGATCGCTGCTCCAGAGCGCTACCCGCAATCCCTTGGGAGACCCCCAGCTTTTCGGACTGGGCGGCGGGGCGGCCATAGTCCAGGCTCTGGCCATGGCTGGAGTGATAGGAACCGGGGCCTGGATGGTAGCATCCCTGTCTGTTATAGCCGCCGTAGTCGGCGCCCTCCTGATATTTCTGTTGGCCTCGCGGGAGAATCTGACCCCGGCTCGTCTTGCCCTCATTGGCGTATCCGTAGGTGCTCTGACCGTGGCAATTGCCGCCGCCATTCTCATGCACGCTCGGGTTTTCAGCCTGCAAGCGTTAGCCCTGTTCAGTGGGAGTCTGGCCAACCGGAGTTGGGACGATGTTACGCCGGTGATACCATTCCTGGCGCTTGGAATCGCAATGGCTGTCGTGGCGGCAGGGCGTCTTAACCTGCTGGTGCTCGGCGACCGCCTTGCCGGACAGTTGGGGGCGAGCCCCAGGAGTACGCGATTGGTAGCCCTGGTCTCTGCTGGGGTATTGGCCGGCGCTGGGGTAAGCCTGGCCGGCGTGGTCGGTTTCGTGGGCCTGCTCACTCCGCACGTGGTCAGGCTGTTCCTGGGCAATGACGCCCGAATAGTCATGGCTGTTTCGGTGCCTGCCGGAGCATTGGTTGTGCTTTATGCTGACCAGTTGGCGAGGCTTGCCTTGATGCCAGCCGAGATTCCGGTAGGCCTCGTTACTACGGTGCTGGGCGCGCCGCTGATGATATGGGTGGCGAGGAGACTCCAGTAAGCCATCCGCCGGATTCGTAAAATGACCACCAGAATAGAATTGGACAGCGTGTCCTTCTCCTATGGCGAAAGGGCTGTTTTGAGAAAGGTTTCAGCCTCCATACCCGTGGGGGAATTCACCTGCCTGTTGGGGCCCAACGGGGCAGGGAAAACCACCGTGGCGCAACTGATTGCGGGTGAACTGGCTCCATCCAGGGGCCGAGTGTCCCTGTACCGGGATGATGCTCCCGGCGAAACGGCAGAGGTGAGACGAAACGTCGCCTATCTGCCGCAGGACCTTCAGGACCCTCCCTTTGTTACTGTGAGGGAACTGGTCTCCCTGGGAAAGTTCAGCCCTAAACGCAGCCTTGGATGGAGGGTTAGCGAGAAGGACAGAGAGGCTATTGAGAAACACATAGCCAGATGTCTCGCGGAGTCTTTTGCTGACCGTCCTTTCAGCCAACTATCGGGAGGCGAAAAGCAGCGGGTGTGGCTCGCATTCTGCCTGGCACAGCAACGGGAATTTCTCCTGCTGGACGAGTCCCTGCACCAGATGGACTATTCCATGAAGGAACTCTTCTTCAGAATGCTTTCCGACCTGACCCGGAACGGCAAGGGCGTTATCCTCATCACCCACGACTTACAGATGGCGATGCGGCACGGCAGCAGGATGCTAGTACTGAGAGACGGAGAGCTGGTCTACGATGGGACGCCGGACCACGAGATATATTCACTAATGGAGCACGCGCACCGCCTATGAAAAAATGACGAAAATAGCCCGGGGTTGTCCCGAAGCGCGTGGTGGCGCCTGGCTACCGGTCGCAGCTCAAATCACGATATACCCGACGATACTGAGCCCGGCAGGGCCGAGCGGGTCTGCTCCGTATCGGTCAGGCGTGTCGCCACATCCGAACTTCCCGAATTCCAGACAACTCCTGCGGCTGACAAAGTTCTGCGACATTTCACCGCTATCGTAAGCAGCATCAAGGATGCTTCACGAAAGGAGTGGAATGATGATACGCAGGAAGCTGATGAAGCGGACCCTCCTCATCGGGCCGGTTCTGGCGGCCCTCCTCGGCGCGGGCGTAGTGCTCGGCTGCGCCAGCGACACCGGCATCGTGGACGGCCGGGACTCCGGCAACGGCGCAGTGGCGACCCAGGAGAACTCGGAGCGGGGCGGCGGCGAGTCCGGCGGCGAGCATGGACCGGGCGGTGAAGGCGCCGAAGGCCGCGGCGAACAGGGCGGCGGCGAGGGCGGCCCGGCGGGCAGCGAGGAAGCCAGCGGCGCCAACCTGGCTCCCGATGAAACCTTCGACGCGGTTCGCGGGGGCGCCCGCCTTATCCTGAGCTACGACGCCGCCAGCAATGCCTTCACAGGCACCGTGGAGAACACCACCGGCAACGTCCTGAGCAACGTCAGAGTGGAAGTGCACCTCTCCAACGGAGCGGAGCTTGGCCCCACCACTCCGGTGGACATGGCCCCGGGCCAGGTGATGGATATCAACCTGCCTTCGACCCAGGCATCCTTCGCCGGCTGGGTAGCCCACGCCGAGGTGGGCAGCGGAGCCGAGGGAGGCCAGGCAGGCGGTGAAGGTAGTGAGAGTGGCGGCGAGAGCGGGCCGGACGGTCCCGAAGGCGCCGAGAGCGGCAGCGGAGTCGACAATGAATCCATGGAAGCCGCCATGTCCAGCCCAATCATCCCCCTGGACCAGACGTGGAACGGCGTTCTCGGCGGACTGGCCATATCCGCCAATTACGATGCGGCAACCCAGTCGGTCAACGCAACGGTACAGAATACCACTTCGCAGACGCTCTGCTACGTGCAGGCCGAACCTCACCTGAAGTCGGGAACGCAAACGGTGGGGGAGCTGGGTCCCGACGTGCTGGGAGACCTGAACCCCGGACAGCAGGCAGTCTCCAGCGTCTCGGTCGCCAGCGAATCCAGCCTCGCCGGAGTCGCCTTCGACGGATACGTGGTTCACATGGAAGTATTCGATTGCGGCGGCCCCGGCCCGGTGCCTCACGCCGGAGGGGAAGGCGGTGAAGGCGGCGAGGGCCCCGGCGGAGAGGGACATGGCCCCGGCGGTGAGGGTGGCAGCGAGTCCGGCGCCGAAAGCGCCAGCTCCGGCAGTGAAGAGGGCAGCGGCGCCTCCCTGGCCTTGGACGAGACCTTCGACGCGGTTCGCGGCGGCGCACGCCTCATCCTGAACTACGACGCCGCCAGCAATGCCTTCACCGGCACCGTGGAGAACACCACCGGCAGCGTCCGGATAGAAGTGCACCTTTCCAACGGAACGGAGCTTGGCCCGACGACTCCGGTGGACATGGCTCCGGGCAAGGTGCTGCCGGTGAACCTGCCCGCGACGCAGGCATCCTTCGCCGGTTGGATAGCTCACGCTGAGGTAGGCGGTGGCGAGGGCGGTGGCGAGGGCGGCGGCGACCACGGAGGAGGCAGATCCGGTGGCGGCGAGCACGGCGGCACCGGTGAGCACGGCCCCGGAGGCGAGCGCCGGGGCGGCGGCTAGAGCCAACCGGAGCCCGCTGGGGAAGGATGCCAACATCCCAAGGGGTATAATCTGACCACGGGAGCATCCCAAGGACGGACGCGACGCCTGGCATAGGCGCCGCGTCCAGGGCGGCTTTCAGGGGGACTGGCGATGAGCGGCCGAGTGTTGATTATCGAAGACGATACCAGGATCGCCAACTGGGTCAAGGTATACTTCGAGCGCGCCGGATTCTCCGCCGAGGTCACTCACGATGGCGAATCCGGCCTGGCCCTGGCCCGTAACCTGGCTCCGGACCTGATAATCCTCGACCTGATGCTCCCCCGTCTCGACGGTATGGAACTGTGCCGGATCCTGCGCCGGGAGTCGGACGTTCCGATAATCATGCTGACGGCCAGGGAGGCCTACGCTGAGCGAGTCATCGGACTGGACAGCGGCGCCGACGATTACATCGTCAAGCCCTTCGACCCGGAGGAAGTCATTGCCCGCGCCGGGGCCGTGCTTCGCCGTGTCAAGGGCAAAGTCCAGCAGGTTCTCACGCGCGGCAGCATCACGCTGAACGAGACCACCGGGGTTGTAACGGTCAATGAAGAACCCGTGACCCTGAGCCAGGCGCAAACTGCCCTGCTGTCAACGTTCATGCGTCACCCCAACCAGGTACTCACTCGCGACCAGCTAATCTCGCTGACCTTCAACGACGAATTCGACGGGCTTGACCGCGCCATAGACAGCCAGATAGCCCGCCTGCGAAGGCAGATCAACCGGAATGGCAGCCAGCCTATTCAAACAGTTTACGGCTCCGGTTACAGGTTCGTAGTGGAGGGCGAGTGATGTCGCTGCGCTGGCGAATCATGGGTTCGATAGTTTTTGTCATCGTTCTTACTGTCCTGATTAACATTGGAGTTGGCTATTACGCCACGCAGGCCCGCTTGAGTGTATTCGTGGAACAGGTAGGCAGTGATGAGGCGAGCAATTTAGCCCGGAATCTGAGCCGCGAATATACCGGTGCCGGTGGTTGGGCAACGGTAGACCGGCCGCTGTCCGAGGCCGGATACATCTATAATGGAATTTCGCAGCGGGAGCGGTCAGAAGAAAGTGAAGGAGGGCACTCCGAAGCATTCCACCAAGAGCAGGTGCGAGTCGTCATAGCCGACGCCCAAGGGCTTGTGGTGAAGGACAATTTATCCGGACTGTTGCCTGGAACCGCCGCGCCAGATCTGGGCGGGCATCGAGAGACGGTGTTCGACTTAACTTCGAACCAGCCGGTAGGCCACGTTTATGTGGACGTGAACCAGGAGTTCCTTTCGTCTGAGTCTCACGGGTTTCTCAATACCCTCCTTTACATCACCCTGATTGGCGGAGCGCTGACGGTGGGCGTCGCCATGCTGCTGGCCGCTTGGTTATCCAAGCGCATCACTGCGCCGGTAACGGCCTTGACCGAGGCAACCCAGGCAATCGCCCAGGGTGATGCGGCCCAATTGCCAGTCACGTCCTCCGATGAGTTGGGACGTATGAGTGTGGCCTTCAATGAGATGACCTCTGCCCTGGAAACCCAGCGGGAGCTCCGCCAGCGCCTGATTAACGATGTTTCCCATGAGCTGAACACGCCCTTGAGCGTCATACAACTGGAAGCAAGAGGGCTGCGCGACGGACTTCAGACGCCTGAGAGCGCGTCTGGCCACATCATCCAGGAAGTGGACAGGCTGCGCGGTCTCGTAACTGATCTGAACTGGCTCGCGGAAACCGACCATGGCGAGTTGAGGCTCACCCTCGAAACGAGTTCGGTTCACGAGCTGCTCACGGAAGAGGTGGAGCGCTGGCAGCCGCAATCTCAGGCCCGGCAGGTTGAATTGTCGCTGGAGGTATCCAGCGACCTTCCTGAAATGGTCATAGACCGGATGCGGATGGGCCAGGCGTTGGGAAACGTCATCAGCAACGCCATTCACTGCACAGAGGCAGACGGGAGTATTGTGCTCGGGGCGGGGCTGGAAAGCGACAAGACGTTGGCTATCTCGATCACCGATGACGGTATAGGCATTCCCGCTACAGACCTTTCCCGCGTCTTCGACCGCTTCTACCGCACCGAAGAGTCTCGCAGCCGCAGGATAGGCGGCACAGGTCTGGGATTAGCTATCGCACGAGCAATAGTCGAAGCGCACGGCGGCACAATTGCAGTAGCCAGCCGCGGGCTTGGACAAGGCGCCACCGTCACTTTCCGACTTCCACTGGGCAATCCCGCTTCATCGTCCTCGGCCACTGCCTCTACTGCAAGAACAGCGACCAAAGAAGCCAAGGAGTTATGAATCCAATGCCCTCGGCATAGCTGGCCCAACCACCGCTGGCATGGCAATTTCGCGCGATATGTTAATCCCGCGATGTATGATTCAGATTAGGGGAATCGCATTTGGATGATCCAGTGACACCTGCTCCTTGCGAAGTCCGGCAGCGCATCCCTATCATAATCTCTGAATGCCCTGTCAGGCCCAACCCATTGCCCCGGCCGCCCTGAGAGTGTCGAAGGGCGGAATGGCGTAAAATGGCAGGAAGTGGCAGAAAAAACAAGCATTTTCCGTCCCGCACCTCCACAAAACCAGGAATTATGGTGCTTGGGATTCCAAATGCGATCGCCCTGTGATTCAGATAACAATTACTCCTTATCAGCTATGGATTCTTGTATAATTT
>VXOI01000237.1 GCA_009840175.1 Chloroflexota bacterium | reverse complement strand
GGGCGGGGGTATTATCCGAATCGCGGGGCGGGCCGGAATGCCGCCCTTTCCTTATAATAGGGAGCGCGGGAAAATCGTGGCGATAGATGGCCGAGCAGGAGGCGGTATGCCGACAGCCAGCGAGATGATTGTGCAGACTTTGGAGGAGGCCGGGGTCGAGTATGTCTTCGGCATACCGGGCGGCGGCACGGGGCAGATATTCCAACTGCTGTACGGGCGGGAGGACCGCATCAAGACGATACTGGTGCGGCACGAACAGGCCGCGGCGATAATGGCCGACGCCTACGGGCGGGCTACGGGGAAGCCAGCGGTGGTCATGGGGCAGGGGCTGTTCATCGGATCGAATGCATCTTTCGGGATCATGGAGGCGATGCTGAGTTCTTCGCCGATGCTGGTGCTGACCGACACATCCGACGGCGGGTCGGCGCAGCGTCCGGCGAACCAGTCGGGGGCCGGGGAGTACGGGAGCATAGACCTGCCCAACATCTTCAAGTCCATGAGCAAGTACACCGCCTTGGCCGCCAGCCCCAAGGAGGCGGTGCTGGCAACGCAGATGGCGATCAAGCACGCGGTCAGCGGGCGGCCGGGGCCGTCGTCGGTGGTGATGCGCTCGGCGGCCATCGGCGGCGAGGTGGACGTGGAGTCGCCGCCCTTCATCCACAACGCCGCCGGGTTCCTGAACACCGCCAAGCCGGAGAGCGCCCCGTCAGACGTGCAGCGGGTTATCCAGATACTGTCGGAGTCGCGGCGTCCGGTGCTGGTGGCGGGCAACGGGGTGCACGTGGCCGGGGCGCACACCCAGTTGCAGGAACTGGCGGAGATATGGGGGATGCCGGTGGCGACCTCATACAAAGGAAAGAGCGCCATCGCCGAAACGCATCCGCTGTCGGTGGGGATGGTGGGCACCTACGGCCAGGACGTCGCCAACCGGGTGGTGGGCGAGGCCGATACCGTCATTGTGGTGGGGGCGCTGCTGCGCTCGCAGGAGACCGTGCGGGAGCGGCCCGACATCTTCGATCCGCGACGGCAGCGGGTGGTGCAGATTGACATTGACGAGCGCAACGCCGGGTGGAGCTTCCCGGTGGAAATCGGGCTGGTTGGCGACGCGGGAAGCATTCTCAACCAACTGGTGGCGGCATCGAAGGCAGCTACGGAGGCCAATGCAGCGCAGCGCAGGGAGTGGACAGCTTCGATGGCGCCGCGCAAGGACGCGATGGCCTTCTACGACGACCCGGCGATGCACAAGGACAGCTCGCCGGTGACGCCGCAGCGGCTGGTCTCGATTCTCAACGAAACGTCCGCCCCGTCCACGGTCTACGCGCTGGACGCGGGGAACAACCGGACGTGGATGGCCCACCTGTACAAGGCGCAGGAAGCGGCGACGTTCTACTGCCCCGGCGGAACGGCGGGCATGGGCTGGGCGCTGCCGGCGGCGGTAGCGTTGAAGCTGGTCTACCCCGACCGCCCGGTTACGGCGGTGACCGGCGACGGCGGGTATATGATGACCGTCAACGCCCTTTCGACGGCGATGCAGTACGACTTGCCGATGACCTGCGTGGTGTTCAACGACAACGCGCTGGGGATGGTGCTGGACCACCAGCCACGCGGACAGGAAATCGCCTCGGAGTTCTACCCGACCGACAACGCGGCCATCGCCCGGGGGTTCGGATGCTTCGGCGTCCACGTGGAGGACTCGCGCGACCTGCCAGACGCCCTGCGGGAGGCGCGGGACTCAGGGCTGCCGGCGGTGGTGGACGTGGCGATTGACCGGGAGCCGAGCCCGGACGACTGGCGGGCGGACGCCCGGCGGGCCGGGGAGACGTAGACCGGAGGAGGCAGCGATGACTACCCTGCAAACCGGAACCAAACTCACCTACGAGGAATACCTGGAAACACCGGAGACGATGGTTCGCTGTGAAGTCGTGGACGGCGAGGTGATAGTGGCTGGCCCCAGTCTCTACCATCAAACCATTTCGGGCAACATCAATGAGCCAGTCAGGGCTTTCGTCCGCAGGAATCGGTTGGGCCGGGTATTTTACGCTCCAGTAGACGTCATCGTGCGGCGTGACCCGCTACGGGTGCGGCAGCCGGATTTGCTGTTCGTCAGCAATGAGCGGGCCAGTATCTTGGGCGAGCGGATTGAGGGCGGCCCGGATTTGGTGGTGGAGATTATCCCGACCAGCAACACCCGAGCCGAAATCGAGAGCAGGCTGGCCGACTATGCCAGCCTAAACGTCCGCGAGTGCTGGCTGGTCTATCCGCAGCTCCATGCCGTCGAGGTGCTGCGGCTGGAAGGCGGCGAATGGCATCGGGCGTATATCCGCGGAGCCGGTGAGAGCGTTGAGTCGGCTGTACTTCCTGGTCTGGAACTGCAAATCACTGAGATATTTGAGGACGCATAGATTTCAGCGGCGGGCTGGGAGCGAGTAACAAGGAGGTTCGGGCAATGGCAGGTCTGCTGGAGGGCAAGGTTTCGCTGGTGACCGGGGCGGCGTCGGGGATTGGACGGGCTACGTCGCTGGTTATGTCGCGGGAGGGCGCTGCGGTGGTGGTGTCGGACGTGAACGCCGACGGGGCGGAGGAGACGCTGAGCGCCATCAAGGAAGCGGGCGGCGACGGGATGTTCGTCCACGCCGATGTTTCCCGGCCCGACGACGTGGCTGCGTTGGTGGCGCAGGTGGTGTCGGCCTACGGGCGGCTGGACTGCGCCTACAATAACGCTGGCATCGAGGGCTACATGGCCGGGCGTCTCCACGAATACCCGGAAGACCAGTGGGACCGGCTCATAGACGTGAACCTCAAGGGCGTGTGGCTCTGCCTGAAGCACGAGATACCGCAGATGATGGAGCAGGGCGGCGGGGCCATCGTCAATACCGCGTCTGCCGCTGGGCTGGTGGGGTCGCGGCGGCTGTCGGCCTACGTCGCCAGCAAGCACGCGGTGGTGGGGCTGACCAAGGCCGCCGCGCTGGAATACGCCCGCGACGGCATCCGGGTCAACGCCGTCTGCCCAGGCATCATTGATACGCCGATGGTGGGGCGGCTTATCGGCGGGCGGGAGACGGAGTACGAGGCTTCCATTCCGGCGCGCCAGCCTATAGGGAGGTTGGGGACGCCGGAGGAGATTGCGGAGTCGGTGACCTGGCTCTGCTCTGACGCAGCATCGCTGGTGACCGGGCTGGCGATGGCGGTGGACGGCGGGTTTACGGCGCAGTAGGCTGAACTTCCAACGGAGTTATGCAGTTGGAGACTTCACCCTCACCCTAACCCTCTCCCTCAAGGGAGAGGGGATTTTCTTTGCGCCTTATCAGGCGAAGCTGGACTGCGCTCCGGCGGAACGGCGGCGGCGCGGGGCGCGGCGGAAGGTGGCCTCCGGGGCCAGACGGGGGTATTCGGCCCGCTTGGAGCCATTGAGCAGTTCCTCGATGGTGAGTATCTGGATGCGGGGATAGTGGGCGTCGGGGTAGTGTTCCGGAGTGTAGAAACCGGCGGATGTTGCTTCGGTTTCCATTGGGCGGGTTGGCGTTTCGAGGGTGATGAACAGCCCGATTTCCGCTTTCTCCCGCTCCATGTCTCCTTTCAACGCAGCTATCTGCCCCCGGTTGACGTGGCCGCTCTTGACCTGCACTACGATTCGCTTGGCCTTGCCGCTGTTGTCGTCGAAGAAGTTGATGTAGCCGTCAACGCCGGAGTCTGCGCCTTTCTTCTTATCCTGAGCTGGACGGGCGTCCACCAAGCCCAGCGCCCACCACTCGAATTGGTAGCGGCCATCATGTTCGCTTTCCAACGCCAGGGCACGGGCGCTTTCTGCGTCCTGCGGCTGGCCGATGATTTCGTAAGGCTTCAGGTCGTCCTTGAAGGTATCTTGCAGGCGGTGGCGAATCAGGGTGATGGCGATGTGGGTGATGTCAATGCCAATCCAGCGGCGGTTGAGGCGCTCGGCGGCCACGGTAGCCGTCCCACAGCCGCAGAAGGGGTCCAGCACCACGTCGCCCTCGTTGCTGCTGGCGCTTATGATGCGCTCCAGCAACTCCTCGGGTTTCTGGGTTTGGAAGCCAATGCGTTCCTTATGGCTCCCAGACAAAGAACTTATGTCGTACCACATATCCTGTATTGGCACACCGCGAGATTCATCCAGATAAAACTTTTGGCGAGGATACCCTGTGCGTGAATAATAAAGACGATCTTGGTCGTGCAACTCCTGCATTTTGCTTATGTTGTACCGCCAAGCCCGCGTATGACCGTTCCATTCGTACACAGGGTTCCCTTTCTCGGCTCCACCCGGGCCAGTTAAAGGCGTGGTGGTAAAACGCCTACCAGTGTCTTGTTCCAAATAGCGGTAAGTAGTTTTGATGTAATTCTCATCTAACGGAACAAACTGCTGTTGCCACGTCACATTTTCGGTCTTGCCGTAGAAAAGAAGAATGTCGTGCACTCTACCGTATCGAGTAGAACCTTGACCTACATCATTATGAGCGCCATAACGTTTCCACGTAATTTCGTTCCGGTAGTTTGATGTGCCAAATACTGAATCCATCAGCAGCTTGAGGTAGTGGCTGGCGGTGGGGTCGCAGTGGAGGTAGATGCTGCCGGTGGGCTTGAGGACGCGGTGCAGTTCACCCATGCGCTGGGCCATCATGGTTAGGTAGGCCATCATGTCGTTTTCGCCGACGAAAGAGCGCATGGCCTGGAGCAGGTCGGACAGTCTTTTGGGGGCGTTGGTCACCACGTCCTCGTAGGCCAAGCTGGAATCCTGATCCCATTTCCAAGTGTCCTCGAAGGCGGTAATCTGGGCGGCGGACTGCTGGCCGCTCCTTTCCCGGAAGAGGATGTTGTAGTTTGCGTCGGACTTGAAGGGCGGGTCGAGATAGATGAGGTCAACGCTTTCGTCGGCGACGTGATTGCGCAGGATGTCCAGGTTGTCGCCGAAGTAGAGCTTATTCTTCCAGTCGGTCGCGGTCATGGCGGGCTTTGTCCTGGATTGGATTACGGGAGTATAGTGGGAAATGACGCAAAGGCGCAAAGGCAATTGGACGGGTTATGCGGGCGGTGATAGTATAAGGCCGAATTGCGAAAGCGGGGCATCGGCCTTCCTTATTGTAAGTAGGCAAGACTGCTGATACTTGGGATTTCACCCTCACCCCAACCCTCTCCCTCAAGGGAGAATTGAGGCGCCCGCGCCCGGAGGACTGCTTGGCCGACACGCTGGAAATTCTGGACCTGCCGGAAAGCGGGCAGATTCAGCTATCTATTATTAAAGATACGGGCGTTGACGAATCGGACCGCCGCCAGAGCGCTCCCCCCGTACCCTTTCCCTTTCCGCTGACAGATAGGGAGTTGTTGGAGCTGGCTTGGCTCTTCACCGGCTACGCTTTCGAGCCATTTGGGGAATCGCGGGCCCGGGCTGAGGCCGCCGAGGCGGGGCTGCGCGGATTGGGGCGGCTGATGCTGGAATCGGTCTTCCGGGCCAGCGGCGAGGCGGCGGAGATGCTGGGCCGCGTCAGTTCGGCGGAAGGCGGCCCTTTCCGGCTGTCCATCGTTTCGGCTCGCCCGGAAATCTTGTCCCTGCCGTGGGAACTGATCAACGACGCTGAGGTCGGCTACGTGGCTGCCCGCGCCGAATGTGTTGCCCGGCAGCAGATTTCGGAGAGAGAATTGCCGGACTTCTCCGGCCCGTCTCTCAGTGAAAGGCAGTTCAACGTCCTGATGTTATGTCCGCTCGCAGCGGAGGGGATTGCCACGGAGGCTCTGAGCGCGATGGAGTCGCTGGACGTTGAAGTGTCCCTCGATTGCCTGCGCGTCTCGTCGGCGGATGAGCTGGAAGCGCATTTGTCGGAACGGGCCGGGCATTATCACCTGCTGCACCTGGACGGCATGGGAGTGGGCGACGAAGGGGGCGCTTTGCAGGAGCTCGGGCCGGTGGAACGTATAGGAAAGGCTGTCGCATCCGCCGGTATCCCTGCCGTTTTGCTGACTTGCTCTGCCGTGGACTACTCGTATGTCGCCGGGCAGGCGTTGGCGGCTGCCGGGGCGCCGGAAGTGGCGCTGCTGCCCATACCGCTGGGCGGGGTGGGGCGCAAGCTGTTCGCCGACGCCTTCTATGCCGGAATAGCGCGAGGGGACGGCGCCGCCGCCGCCGTAGCCGCCGCCCGCCGCGCCATGATGGAGCATCCGCACCGTCCGTCCGCCGCCGGGCCGACGGTGTCGTGGGACTGGATAACGCCGGTGGCTTACCAGTCGGCCCGGTACGCGCCGACGGCGGTGAAGCCCGAAGAGCCGGAGCCGGTCATCCCCGGGATGCTGCCCGCCACGCCGGAAGCGCCGCCTCGTCAGCTTCCCCGGGGCGGCCCCTACGGGCTGATGGGCCGCCGCCGGGAGATACTGGAACTGGAGCGTATCCTCGACGCCAACCCGGTGACGTTGCTCAGCGGCGCGGTGGGTGTCGGCAAGTCCGAGGTGGCCCTGGGTCTGGCGGCATGGGTAGAAAAGAGCGGCGGCAGGCCCGACGGAGTTTTCCATACCAACTTCGACGTGGGCGCGGGCTTGGACAAGGCGCTGCACGAAGTTGGCGCCGCCCTGGCCGGGCTGGAGTTCGGCGACCTGTCCGCCGCCGCGCGCCGCCGTTGGCTGCTGGACTACCTGAGGGAGCATCAAACCCTGCTGGTCTGGGACGGCGTAGAAAACCTGGCCGGGTTCCCGGCTGCCGGAACCGGGCTGCTGGAAGACGGCGAGTTGGCGGAACTGGATGAGTTCCTTTCCGAACTGGCCGCCGATGGGGGGAACTCCCGCGTGTTGCTGGTCAGCCGCCGGGAGGCCGAGCCGTGGCTGTCCACGGCCCACGGCATATATGCGCTGGGCGGGCTTGCGGGACAGGACATGATAGAGTTCGCCACCCGCCTTATAGAGGAAAGCGGCGTTGACGCCGCGCGGCTTGGGCCGGAGTTCATCGAACTGCTGGACTTACTGGAAGGCCATCCCTTGGCAATGGAGGTGGCGATTCCGCTTATAAAGGAAGTCCCGGCGTCGGTGCTGCTCACGGAACTGCGGAGGGAGATTGAGAGCTACCAGCCCGGGCCCGGCGAAGAGGGTCGCCCGGCCTACCTGACGGCGGTGCTGGACCACGCTTTCGGGCGGATGCCGCGCCGCAGCCGGACGCATCTGCCCTTCCTGTCGCTGTTCCGCAGCCGGGTGATGATGGACATACTGACTCACATCACTCAAGAGAACGCTTACCGCTCGGTGATGGGCGAGCAGTTGGGGTGGGGCGCCTGCCGCACCCTGTTGCGCTCGGCTCAGGGAGGCGGGTTCCTGGAACCAATCACCCCCAGCGTCTACCAGATTCACCCGGCGATGGGCTGGTTCTACGGACGGGCCCTCTACCGCCAACTGGCGCCCGCCCGCGTCGCCGAGCTGGAAGCGGAGTTCGTGCGGGTGTATGCCGACACTGCCGACTACTTTATGGAAACCCTGTACGAAAACCAGGAATCCGGCACCAACGCCATCCTTGCCGAGGAAGGCAACCTGACACAGGCACTGGGTCTGTCGCTGGAATCGGGGCAGTGGGACAATGCCCAACTGCTGACGCAGCCGCTGGCGCAGGTCTACCGGATGCAGAAACGCTACCCGGAACTGCGCCGCCTGCGCCGTCAACTGCTGGAGGTGACCGGGGCCACCGCCGCCGATGCCGATGCGAAGGGGGCAATTGAGCTATGGCTGTACCTCCTGGGAACCGAGGCGTCGGAGTGCATCGAGACCAACGAACTGTCCCGCGCCGACGACCTGAACCGGCAACTGCTGGACTACTTCACGGCGCAGGCCGACGCCGACAGCGACCCGCGCACCGCCGCCGTCTACCACCAGATGGGGGAAGTGGCGCTGAAACGCTGGCAGCTTGACCAGGCCGAGGAATGGTACACGAAGTCACTGGCAATCATCGAGGAGGGCGAAGACCGCGCATCCGTCGCCGACGACTATTACGGGATGGGGCTGGTGCGTCAGTACCAGCGCCGCTATACCGAGGCCCGCGACTGGCTCTCCAAGTCGCTGGACATTCATCAGCGGTTGGAAGACGTCGAGGAGATGGTCAAGGACTATCGCTCCCTCGGCTTGTGCGCGCAATTCCGTTTCGAATACCAGGAAGCGGAAAGTTGGTATCACCGCGCCCGCGAGATACTGGAAGAAGCGCGAGACGAGGAAACCTCGGTGCTGATCTATCATGCCCTGGGCACCGTAGCCCACGCCCAATACCAGTTCGACGACGCCGAGAACTGGTACAAGCAGGCGCTGACCCTGAGCGACCGGATGGGCAACGAGGCGCAGATGGCGGTGGAGTTCCACTACCTCGGCCTGCTGGAACAGGGACGCCAGTTGTTCCCGGAGGACGCCGAGCACTGGTATTCCCTGGCGCTGGAGAAGTACGAGAAGCTGGGCGACTGGCGCAGCGCGGGTGACGAATGCCGTCAACTGGGCGTGCTGTTCCACGAGCAGCAGAAGCTGGACGAGGCGGAAAGCTGGTATCACCGAGCCCGCGAGATTTTCGAGGAAATCCAGGACATTAGCCGCACCGCCCGCACCTACGGCCAGCTGGGAATGGCAGCGGAAGAACGCGCCGATGTCGAAGGCGCGTTAACCTGGGCCGCCCGCACCTACCAACTGGCCGCCGACCACAACCTGCCGGTCATCGCGCAGGCCCGCGTCCACCTGGCCCGTCTGCGCGACAAGCGCGGGGCCGACGCCTTCGCCGAGTGGTGGCGGGAGTTCGCCGGGGAGGAGCCGCCGGGGGATTTGGACGCAGAGGAGGGTGCGATCCTGTAAAGTCATTGATCCTTTAGTTTGGGTTGAAAAGAAACAATTACCTGAGGTGAACCCATGAGCGTTGGAGTTTCGACACCGTTGCCCGCCTACACCGTTGATCCGGCCTTTATGGCGAAGAAGGCGGAGGAACTGGGATTCGAGTCCATATGGTACGCTGAACACCCGGCAGTCCCAGTGGAGAGCGACAGTCCCTTCCCGGCCACGGGAGGGGAGATTCCATGGACTTACTCCCACTTCACCGACCCATACATCGCCTTGGCCCGGGCGTCGGGGGCCACCAGCACCATCAAGCTGGGCACCGGCATTACCTTGGTTCCCGAGCGCAATCCGCTGCTGCTGGCCAAGGAAATCGCCACGCTCGACCGCTTCAGCGGCGGGCGTTTCCTGTTCGGAATCGGCACCGGCTGGCTGCGTGAAGAGACGGAGATTTTCGGAGGCGACTTCGAGCACCGCTGGACGCAGACACGCGAGGCCCTGGAAGTGATGAAGGAACTCTGGACGAAGGATGAGGCGGAGTACCACGGCAAGTATTTCAACTTCCCGCCGGTAAAGTCTTACCCCAAGCCCACCCAGCAGCCGCACCCGCCCATAATCATCGGCGGCATGGCTCGCAACGTGCTGCGCCGCATCGTGTCCCATGCCGACGGCTGGCTGCCCAACCGGGTCACTCCCGCCGAGGTGGAGGACAGCCGCCGCCGTCTCGACGCCATGGCAGCAGAGGTGGGCCGGGATCCCAAGTCCATCACCATCAGCGTGTACGGCCAGCCCGCGGACGGCGATGTTGTGCGCTCGTACCTGAACGCCGGGGCTGACCGGGTCGTGGTGCGGCCTGACCACGTCGCCAACGAATACGAGATGGGGAAGCAATTGGAGCGCATGGCTGAGGCTGTGTTGCGATAGACATTGTGGTCGTTGTCCTGAGCTTGTCGGAGGACGAAAGTACTGCAAGTCTGCATCTAAAAGCCCTCTGGATTCCCGATTTCGCGGGAATGACGGAGTGTGCGGGAATGTCACCGGAGAAGAGACCGATGGATCGCACGACCGATATGTTGAGCTCCTACGCCTGCGGCTTGACCTATGAAGAGTTGGAACCTGCGGTAGTGGAGCAAGTAAAGCGCACTCTCTTGGACACCTTGGGCTGCGCTATCGGCGGCTACGATTCAGAACCGGCGGCTATCGCGCGTAGCTTGGCCGACGGCGTGCAGAGCGGCATGGCGTCGCGGGTGCTGGGGACTTCACTTCATACCACACCTGATCTGGCGGCCTTCGCCAATGGGGTGGCCGTGCGCTACCTGGACTGCAACGATTCCTATTTTTCACCGGGCGGTGGGCACCCCAGCGACATGATTCCGGCCGTGCTGGCGGTGGCCGACCCGCTTAAAGCCGATGGCCCCACTGTGATTACGGCGGTCGCCTTGGCTTACGAAGTGTTTTGTCGTCTATCTGATGAGGTGGTGGCCAGCGATCTGGGCTGGGACCAAGGCATCTTCAGCGTCATCGGGGCAGTCTGTGGAGCGGCGAAAGTAATGGGGCTGGACCGGGAGCAGACCGGAAACGCTATTTCGCTGGCTATATCTCCCCACCTTCCACTGGGAGTTACTCGCACCGGCGAGCTTTCGATGTGGAAGGGTTGCGCTGCTGCCAGCGCCTCCCGGTCGGCGGTGTTCGCCGCACAACTGGCAGCCAAGGGCATGTCCGGTCCGGGCGAGCCTTTCGAGGGACGGCGGGGACTATGGGAGCAGGCGGTAGGGAGGGCGGTCTCTATACCTAACTTTCCACTGGGAGATTTGCGGAGCCAAGATGACCCTTTCCGCATTACTCAGACAATTTTCAAAGCGTACCCGTCGCAGATTCATACACAGGCCCCCATAGGGCTGGCGCTGCAATTGCGGGATAAAGTGTCAGTGGACAGCATCCGCTCTATCCACATAGATACCTACAAAGTGGCAGCCAGCACGGCATCCAGTGAGCCGGAGAAGTGGGACCCGAAGACACGGGAGACCGCAGACCACAGTATCCCGTGGCTGGTCGCCTCTGCGTTGCTGGACGGGCCGGTGACGCCAACCAGCTTTGCCGATGAGCGCATTGCCAGCGAGGCGATACGGAATGTTATGTCGCGTATGACCCTGGTCGAAGATGCAGACTTCACCGCCCGCTATCCCGGCGAATACAATTGTCGCATTACTCTCACAGGCTCCGACTGCGAGAGACACACTGCACACACGGCCTGGCCCAAGGGTCACCGCAGGAATCCGATGAGCGACGCCGAGGTGGAAGCCAAGTTCCGAAATTTTGCAGGCGCGGCGCTGTCCGGAGGCCAAAGCGACCGGGCGTTAGAAGCGATATGGTCGTTGGACAAGCTGCCTAACCTGGAGTCAGTGTTCGACGCTTTTATCATCCAGCAGTGACTGCCCATTGCTGCAAACTGGCGCAGGCTCGGCTTCCCAGCCATACCGGCAAGCAGATAGATGATTAATTCCGGCAGCGGCCCATCCAGGGCCGACCACTTTCGCGAAGAATTTGCCCGCATGATTGCCCGTCCCGAGGAAGACCTGGACCTGGGGCAGACCGCATTGCTTGTGGCTGGCGAGGAATACCCAGAACTGGATGTGGCGGAGTATCTAGAGAGACTGGACGAATTCGCCGATGCCGTGCGTCAACGCGCCCCTGAGTGGTTGCCGCCGGAAGAACTGGCCAAAATTGTGGGGCGCTACCTATTTGAGGAACAGGGGTTTCAGGGGAATTCCGGTGATTACTACAACCCCGACAATAGCTATTTCAACAGGGTTATGGATACCCATACAGGGATACCCATTACGCTGTCGCTGTTGTTCCTGGAGGTTGCGCGACGAGTGGGACTCCGCTGCCGGGGAGTGGGTATGCCGGGCCACTTCCTTGTCGGGTTGGAAGGCTCGGAAGTTTACTTTGACGCTTTCAACGGCGGCGCGGCTCTCAGTATCGCCGACTGCCGCCGTCTGGCGGAAGGACTGTTCGGGCCGCGGATGACGTGGCGGGACGATTATCTCACCCCCTGCACCAAGTACGAGTTCCTGTTCCGCCTGCTGAACAACCTCAAGGTCGTCTACGAGCGTACCGGCGCCCCGGAAAAGGCCGTCGGCGTCACCCAACGCATGATTCTGGTGAATCCACAGGCAACGCCGCTGTATAGGGACCTAGCGGAGGTGCAGTATCAACTTCAGCAGTACCGGGCTGCCATCCGCAGCCTGGAGACTTACCTGAATGAAACCCCCGACGCACAAGACAGTCAGCAGGTCAAGTCATGGATCGAGTCCATCCGCGCTACCCTTAGTCGGCTCAACTGACGCCGCGCCGCAAATCCGGCCACACTTGACCGACGTATACAGTGATGGATGAAGAATTGGCGGCACAGCGTCCGAGAACAGACCAGACGCCCGCGCCGGAAGAGCCGGACGATCAACAGTTATTGGAGCGCATCGCCGCCAAAGACAAAGACGCTCTGAATACGCTGTACAACCGCTATATGACGCCGGTGTACTCCCTGTCGCTGCATATGCTGAAACAGCCGCCACTGGCAGAGGAAGTGACCCAGGACGTTTTCCTGAACATCTGGCTGAAGGCCGAGAGCTTCAATGCCAGCCGGGGAAATCCGCGATCCTGGATAATGAGCGTAACGCACCACCGGGTGGTGGACGTGATACGCTCACGCCGCCGCACCACCACTATGACTGACCCTGAAGGATACGACACACTGGAGCGGCTCCCTTCGTCCGAGCCGCCGGTGGAGGCCCAGGTGGCGCAGAGTCTCGACCGGGAGCGCATTATGCGGGCGCTGGCAACCCTGCCGGACAACCAGCGAGAGGTCATTGAGCTGGCTTACTTCGAGGGGTATTCGCAGTCGGAAATGGCGGAGAAGCTGTCTCAACCCCTTGGCACGGTGAAGACCAGGGTGCGCCTGGCGATGCAAAAGCTGCGGACGGTGTTGCAGGAAGATGGCTACGAGTAGGGTGACACATCCAGAAGACCTGCTGGAAGCGTTCGCTCTTGACGCTTTGGAACCGGACGAGGAGCAGACGGTTCTTGACCACATCGAGGACTGCCTGCAATGCGCCGCGCTGGTCGAAGACCATCTGCTGACATCCACGGCACTGGCGTATTCAGCGCCGGTCGAGACGCCGCCAGAACGGCTACGAGCACGGATTCTGACCGCCGCCGAACTTTCCGAGCCGGAAGCACCAACGGTATCGGTAACCGCTCGCCGCCCGTCGAGGGGATGGGCCGGGGTGTATTCGGCCCTTGGCGGCCGCTGGCCGCGCCTGCTGATGCCAGTCACCGCCATCGCAGCAGTGGCAGTGGTAGCCATTGCAATCGCCCTCAACGTCCAGATTTCCGGTCAGATGGACGACATGAAGGCAGAAAACAACCTGCTGCGGGAGGAAATGGACCAGAGCAAGGCCACTGCTGCGGCACAACTGGCGCTGGCGTCGGACTCAGTTTCTCAAATGCAGGGCAGCCTTCAACTGTTGCAAACCACTTTGGCCCAGCCGGGAAATCAGTCAGTGTTGATGGACCCGATGCAGCCGGATAGCCAGGCGCGGGGGGTACTGGTGATGTCAGGCGAAGGTGATATGGGCGTGATTATGGCGTCGCACCTCGATCCACTGGAAGCTGGCTCAACCTATCACGTATGGTTCATGCAGGGCGAGGAAAGGATGTGGGCCGGGGACATGGATGTTGACGAAAACGGCTGGGGAACCCTCGCTTTGGATATGGAGAACTCCCTATCGCAATTCGACACGGTGCAGTTGACTCGCGGCCCTCTTTCCCTGGCGTCCGTCGGCATTGCGGGCGACATTGTGCTGGAGGCTGTGCTTCCTTAGCCCGGAGTCTCGTCGGCCCCTCCGGCCTTCCCTCAAGCGGGAAGAATTCCTGAGATAATTGCCTCGCAGTTCCTGTTGGATTCGAATATGGTCTCTCAGCTCACCGTCCTCGTCCTCTACGACGCCAAGGGCCGAAGCATCGAAAGCATGGCACAGGCCGTTGCTGAAGGTGTTGAGGCGTCGGGCGTGGCGTCACCGTCTCTCAAGACGATAGAGGAGGCGTCACGGGACGACCTGCTGGCAGCCGATGGGTTGATTCTGGGTTCGCCCAACTGGAGCGGCATCACCGGCTCTTTCAAGCAGTGGCTGGATGACCAGGGCGACCTGTGGGAGGAGTTGGCGCTGGCCGGGCGTCCGGGCGCTGCCTTCACAACCGGAACGGGGCGGCACTCGGGCCTTGAGACCACCCTGGGGCAGTTGATTCACTGGATGATGGCCTGCGGCATGGTCATTGTCGGGCTGCCGTGGTCGGAGCGGATGCGCACCTCCGGCTCGTACTACGGGGCAACCGCTGCCGGAGCCGTTACCCAAGAGGACCTGGTGCAGGCGAGGGAGTTGGGAGCGCGACTGGCAGGGGTCGCCGCGCGGTTGAAGACACTCTAGTCCCTTAGCTGCAAGTGGCGGAAAAACTGCGGGTGCACTTCCGAAACCAGCCGCAGGGCCTCAAGCATCGGTTCGCGGATGGACTCGTGGGCCATGGGTGAAGTGCGCAGCTTGAACAGATGGTAGCACTCCCGCAGGTTCAGCTTGGACAGCAGCCGCCGCTTGTGGGCGTGAGTGACGACGTATTGGGCCACAACGGGAGACAATCCTTCGCAAATCTTATGGAAAGTGCGTTCCGCTGCGCCAGTGGCATCCGCGAACAGAGTATCCAGCCCGGCATCAGTAATCACCGACGGAATGCGTACACCGTGGGCCACGGTCAACGGCTGAGGCAGGTAGGTCTGCATCCGGTGCCGCCGGAACTCCCGGAAAGCGCCGTAGTCCAGCAGGAACTCGAAGGTATAGTCCACTACCTCCAACTCTCGCGGGGGGGCGTCGTGAGTGCCGATGCCCGAGAGCGAATCGTCTATTACCCGCTGCCGCTGCCCAGCCGTCATGGCCTGCACCCGATCCCAGACCGCCGAGTAGTCCAACTCGGACGCTCCGTACAGCAGCGCCGCCGCCAGCTTGTCCTCGGCCTGTTGGTCATAGTGGACAAGGCGGACTTCGACCGACGACAGGAGTTTTTCTTCGCCTTCTGTCAGATGCTCTTGCAGGCTCCTCTGAACCTGAGGGCGCTGTTTCAAGTACGGCACTTCGCCTGCGTACTTGATCAATGTGGGCGTGACGGTTCTGCCCTGTTCTCGCACCGCTTCCCCCAACTGCCGCTCTTCCTCCAGCTCTGATGACATCAGCTTGGATATGCCGTGTTCTAGGGTGCGGGCGTTGGCGGTGATACCCACGTTGGTCAGAGTGGCAGCAGGCAGGACGGAGCGGCAGCCGTCGGTGGCGATGCGCCGGAGCCGCAGGTAATAAGCGGAATCGCTCTCCCGTCCCCGCTGGGGGTGGACGCATCTCAGATATTCGATACAGCCGTCAATGAGTTGCTGGTAAACGGCAAAGAGATACCGACAGGTGGTTTCGTATTCCCGCTTCAGGGCAGGGTGGCCGTCAAGTTCGGCTGGGGTGTGGAAACAATCGGCGTCTATAACCTGGTAGCGCGACGACTTCTCGGTGTAGGAAGCGAGACGGTTGTCCTCCAGACCGTCGCAAGCCAGGCGCGAGATATTCTCGATGGCCAGATGAACCACGGCGTGCTCGGCCACCGATGCGTGACCGTATCCCAGCACCCAGCGCTCGTGGAAGTCGGCGGCCTTCTCTTCACTCACCCGCTGAGCGATTACGTCGAACGGGTCCGGCACACGGGAGGTCATGGCGAAGGCGACGGCAATCTGCTCCTCGGTCAGCAGGCGGGCGTCTAGCGGGTAGACGCGGCGGTGGTATTGCCGCTGCCTGTATTGCGTGTCATGTATACCTGCAAGCTCGGTCATGCGTCCCTAATCTCCCAAACTCTTGAGGAAAGGTTACACGAATGCTGTCGAAATGGCATTGGGGTTTAATGTCGGTTCAGAGCTACTTTAGACGAGTGACAGCATAGGGGCGGGTTTGAAACCCGCCCCTACCAGCAAGGTTTACGACGCCTCGTGCGGGTTAGACCAATGCGCCGAACCCGTCAGGGATGGATACCTCGACGAGGTGGGTCTTGCCGGATGAGATGGCGGCTTCCAGCGCCGGGCCAAGTTCGGCCACCGAAGACACGCGGGTTGCGCCGAAGCCGTAGGAGTCGAACAGCTTCGCGAAGTCGGGGTTGACCAGGTCGGTGGCGAAGAGACGGTCGCCGAAGCGGTCCTGCTGGTACTTCTTGAGCACGCCCCAGGCATTGTCGTTGAACATCAGGATAACCGGGTGTATGTCATACTGCGCGGCGGTGGCGAGTTCCTGGAAGTTGTACTGGAAGCCGCCGTCGCCGGTGATGCAGACCACTGGGCTGTCGGGCTGACCGATTTTGGCGCCGAGGCCAGCGGGGAAGGCGAAGCCGAGGCCGGCCCAGCCGTGGGGGTGCATATACTTGCGCGGGCCATAGATGGGCAGGCAGCGGGCGGCGCGGCTGGCGGGTACCGTCGGGTCCAGCGAGAACACGGTTTCCCGTGGGGTGGCCTCTCGGACGGCTTCAAACACCCTCAACTCATTGCCCCAGGTTTCCTGCAAGTTCCGTTGGATGTCTTTTTTCAGTGATGCCACTTCGTCGGCGTAGGACTGGCCCTTGCTGACGTCGCTGTCGCCGATGGCATCAAGCCACTGGCGGGCCACGGCCTGCGAGTTGGCAACGATGGGCACGGTGGCATCGTAGTTCTTGCCGATGGACTCGCCGTCAAGCAGGACGTGGACGACGGTCTCCGGCAGCTTGAGCTGGACGCCAGTGGTGGAGCGATGGGGCATGATGGAGCCGAGGATGACCACGGCGTCGCAGGTGGCGAGCCAGTCCTGCACAGGATTTTCACCCCAGATGCGGCGGCCTAGCATCTGCCCTAGCGAGAGGGGATGGTCTTCGGGGAAGGCCCCTTTAGCGCCGTCGCTAGTAACCACCGGAGCACCCAAAGTTTCGGCGAGGTGGACGATTTCGTCTGTACCACCGAGCATCTGCACTTCTTCGCCCACGATGATGGCGGGGCGGCGCGCCTTGAGCAGCAACCGGAGGGCCTGCTCCACCATGGCAGGGTCGCCCTGGGGTATGCCGACATCGCGGGGTCCGATGATTTCCACGTCTGCACTATTACCTAGCAGGTCGGTGGGCAGTTCCAGCTCGATGGGGCGAGGACGGCGGTTCTGGAAACGCTGGAAGGCTTCCAGCAGGTTGTCCGGGATGGCTTCGATTTCGCCAATCATGGCGTTCCAGTCGGTCACGGCCTCAAACATGCCCAACTGGTTCTTGGTCTCGTGGGTGGTGTTGCGGCCCTGCCCGATAAAGTCACTCTCGACGTTGGTGGTGACCTGAAGCAAGGGAGAGCCGGAGAAGTAGGCTTCGCCCATGGCGCCAACCGAGTCGGCGGCGCCCGGCCCGGTGCTGGTAATCAGCACGCCGGGCTTGCCGGTGGCGCGGGAGTAGCCGTCGGCCATGAAGCCGCAGCCCAACTCCAACCGTCCGCCGATGAACCGCAGACTGTCCTGCCGGTCGAACAGGGCGTCGAAGAGGTCGAGATTGTGTATGCTGATGATGCCGAATACGGTATCAACGCCCTGGGCTTTCAGGGATTCGGCAACGGCTTGGCCGCCAGTGAGGTTGGGCACGACTATTCTCCTTAGCTATATGGTAAGTTCAGCGGGAATCAAGCGGCGATACTTGGCGTCAGCAGCCAAGGCGAAGGTCTCCAAGGCTAATGCCCCCAGCAGGGTTTTGCGGCTGTCCGGGCCAAATACGACGTAGACATTCCCGCGCTGTCCTTGCAACTCCATTTCCGTCCATGCGATGGAAAGTTCCCGCCTGGAGCCGTCGGCAAAGCTGAACACCTTCGTTTCCTCGCGCTCTATACCCAACTCGTCCAGGATTTGCGCAGGAACTACAGTAAATGACGCGCCGGTGTCCACCACTCCGTTCAACGTCTTGGCCTGCGACCCGTTCCGGTTCCGAATCACGAAGTCAACGCTGAAAGTCCCCACTTCGCCTCCGATGGTGGTTCCGGGCAGGATAATCCACTGCTCCGCCGCGTCGTGTGTCTCAGTCATGCCGTTTCCACACCTCCTACAACAGCAGGCTGACGGGCTTTTCCAGCAGGCGCTTGATTTCCATGAGGAACTGGGCGGCTTCGGCTCCATCGGCCACGCGGTGGTCTACGGAGAGGGTGGCCTTCATAATCTCGGCGATGGCGAGTTGTCCATCGCGGGCTACCGGCTGCTCCTTCACCGCGCCCACGGCGAGGATGGCGGCGTGGGGCGGGAAGATGATAGCGGTGAAGCTGTCAACATCGAACATTCCCAGGTTGCTGATGCTGTAGGTGGTGCCAGTATATTCCTCGGCCTGTAATCTGCCATTGTTGGCGCGGTCAATCAGGTCGCGGCTGGCGGCGGCAATCTGGGCCAGGGTCTTGTTCTCGCATTCCGGTATGCCAGGAACGATGAGGCCCGACTCAAGGGCAATAGCAATGCCGACATTGATGGACGAATTCATTTGCAGGTAGTCGCCGCGGTAGAAGGAGTTGAACTTGGGATGCTTGCCGATGGCCAGAGCCGACCCCTTGACTATGAGGTCATTGACGCTAACGCGGCTTGCGGCAGGCAGTTCATCGTTAATGTTGCGTCGCAGTGCCATGGCCGCAGTCATATCAATGTCTACGGAGACGTAGAAATGCGGGGCCTCGCGCTTGCTGCCGGAGGTAACGCTGGCGATGGCCTGGCGCATTCTGGAAAGCTCGGCGCGTTCCGCACCTTCGGGAACCGGAGCGGAATCAGGCGCGGCAGCAGGCGCGGGTTCCGGCTGTGGTTCAGGGACAGGCGGAGAGGCGGCAGCAGCGGTGTTTATGTCGGCTTCGACTATGCGCCCGCCAGGGCCAGTCCCGGTTAGGGCAGCCAGGTCTATTCCGCGCTCGCGGGCGAGGCGACGGGCCAGTGGCGAAGCGAGGACACGTCCGGCGTCAGCGGCGGCGCGGGCGGCATCGGCGGCGGCCAGGACGTCGGCCTCCACGATGCGCCCGCCGGGGCCGCTGCCAGTTATCGTGGACAGGTCTACTCCGCGCTCACGGGCCAGCCGGCGAGCGATGGGCGAGGCGCGAACTTCACCCGAGGGGGCGGAAGCAGCAGCGGTGAGAGGAGTCGGAGCGGATGCGGGTTCCGGCGCTGGGGCCGCTTCGGAGGCGGTCACTACGGCGGGACCAGCGAGGTCGTCGGGCAGAGCTTCGTCAGCGTCGCCGATCACGGCTATGAGCTGGCCCACCGGGACGGCTTCGCCTTCGCCAGCCACGATACGGCGCAGCACACCCCCGGTGGTGGGCTTGAATTCGACAACCGCCTTGTCGGTCTCTATCTCGGCGATGACTTCGTTGGCAACAACTTCGTCGCCTTCCTGCTTGACCCAGCGCACGACGGTGCCCTCGCGCATATCGTAGCCCAACTGCGGCATGACAATGGACGTAGCCAACGCTGTCTCCTTTTCCGCTTACTGACCGGATTCTGGAATCTTGGGACGCTCTGGGTAGATATTAAAGCAAGGCGCAGGCATGGGCAACCACAACGCACATGGCCTATACTCAGTGCCTCTCCAGGCTAAAAGAGAAGGGAGCGCCTCAATGGACGCTCCCCAAAGACGTTTCGAATGACGCAGAAGCCTACATCATGCGCTGGATAATGCGCTGGGCCTGGTCTTCGCTCAGGCCGAGGGGGCGGTGGGCCAGAGGGCCTTCCTTGGACAGCACAGGTTCAGCTTCCACCAAGGAGACCGATTCCTTCTGGAAGAACAAGCCAGTGTAGATGGTGTCTCCCCACTGCAATGCCTTCTCGCAAGCCAGCTTCCAATCCGAGAAGTCGTGCTCCTCGTCTTCCAGCTTTACGATGCGGTCCTTGAAGAAATCGTGGGTATTGTCTCGGTTGAAGGTGACGCAGGGGCTGAACACGTCTATCAGGGCGAATCCCTTGTGGTTCACGGCCCCCTTTATCAGCTCGGTGAGGTGGCGAACGTCGCCGCTGTATCCGCGAGCGACGTAGGTTGCGCCGTTCATTATGGAGCTGGTGATGGGGTTGACCGGGGCTTCCACGCTGCCGTGGGGAGTGCTCTTGGTGCTCATTCCGTAGCTGCTGGTGGGGGAAACCTGACCAGTGGTGAGGCCATATATCTGGTTGTTCATCACGACGTAGGTCAGGTCTATGTTGCGGCGGGCGGAGTGGGCGAAGTGGTTGCCGCCGATGCCGTAGCCGTCGCCATCGCCGCCAGTCACGAACACGGTGAGGTCGTGGTTCGCCAGCTTGGCGCCAGTGGCCACCGCCAGGGCGCGACCGTGGAGGGTGTGCATCCCGTAGGAGTTGAAGTAGCCCGGCAGGTTGGACGAGCACCCAATACCGCTGACTGTCAGTATCTCATGGGGCTGCAAACCCATCTCGGCGCAGGCCCGCTGCAATGAGTTGAGCACGCCAAAGTCGCCGCAACCCGGGCACCAGTCGGGATTGACCTGCCCCCTGAAGTCCCTGGCGGTCAACTGAATTTCGGTCCTCCCGCTTGCTGCGCCTACGGTTGTCATT
>VXOI01000143.1 GCA_009840175.1 Chloroflexota bacterium | reverse complement strand
CCCCCCCCCCCCCCCCCCCCCCCCCCCCCCCCCCCCCCCCCACTTTTTTTTTAACCCCACACCGCGGCATCCCCGCGTTGGCGTGGCGGTGGGATCCGGCGTGGGTGTCAACGTAGGCGTAGGGGTGGCTGTGGGCGTTGGGGCAGGCTCCGGTGTGTGGGGAACCGGCGTTGGCAGGGGCGTGGGGGTGGACGCGGCTGCGAGCGAGGGCGGCGCGGCGCCTTCCTGGCAGACGGGAATGCCGGGAACGTCCCTCAACGCCTCCCTCAGTTCGTTGACCGGAATGGCGAAGTTGATGCCGCTGATTGTCTGGCCGTCGTCGGTTCCAACAATAGCGCCGGTATTCACGCCCACCACGCAGCCGTTTTCGTTGAGCAGCGGGCCGCCACTGTTCCCCGGATTCAGGGAAGCATCGGTTTGCAGAAAGCCCAAGTCCTCCTGCTTGGCCGAGATAATGCCTCTCGTGACCGACGGTTCGCGTCCCAGTTCTGGGCCCAGCGGAAACCCGATGGCAATGACGTTATCCCCAACCCGGATAGCATCGGAGTCGCTCAAGGCCAGGGGACTGAATGTATCGCCGGATTCCATCTCGATATATGCCAGGTCGAGGGTGGAGTGAGTGCCGATTACGCTGCCTTGGTAATTCCCGCCCGTCGCCAGCCTGATGTTGACCTGGCTGTTTCCTTCCACCACGTGTTTATTGGTGATTACCAGTCCGGCATCATGCACGATGAATCCGGTGCCAAGGCCGGAATCCGTGCGGATTTCAACGATGCCGGGCAGAGAGCCTTCCACCATATCGGCCAGCGGCAGAGCGGGCGGCACAACGGGAACCGCGGCTGCCGGAGCCGAGGTTGGCTGGACAGGGGGCGCAGAGAGTGGCGCCGGTTCATCGCCTCCTGTCCTGGAAATCAGCAACGCTGCGGCAAGAAGGCCGACGGCAACGGCAATGACTCCCATGGTCTGGACCCTGTGCGCCCCTACCCAGGCGGTAATCCTCTCCGGTATGCCCGGCTGTGGCGGAACAGTTGACGGTGGAGGAAGGGGCGCTGCGGGCGGCGGAGGGGGCGCGGGCGCGGCTGTTCCCGTGCCGCAGTAGGCGCAGAACTTTACCGTGGCCGGTATCGTCCGCTGGCAGTTACGGCATCTCATCCCGTCGGGCTCAGACTAACCTCGAGCCGCATTCCGGGCAGTAATTTCCGTTGACCGGAATACTCTCCCCACAGTAAGCGCAGAACCGGTTGCCGGGGTATAGAACCGAAGCGCATCCCTCATCATCGCAGTAGACCAGCTCCACCGGATTGGCGAGGTTGCATTGGGGGCAAGTCATCACCGGGCTGGCGACTGCGGACTGCGGCGGGGCAACACTGGCCGGCGTCGGGTTGGTGGCCGTGGCCGCAGGGGCAGGCTGGGGAGACTGGCCGCCCTGAAGCAGGCTGCGGTAGCTGAGACCCGTCGGCGGCTGAGGCGCGGATACGACGGGCGCGGCCGGGGCAGGCGGCCCGGCCCCCGCGGCCTGAGCGGAGACAGATGATGCAGCAGTAACGGATGGCGCGTCGGCCAAGACGCTTTCCAAGTCCTGGACTTCTTCCAGCGGCCGGGAGCAGCACTCTTCCAGGAATCCGGCCAGATGGCGGACGGTGGCGTCCGGGTTGCTTTTCAGGGCATGGAAGCATTGGGAATTGGCCGGGTCGGCGTAATCCTTTTTGGTGAGCAGCAGGTTCTCCTGGGTGTAAAACCTCTGCCAGAGGCCGGGGTCGTGGCTGAGGGCCAGGAGGCTGAGGTAAATCACCAGGGCCGGGAAGTTGTCTACCTGGTCATTGTAGTCATCAGCCGTTCTCAGGGGGTGCTGATAATGCTGGTGTCCCAGTTCCGGACTGGGTTCTCCCTGGAAGCGGGGCAGGAATATGCCATCGTAGTCCACCAGCCGGAGGGCGTCGTCATGCTGCACCATGACGTTGCCGTGTTGCAGGTCGTTGTGGGCGATGCCCAAGCCCCGCAGGCTGCCGTTGGCCCCCCGCCACCGGGCGCAGATATCGAGGATAACGTCCGGCCTGCTCAGGTTGTCCTCGACGAAACGGTCCAGCCGCCTGCCTTCCACCCAGGTCATTTTGACGATGGGATACCATTCGCCCCTGATCTGAATGCCCTGCTCGTGGTACTGAAACCTGACGAAAGCGTCGGGCCGGACGCCACTCAGATAGTCATCCAGATGGCCGTAGCGTTCCTGCTGGTCCTTGACCTCGCGGGTGAAGCAGCGCACGGCGTACTTGCGGCCTCCGCCGCACTCCACCGGGTACACGGCGGCGAAATTGCCGGAATAGACCAGCGGAGTGCCCCTGGCGGGATGCAGCCCCACTTGCCCGGCGGCAAGCTCCGGGTCTCCGTCTTTGAAGCACACCACCGGGTTCTGCACGGCGGCGGTGAAGTCCGCGATGGACGGCCAGGGCATCGTATCTGATCTCCCCTAGGCTTACTCTACTTTGACGATAATCAGGGTTGTATCATCGTTGCGCATGGCGCGCTCACTTCGGCGGGCCTGTAGCCAATCATCCCACTCGCGGTTTGAGTGAAATTCCAGCAGCGTTTCCCACGGCTTCCCGCCGGACTCACGCTCCTGCAGCAGCCAGCAGGCCAGGGCGTCGGAGGCCAGGATTACGAGGTCGCCAGGCAGGCACTCCCCTTGCAGCCGGTGTACGCGCTGCCACAGTCCGGCGTTGTTGGCCTGGTTGCTGCATATCAGCGACGGGGTGTTGTTGAACTGGGCGGCGCTGTCCATTGGGAAGGATACGGCCAGGGTGCCATTGCGGATAACGAACAGGCAGCAGTCGCCGACGGCCAAGGCCCGCCAGGAAAAGGCCCCGGCTTCATTGGTTGTCTGGTCAATCTCCAGCCCCAGCAGCGCCGCCATGGCGCCAGCGCCGGTCTTGGCCTCGCCGTGCCAGGGAATGCGCTCCCACGGCACCGCCCGGTCCCATTTTTCTTGACCTGGGGACAGCCACATGGCCAGAGAAGCGTCGTCCAAGCTGGACAAGTCAAGGGGGCTGCGGACAAAGGCTTCGGCGAGGATTTCCGCCCATTCTCTGGCGAAGGCGGACTCGCTGGCGCCGTCGCAGACGGCGATTCTGGCCGACCCGCCGTTGTAGGGGTAGGAATCACGGCAAGCGTCTTCGCACTCCCCAGGTCGGTTGCCCGCTTTGGCCGTCTCGAAGATTCTTGATGGTCGCAGTCCCATGGAAATTTCCGATCGCGCAGTTTTGGGCTATTGCAGGTTGGAGGCGGCGCGGGTGCCGATGTCCAAGAACTGCACCAGCGCAGTGCCATCAGCGTTGAAAACGTAGCCCCGGGAATTCTCGTTCACCGACAGGTCGAGGCTGGCGGCCTGGCTGCGGCTGGATTCCGGCAACGGGGATGACATTCGGAACATCGTCAGGGCGTATTCATCCGGCGGCAGGCGCTCTTCACTGTCGGGATACAGGGTGGGCATCCCTCCAGAGTCGGACAGGTGGATGTTGAACATCAGCGCGTTGCCGTCGCTGGTTTGTAGGTTGGCTATGCCCTGGGCCGGCCCTTCCGGGTTGCCGTCGCTGGCCGCGCCGTCGCTGACGTTGATGACGATGGGTGGGAAGGAATCGGGATGCTGGCCCGCCCATTCCCCGACGGCCTGGGCAGCGACCTCAAGGGCCTGGCACATGGGCGTGCCGTATTCGGCGTGGGGCCGCAGCCAGATGGGGAACCGCCGCGCCACCTCCACCAGCCCGCCGGCCCCGTCGCTCTCCCTCACCTGCCGCTCTTCCACTTCGGCAACGTCCACAACCTGGCTGATGGGCAGGAAGGGCTGATCGGGCGTGGTGCCGGGCAGTATGCTGGTGACAATCGGGCCGCCCGTGGCGTTGGTGCTGTACCCGAGGACTCCTATGTGGAAGTAGTCGCGGATGTCCATGCCCTGCGAGCAGCGCTGGGAAATCGTGTCCAGTATCCGGTTTATGGCGTCCGCTGCCTGGTCCATCTTGCGCAGCCCAGGCTGTGCGGCCAAAGCCTGCGTCATGGAGCCGGACTGGTCAATCAGGAACAGGAAGCAGGCCGGGTTGGCGCGACTGATGTCTGCGGTATAGGGCATTGGAAGCCTCCTTGTCGTTGACGCCCTGCTGGCACCGCCAGTGAAGGGCTATTTTACCATTGCCTTGTCTGTGGCCTTTGTGGTTCCTGTCAACGCAGGTTGGACGGGCCGCGAGTTCCGATGTCCAGGAATTGCGCCAGGGCCACGGCGTCGGCGTTCAGGATGAGACCGCGGGAACGTTCTTCCACCGGAATGTTCAAGTCGGCCGCTTGCCTTCGGATGCCTTCGGGCAACGCCGACGCCATACGGAACATCAATTTGGAATCGTCGGTGGCCTCTCCCAAAGAGGGCAGGCCGCGCTCCTGAGCAGGGAACATAGTGGGGCGGGTTTGCGCCGAAGAGAGGTGCACGATGAACAGCAGCGCGTTGCCGTCGTTGGTTTTCAGATTCTTTACGCTGTCCGCTGCCTTCTGCGGGTCGCCGTCGGTGGCCCACCCGTCGCAGATGATGACTACGGTGGGCGGGTAGGAATTGGGGTGCAGCTCGATCCATTCCGCCAGTGGTCGCTGCACGAATTCCAGCATCCCCCGCATGGGGTCCCAGCTTTTGGGTTTGACCTGCAACCAGACCGGCATCCGCCGCTTGACTTCGACCACCTCCCCGCCGTAGTTCTCCCGGACACGCCTTTCTACGATATGGGCAGCCTCCGCTACCTGGCTGATAGGCAGGAAGGGTTGCTCCCGGGAAGTTCCGGGGAAGGGGCTGGTAATTTCCAACCGATGGCCGCTGCCATGAGCGGAGGTAAAGCCGAGGATGCCGATGTCGAAGTAATCCCGCACCTCCATGCCCGAGGAGCAGCGTTGGACCAGCGTATCCACAATCCGGTTGACCGCATCCGAAGCTATCTCACCCTTGGTTCGCCCCTTGTGGCCCGGTATATCGTGGCCCATACCCATGCACTCGATTATCAGGAACAGGAAACAGGCTGGATTGGCGCGGCTGATGTCGGCGGCGTAGGGCATTTAGTCCCTTCCTGAACGATCTGAAGGCGAGCGTCTAATGCTAATTGGCAGCATTCCTGATACATCCAGAGATCCGGGTTTGAGGGATCAGCCTTCCGTAGCCTTCCGTTCCCGAAAGGGTCTCCCATTCTAATGTCCCCCGCAACCCATCAGAAAGCAACTGTAAAATAGATAGGATATGGGTAGGATATAACTATGATTTACCGATGCGCGAGTCATTAAGTAAGTATTCCGGTGCCAATATACCATTCACTCGCATCAGGGCCGATTTGTTATCATAAACGGCACGTTATGGATTCGTTTGAGGAACAATCAAACCCGGTGTCCACCCGCAGTACGCTCCCGGCGCTTCCGTCGTTGCGGCTGACGGCGGCGGTGTTGCTGCTGGCTTTCGGCGTTGCGTCGCTGATGGCCTGGGGCGGCAATGGCGACGTGAGGCCCCTGGTATCCGTTCAGAGCGGCTTACCTGACTTCCGCTACGTCAACAGCGGTTGGGTGTCTCCGCTGGACTGGGAAGAGGCCGGCCCCTTCGCGGCGGAACTCAGGCCCTTCGTGATTGTCAGCCAAGAGGAACTGGACTCCTTCGAGGACGGGTTCATCAGCAAGAGGAGCTACGGCAACTCCACCAGCCTGGGCCGCATCGAATTCGGCAGTTCGGCGTTGCTGGCGGCCTACTACGTGTGGCGTCCGGCGCGGGGAGATCCCCTGTCGGTGGTGGATCTGGACGTGGAAGGCAACCGGGCCGTGGTGCGGATTGAACTGGACGAAAATCCGCAGGGACGCGAGTACCCCTATCTGTTTGCGCCGATGATCATGGTCGCGGTGGAGCGAACGCTCTTCCCGGAAGGCGAGCCGGTCCAGTTTGTCTTCGAACTCACCGGCCATCCTCCGATTACCGTCAGCGCCACGCCCAACCCGGGGTAGATGCAAAAAGGGTACGCCCCTCACCCTAACCCTCTCCCAGAGGGAGAGGGAATATGCTGTACATCTCTCCTAACAGTTGCCCATCTCGACGAGCTGGCCTTCCCGCCAGGCCATCTGACCGGCTCGGACGGCGGCGAAGGTGTCGAGGCGCATTGTTCCCCGCTGGAGGTTGCCCACCGAGTCCATCCAGACGAAGTGGCCTTCCCGCTGGTCGAAGACGGCGGCGTCGCCGCACATCCCCGGGGCCAGCGAGCCGATGGTGTCCTCTAGGCCCAGCACCTTCGCCGGGGTGCTGGTGGAGGCGGCGATGGCGTCGTCCAGCGGCATCCCCATGGCGTGCATCTTGCTGACCAGGTCGTTCATCTGGTAGACGGTGCGTTCCGGCGGCGGCACGTGGATGTCGGTGCTGATGGTGTGGGGCGCGAGGCCCTGCTCCAGCGCGGCGCGGGTGACCTCCACGTCGCAGTGGACGCCGGCGTGGGCCAGGTCCATGACGACGCCCCGGTCAACGGCGGCCTTCACCTCCGGGCGTATCTTCATGTTGCGGTCGAGCATGTGCTCCGGGTGGCCGTTGAAGGCGTGGGTGGAGATGTCGCCGGGGCCGAGGAACTCCAGCACGTCGGGCAGCGGGATGGGCGTGCCGCTGACGTGGACCATCAGGCGGGTGCCCGACTTGTCGGCCACTTCGCGGGCGGCCCTCATGGCCTCGTGGGCGTTCCAGTAGGCCACGGCGTTGACGTGCATCCGCACCTTGACGCCGAAGCAGAAGCCGGGGTTCTGCTTGATGTGCTCGGCGGTCTCGTCAACATCAATGACCCGCATATCGTGCAGCCCGCCGCCCAGCACGCGATTGACCGCCAGCCCGACGGCGCCGACGTGCAGGAAGGCCAGCAGCCGGGTGCGGTGGGCCGGGAACACGTAGTCGCGCATGGCCTGGTAGTTGAGGAAACCGGCGCTGCCGGCGTCAACGCCGGTGGTGGTTCCCGAGGACAGGCAGATGACGTCGGGGTTGACCGAGGTGGGGTTGCCGCCGTGGTAGAAGTGGCCGTGCAGGTCAATCAGCCCCGGCGTGACCAGCTTGCCGGATACGTCCACGGTCATGGCGGACTGGGCGGCGTCTATGCGCTCGGCAACGGCGGCCACCACGCCGTCCTTGAAGGCAACGTCACGGCGGTCGTTGATGCCCTGGGCCGGGTCCAGCAGGGTGCCGCCGGTGAGCAGCAGGTCATAGTTGGCAGTGGTCATCGGTCATCTCCCGTCGTGTCTTGAACTGTGATTCGTTCGATTAGATGACTGACATGATTATTGCGGCTCCCGTGCTGGGCGTTTGTTACTCAGGCGTGGGATTGCCGTCGCCGTCCTGTCTCGGCTGCACCTGCAATATCTGAGGCTCCACGTACTTCATGCGTCGGACTCGTGGGTAGACCTGCACCTTGGGGTTCTCCATGTCGGCGTCGGTAATCTGCTCCGACTCGTCCACGGGCAGGAAGCCGTAGGACTCTATGGCGCGGGCCACCAGGTTTTCCACCAGTTGCGGCGAGCGGCCTTCCAGCCGCCCCAACTGGTAGGCCAAGGTGACGGCGAGCTGGCTGCGGGAAATCTGCTCGAAGGCGTCGCGGGACATCAGGTCTTCCGGCATCCCGCCGGACTGTTCGGCGAAGTCGTCCAGCACCTGGCCCATGATGTCCGACAGGCCGCCCAGCTCGATTTCGTACATATAGCCGGTCAGCTTGTCGGTCAGGTCCTCCACGCCGTCGGCGGGAAGCACGCCATAGTGTTCGTGCTGCTCGTGGACATGTTCGTGTTGCCCGTCTTCCGGCTCGTTCCCCGGTAACTGATCTTCGGTCATGGGGACGCCCTCACCCTAACCCTCTCCCAGAGGGAGAGGGAACCTTTTGCATGCTAACTCTCCAAGAGGAGAGGGAATTTATCCTGTTAATCGTCGTCGTCCGGGTCGTCTTCGGCGGGAGCGGGACGCCGAGCCGTGTATACTGAGCCGGGCAGGATGGCGCTGGAACGGCTGCGGCGGTCGGCGCCGGGGCGCGGCATATTCAGCAGCGCGTCTTTCAGGCCCGAGATGGCTTCCTCGCCCAGCGAAAGCCCGACCACCAAGCCGGCCACCCCCGCGTTGCGCAAGGCCTCCAGCGTATCACTGTCGGGAGGGCCGGAAACCTCGGCCAGCAGGTGCTTGCCCACGCGCCCGCTGACCCGTGCGATGCCCGCCAGGTCTTGGAGCGTCCAGTCAGCCGGGTCTCCGGGCAAGGACACCAGCACGGCATCCACCGGCAGAGGGTTGATGTCGCGCAGTTCTTCGGGGGGCAAACCGGCGTCTACAATCAGGACTCGCGCCGCGTCCCTGGAAGTGACCGCGCCCAGTGCCGTATCCGCCAGGGAAAAGACGATGGGGTCGGCCCCGGCCTCGCGCCAGGCGGCGGCGGATTCGACGGACAAGGACGCCGTCCGCGCTCCCCAGCGCACACTCCCGGCTGCTTCACTGATTTGGCCGGCATCAATCACTGCCGTACCGGACACGATAATCGCATCGGGCGCAAGTCCGCTGGCCGTGGCAGCGCCGTCCTTGCCTTCCGCCGACACTATCAGCGCCAGTCCAGGTGTCTTTTCCCCGCGGCGCGGGCCAAAGCCCAACTGGGGCGGCGCGCCCTCACGAATCTCATCCAGCCGTTCCAGAAATTTGCTACTCATTCCCGCCAAAACTCACACTAATGTAGGATTGCCCATGCGTCCCGCTGATTATAGCGCATATTGGCTGGACGGGTTTGCCGCCTCTTTGACGCGCCGACTCGCGTTTCTTGTCCCGCTTCCCTCCCTGTCTTATAATTTCCCGCGTTACGTATTCTAATTTCACCAGCGGGAATAGCCATGCTCCTGGCTCTCGACATTGGCAACACCAATGTGACCATCGGCGTATTCGGCGATTCGGGACTGGTCACCACCATACGGGCCGCCACCGATTCGCGCCGCTCGCCGGACGAGTACGGGCTGTTGCTCACGAGCCTCTTGCAGTTGAACGGCGTGCAGCGCGAGGAAATTACCGAAGTCTCCATGTGCAGCGTGGTCCCTCCGCTGACCGGGGTATTCGAGGAAGTGGCCTCCACCTATTTCGACGTACAGCCGCTGACGGTGACCGGCGCCGTCCGCACCGGGCTGCAAATCGCTTACGACAACCCGCGCGACGTGGGTGCCGACCGCATCGCCGATGCCGTGGCGGCCAAGGAACTGTACGGCTACCCGACGATAATCGTGGACTTCGGCACCGCCACCGTGTTCGACGTTATATCCCCGGAGGGCGTGTATCTCGGCGGGGCGATTGCGCCGGGCATCAGCGTGGCCGCCGAGGCCCTGTTCCTCAACACCTCCCAGCTACGGCGCATAGAATTGACGCCGCCGCCATCGGCCATCGGCCAGAATACCACGTCGGCGCTGCAAGCCGGGCTGGTGCTGGGCTACGCCGAGCTGGTCAAGGGGCTGGTGGAGCGTATCAAGGGCGAGTTGGGCGGGTTCGCCTGTGTGGTCGCCACCGGCGGGCTCGCCGACGTCATCTCCCGCGAGACCGGCATCTTCGACCACATCAACCCCAACTTGACCCTCATCGGCCTGCGCCACATCTACGACCTGAACCAGAACCCGGATTAGCCACGGATTAACCACAGAGGACACAGAGAGCACAGAGTTTTATCTATATTTATATGGAAAGTAATTCTCTGTGCTCTCCGTGCTCTCTGTGGTTAAGAAGGGAGGTAGCGGCGTGTTAAGCGGCAAGCGAGTGGTACTGGGTGTCACCGGCAGCATCGCCTGCTACAAGGCTCTCGATCTGGCCAGCAAGCTGACGCAGGCCGGGGCGCTGGTGGACACCATCATGACCCGCGGGGCGACGCAGTTCGTGACCCCGCTGGCCTTCCGCAGCCTCACCCATCGCCCGGTGGTCACCGACGCCTTCGACGCCGATTCCGAGTATGCCGTGGAACACGTGGAGTTGGCGCGGCAGGCCGAGGTCATCGTGGTCGCGCCCGCCACCGTCCACACCATCGCCAAGCTGGCAATGGGCATGGCCGACGACCCGCTGACGACCACGGTTGTAGCCTCCAGGGCCCCGCTGATGGTGGCTCCGGCGATGGACGCCGATATGTTCGAGCACCCGGCAACACAGGAGAACCTTGGGCGACTGCGGCAGCGCGGGGCCGTCATAGCCGGGCCGGGCCAGGGACGTCTGGCCTCCGGGCTGACCGGCTGGGGAAGACTGCTGGAAACGCCGGAACTGCTGGGCTACATCGCCCACACCTTGGGCCGCAACGGCGACCTGTCGGGCCGCACCGTTGTGGTCAGCGCGGGCGGCACAGCCGAGCCGATTGACCCGGTGCGCGTCATCACCAACCACTCCTCCGGCAAGATGGGCTACGCCGTGGCCGAGGCCGCCCGCGACCGGGGCGCGAGGGTGGTGCTGGTCTCCGCCGCCAAAGGGCTGCCCAACCCGCCGCTGGTGGAGGTGGTGCCGGTATCCACGGCCCAGCAGATGTGCGACGCGGTTCTGGCCCGGACCGAGGAGGCTGATGCGCTCATCATGGCCGCGGCGGTGGCCGACTACCGCCCGCTGACCACCGCAGACCAGAAGATCAAGAAGTCCGACGACGACCTCAGCATCCAGCTCGCCAAGACCGTGGACATACTGGCGACGGCGCGGGGCGATTTTGTGCGCGTGGGCTTCGCCGCCGAGAGCGAGAACCTGGTCGCCAACGCCGCCGCCAAAGTAACGTCGAAGTCCCTGGACCTCATCGCCGCCAACGACATCACCAGCGAGGGGAGCGGCTTCGGTACCGACACCAACCGCGTCACGCTTATAGACCGCGACATGAACGTCGAGGAACTGCCCCTGCTGACCAAGTACGAGGTCGGCAACCGGATACTGGACCGGGTGGCCCGTCTGTTCCGGGACTAGCGACATACTGACCAAAGTCAAATCCGTTCATCCTTCGACAAGCTCAGGACGAACGGATACTTGGCTACCTCAATACAAGTTAACGACTGATAGCAGGACGACAGCCCTACCCCGACACCGTCTCCTTGAACCGCCGTATCGCCTCGATGTGCTGGTCGGGGCCCTTGAGGCCGGCGCGCATGGTGTTGACCGACAGGTGGGTAGCTCCCACGCTGGCCCAGGCCTCGGCCAGCTTGCCCCAGTCGTCCTGCGCGTCGGTGGCGATGCCGATGCGGCCCTCGATGCCGATGTCGTCCGGGTTTCGCCCGGCGTTCACCGCTATCTGACGCATCTCGGCGATGCGCTCCGCCCCCTCGCCGTCGGGCTGGAATTGCGGAAACCAGCCATCGCCCATGCGCCCGATGCGCCGCACCACCTGGGGCGCGCCGCCGCCGAACCAGACGGGGATGGACTTCGCTGGTCGGGGGTTGATGCCGGCGTGGGTGATGTCGTGGTAGCGGCCATGGAAATCTACGACGTCCTGCGTCCAGAGCAGGCGCATTACCTCGATCTGCTCGGCGGATCGGCGGCCCCGGTTGCCGAAGTTCTCGTTCAGTCCCTCGTACTCCACGTCGTTCCAGCCGACGCCGATGCCGAGACGCAGGCGTCCGCCGGTCAGCACGTCCACCTCGGCGGCCTGCTTGGCCACCAAGGCCGTCTGTCGCTGGCCGAGAATCAGCACGCCGGTGACGAACTCCAGCTTCTGGGTGATGGCTCCCAGGTAGCCGAAGAGCACGAAGGGTTCGTGGAACATATCCACCGAACTGTATGGACGCTCCCATGACTCGCGCTTGCTGGCGTCTGCCCCCAGCACGTGGTCGAAGACCAGCAGGTGTTCGTAGCCCAAATCCTCGGCGGCCTGGGCGAAGTCGCGCACCCCGGCCGGGTCGGCCCCGATTTCGGTCTGCGGAAAGATGGCTCCCAGTTGCATCGCTGCCTCCTGATTTCCGGTCGTGTATTCTCCCCCGCATTATAAGTTCCCATCGTTCTTTTTCAACGCGGCTAGTGCAATTGCGGCCCACTACCCGCACGCTCCAGTAAACGACACGTGACGGTTGCAAAACTCCCGTCATTCCTGCGAAGGCAGGAATCCAGAAAACGTGAACAGTAATAGACAGCTTTGGATTCCAGCGATTTCACCCTCACCCCAACCCTCTCCCTCAAGAGAGAGGGAGTCTAGCAATCGTCTCTGACACAGCAAGTTTGTATTACAAACTAGTTTGTGATATTTTATCACCCTAATGACAACACCGCAGGAGGCAAACGTGCAGAGAACCGAGTTAACTCCCGAGGAGGGTTGGCGCACCATACACAGGACCATGGCCCAGTCGTACAGCTCCCTGTACCTGGCGGGGACGGGGTACATACTCCTGCTGTGGGGCGCCCTGGTGTCGGTCTATTTCTTCGCCCTGTTCGCCATCGCGGAATTGGCTCCGGGCTTCGAGGCCAACTATCCCTGGTACCCTGGGCCGCTGTGGGTAATCATCGGCACTCCTGGAATGATTGGCAGCGCACTGATCGGGCACTGGGAGGGCTCGCGCAACGCCGATCACTCGACCGCCAGAAGCGCCGGACTTCGGGTGTTCGCGTTCTGGATGGCTGTGGTTGCCGCGGCGTTCCTGGTATCCGGCACCGCCGGATTGTGGTCTGAGGATGGTGCAGAAAAAATACCTCACGTCACCATCGGAATCATCAGTCTCGGCTATGTCCTCTTCGGCATCATGCACCTCCCTGCCCTGGTCGTTGTGGGTATCGGAATGGCCGCCGCTTTCTACATTCCCGACTACTTCGCGGGCGATTTCGCGGCGTTGGGCACAGGCGCAGGAATGCTGGCCGTAACGTTGTTTGGCGCTGCCTGGATCCACAAGAGCGGACAGGCATGAACAGCAAGGATATTTTCCTCGACGAGACCATTCACCAACCCACCCGCCTGCGGATGATGACCATGCTGGTATCCCAGCCGGAAGACGGGCGGCTGGCCTACGGCTTCATCCAGAAGACTCTCGGCCTTACCGGCGGAAACCTGACCACTCATTTGCGAAAGCTGGAGGAAGCCGGTTACCTGGCTATGACCAAGGAGTTTGTTGACTCAAAACCCCGCACCTGGGTCCAAGCATCCGAGGCCGGACGTATAGCCTTTACCGATTATTTGTCCAACCTCGAAAAGGCTTTGAACTGGCCACCATCCACATAGCCTGCCTTGTACGGAATACGGCAACGTCGTATGCTGGATACAGGAAAGGGGAGGCGGGAATGGACGACACGGTAATACAGACCGACGGTCTGACCAAGCGGTACGGCCGGGTGCTGGCGGTGGACGGGCTTTCGCTGAACGTGCCGCGCGGGCGCATCTTTGGGCTGCTGGGGCCCAACGGCTCGGGCAAGACCACGCTGATGAGTATGCTGCTGGGGCTGGTGCGGCCCACGGATGGCAGTTTCACCCTCTTCGGGCAGCCGTCGGAAAAGGGAGGACTGGACCGGCAACTGCACCGCATCGGCGCTCTCATCGAGACGCCCAGCTTCTACCCGTATATGTCCGGGCGCAACAACCTGGCCTACTTCCAGGGCATCTCTGGTCAGGGCGACCCCGCCGAACTGGACCTACTGCTGGAACAGGTGGGCCTGGGCGGACGCGGCGGTGACAAGTTCCAGACCTACTCCTTGGGCATGAAGCAACGCCTGGGGCTGGCCTATACGCTGCTGGGAGACCCGGAACTGCTGGTGTTGGACGAGCCGACCAACGGCATGGACCCGGCGGGCATGGCCGAGGTTCGAGAACTGATACGCGGACTGGGCGGCGAAAACCGTACCGTCATTCTCTCCAGCCACCTGCTCAACGAAGTGGAGCAGGTCTGTGACAGCGTGGCTATCCTGTCCCACGGTCGGCTTATCGCACAGGGTGACGTGGCCGAACTGTTGCAGGAGCGTGGGCAGCCCCAGGTGCGCCTACGCACCACCGACGACCGCAAAGCATGGGAAATCCTGAACGCCCTGGCGTGGGTGGAAAGCGTCAGCGCGGACAACGGATACTTGGTGGCTGGAGTGCCCCCGGACCGCTCCTGGGAGATAACCGCCGCCCTCAGCCGCAACGAGGTGTACGTATCGGAGATGACTCCGGCCCAGATGTCGCTGGAGCAGTACTTCCTCGACGTAACGGAAGGGGAGGTTATCTGATGGCGATGGCAATGCAGGTAGCCCTGCTGACCCGCTGGGAGTGGTTCAAGCTGCGACGGCGCTGGGTGCCGTGGATAGTGCTGGGCTTCGTGCTGGTGATAGTGCAGCTTATATTCTGGCTGGTCGCTACCCTTTCCGACGACGTGTCATATCAGTCGCCGGCCGAGAATATCGCCAACGGCCTGGGGTTTTCCGCCTTCTTCGGTCCTTTCATCGCGGTGATTCTGGCCGCCGCGGTGCTGGGCGGCGAATACGGCTGGGGAACACTGCGCCCGGTGCTGAGCAAGGGCGCCGGACGCTGGCCCTTCCTGTTCTCCAAAGTCGCAGTGGTAGTGCTGGTCACTGTCTCCATTCTGATTATCCTGTCCATAACCGTGATGATTAGCGGCTTCATCGCCGAGGCCGTTCTCACTGCCGACCCACAGGCCGAAGGCTACGGCGCCATTTCGTGGGTTGACCTGCTGGCTCTGTTCGGCAGGATGGTTTACGGTTTCGTGCCTTACATCATGCTGGCGCTGTTCCTGGTAGTGCTGACTGCTTCCAACGGGGTTGGCATCGGGCTTTCATTGGGCTATTACATCGCTGAGTCAGTCATCCTGGTTCCCATCCTGGCCATCTTCGACTGGTCCGACCAGGTATTTGCTTATTTGCTTGGCCCTAATGTTAACGCCTGGCAGTCGGTGCCCGGCAATGGGGGCGACCCGGCCTCCGGCATCGCCACCATCGGCGGGATGTCGGAAATGGCCCACGGCGCCATCTTCGTGACCATATATACCGTGGCGCTGGCCGCCGGCGCCGTCGCCTTGTTCCTGCGCCGTGACATTGCCGGAGCCAAGGGCGGGTAGGGAAAAACACGACCCCAACCCGCACCGGGCACTGCATTAACCTTGTCGGGAGGACAACGCAATGGTCACCAGAGACACCCGGACAGCGGCCAATCAGGTCCCACCGGCCGCGGCGGGATTGCCAAGCCGCGACGAGATAGACGACCTGAGCATCGAATACCCTTCCTCGGACGGCGAACCAATGGCCGAATCCCAATTGCAATACACCCCTCTTACTGACACCGTTTCAGCCCTGGAAAATTATTTCATAGAACGGAGCGACGTTTTCATTGCTGGCGATTTGCTGGTCTACTACTGGATGAACGACAACCGGACACGGGTAGCACCAGACGTTTTCGTCGTGTTTGGCGCGTCGGGCAATCACCCTCGCGATTCCTGGCTAGTGTGGCGGGAGGGTAAAGCGCCGGACTTCGTGATGGAGATAGCGTCGCCGAGCACCTGGGAGCGGGACGCCGTAAAGAAGCGGGAAATATATGCCAACATGGGCGTGACGGAATACTGGCGGTTCGATCCTACTGGCGAATGCTTCACCCCGGAACTGGTGGGCGAAACGCTGGTGGAGGGCCAATACCGGGAGTTGCCGCTGGAAAGGGATGTCGAAGGCAGACTGTGGGGCCGCAGCGCGGTCCTGGGACTGGACATCTACACGCTGCCGGGCCTGGAGCTGCGGCTGTACGACCCTGCCGACAGGAAGTGGCTCCTGACGCCCCGCGAGAATGAGAAGGCGAGGCTGGCGGCGGTGGCAGCACACTTGGAGTCGGAGGAAGCGAGGCTGGCGGCAGAGACCGCGCAACAGGAGTCGGAGGAAGCGAGGCTGGCCGCAGAGGCGGCGCTGCAAGAGTCCGAAAGCTCCCGCCAGCAACTGGAGGCCGAGAACGAAAGGCTGCGCGAACAGTGGCGCTCCCTGCAATCCGGCCAGTAGCGCGGCTTATTATGGCTGTGATGATTCCTCTCTTGGCCCATCCTTTCTCGCCCAGAAAACACAGTGGCGCATGGGCTTGTTGTCGTCGAAGTAGAGCAACCCGGCCATTCTGCCGTCGGATCCCTCTTCAATAAGGCGCAGGCCGAGGGCTGCCAGGGCATCCAGCAGTTCCCGCTCGTCATACAGAACGAAGCTGCGGAACACCCCATCGCTGCCGTAGGCGCCGTCAACTGCCGTCTCAACCCCACGGCCCGGCTTGAACATCAACTGCAACACGCCGCCGCGACGCAGCACCCGCGCGAACCCGGGCAGCACCTTGGCTAGTGCCACCTCGCGCGGGATATGCTGGATCACGGCGTTGCACAGCACAACCTCGAAGCTGCCGTCATCGAACGGCAGCGGCTCCTGAACGTCGGCCACCTGAAGGCGATGAGCGAACTCCGGGCGCAGACTGCGGGCGACTTCAATGTTTTCGGCCACCGCATCCAGCCCGTACATCTCGAATCCCAACTCGGTCATGTACGACATCTCCAGCGCGCCAGGTCCGCAACCGGCATCCAGCCCGGGGCCCGGAGTGGCCAGCTCCGCCAGCCGCCGGTACAGGTCGCGGTCCTCCCGGAACTGCGGGTGAGAGCGGTTGCCAAACACCTGGCGCAGCGCCGCATATTCCGACGCGCGCTCCCTGTAGAACTCCAGCGAGAACTGGCTGTAATGAGGATTGTCGTTCTTCATGGCAAAGTTTCAGCCCCCGGTCAACCGCGATTGTCCGGGGGCCGATTCAGTCCTGATTAGGATGGCTGGCTTACTTCCCGTTGCCGCCGTTGCGGAAGGCGGGGATGACTTCCTTGCCGTACAGCTCAATGGATTCCATCACCTTGTCGTGGGGGATGGTCTCGGTCTGCATGATGAGCATTACCTGGTCAACCCCGATGTCCTCGTAGGTCTTGATGGTCTTGATGCAGCTCTCCGGGTCGCCGGCGATGATGACGCCCCGGTCGGCTAGGATGTTGGCGTCTAGCTGGGCCACGGCGGCGCGGGCCGCGCCTGGGCCGCTGTCCAGCGAGATGCCTGCTTCGGCGGCCTGGGCCTGGTGTTCCTCGTCGGACTGGCGCAGCCAGCGACCGAAGTCGGCCTTCAAGTGCTCAGGCACCCCGCCCCAGGCCTCCAGCAGCTCTTCGTAGGCGTTGATCCGGCCTGCGATATACGGCTTGTCCGGGCCGAAGAAGGTCTTCATGGACTCGGCGCACAGCTCCTTCGCCGCCTGGTCGTCCTTGGCGCAGAAGGAATGGACGTTGTTGCCCCAGAAGTCGTTGATTTCCGCACCCACCGGGTCGGCGTCCTTGATGGCGTCGCGGTACACCTTCACATGCTCCGCCAGCACGTCCACGGCATAGGAGGCCGACGACAGCACGCCGATGCCCTTCTGCGCGGCCAGGCGGAAGCTCTCGGTCTGGGTGCAGGCCAGGTACATCTTGGGGTGAGGCTTCTGGAAGGGCTGGGGCAACACCCGGCGCGGAGGCACGTTCCAGAATCCGCCGTCGTCCCACTCGAACTCGCCCGAAGTCTGCCAGATCTGCGGGATCATCCTGATGGCCTCGTCCCACCGGTCGCGGGTCTCGCGGGGGTCAATCCCCTGGCCCAGCTGCTCGTAGGCGTTGGAGCGGCCCGTGCCGAACTCCACCCGGCCCCCGGTGAGCTGGTCTACCATCGCGGCCCGCTCGGCGATGCGGACGGGGTGATGGTTGGGCAGGATGGACACGCCGAAGCCGATCCGGATGTTCTTTGTGCGCTGCGAGAGGGCGCCGAACATCACCTCGGGGCAAGGGGAACCGGAAAAGCCATAAAGGAAGTGATGCTCCACGAACCACAGGTTGTCGAAGCCCACCTGGTCGGCCAGTTCGCACTGCGCCAGCGTTTCCTGGTATAGCGAGTACCAGTCTATCTCGTCGTCATAAGGACGCTGCATTTCGTACAAGAGTCCAAACTGCATTGACATGCTCCTTTCCGTTTGGATGCAAAGGATGATACTGCGGCAAGTATACCTTATGTCCAGCAGGGCGTGTAGTTTGGAGTCAGACGGGGCCGGGCGTATACTGGAAACATCATCTAGATCTTATGCGGTGGCAACATGACGCAAACGAAAGTGCAGTCCGACTGGCGCAGGCCACTGGAAACACCTTTGGATTTCTCGCCTATGCCGGTTCCGCTGCGCTGGGCAGAGGGCGGACTGGTAGTCCGGCTGAACAATTCGAGAATAGCGCTCGACATCATCGTTTCCCGCTACCGCAGGGGCTACACCCCGGAGATGATTGTTGACAATTACCCTTGGCTGGAACTGTCCGACATCTACCTGATCATCGCGTTTTATCTGCGGAACAAGGAGTCGGTGAGAGATTATCTCAGGGAGAGTTACCAGCAGGCCGATCAGGGATGGGCGCAATCGTTTGCTGAGGGATATACATCCGAGGAATCATATCAAGCCTACCTCGAAAGCCGCGCAGACGACTGGTTTGATAAAGATTGCTAAGTTTACTTGCAGACGAGAACATTGATCCTGAGATCGTAGCCCAGGTCAAGCTGCATATCCCCGACGCAGACTTCCTTCACGTCGGGGATGTCAACCTTGACAGAACGCCTGACCCGGATATTCTTCAGTGGGCTGCGGAAAACGGCAGGATTGTAGTTACTCACGACAAGAGCACCATGCGCCCTGATGCTGAAGCACGGGTAAGAGTAGGGTTGCCTATGCCGGGGTTATTCGTCCTGCATGATGACCTTCCCCCAGGCGAGAAGGTACGTGGGCTAATCCGGCTTATCAACGAATACGAGCTTGAACTTCACGGCCCCCTCATTTTCGTAGGTCACCGTGGCCGTTTCCGCCGGTAGCAAATGGTAAAAGCTTGCCCCTACACGAATATATCCAGCGGCAGGAACGCGGACACCACGAAGTTGGGAACGTCCACCACCTCGCTCACCTTCAGGTCCACCGCCACGCTGCAAATGCAGTATGCCTGCTCGCGGCTCCAGCCCTTCTCCATCAGCAGGTGAATCATGTTGAGCAGGGCCTGGCGGGAGGCCAGCGTGCCGTTCTCCGATTCGTTCACCCCGTCGGCGATGCACATTCCCGTAGAGGCCAGAAAGCGGCGCGGCGCGGCCATCTCCGGGCTGGTGAAGTAGTCGTCGCGCTCGAAATACGGGAAGTTGATGCCCCGGCTGGCCGCCTCGCCTTTCCGCACCCGGAAGCTGACGTGCAGGGTGCAGTCCATCTCGATGGCGGTGCCGCAGCATTCCGAGTCGCCCTGGGCGTAGTGAGCGTCCCCGGCCGAGAACAGCGCGCCCTCGGTGAACACCGGCAGCAGTAGGCGAGTTCCGGCGGTGAGCTGCTTGATGTCCACGTTGCCGCCATGCTCACGCGGCGGGATGGTTCGCAGACCCTCGGAGGCGAAGGGTTCCTGCGCCGGCACTGCGCCGGCCGGAGTCGGGCCGACCACCGCTCCGCCCCGGCGCAGCAACTCGTCCTCCCGCAGCAATATCTCCTGCCGCAGCGCCCGCGAAGGGGCCACGCCGATGGTGCCCATGAACGAGGCCTCTGGAACCCGCACGCCGGGTAGCTGCTCCGACGTGGCGAAGCCGTCGCTCATGTTCCAGTGAATGATGTGCGGCTCCAGGAACAGGTCTCGCAGGAAGCCGAAGCCGGGCAGGATGGTGGTGAACCCCCACGACGCCGGCTCGATGCTCAATACGTTGACTTCCAGCAGGTCGCCCGGCTCCGCGCCGTTGACGTACACCGGGCCGGTCAGGGGATGCACCAAGCCCAGGTCGGTCTGCAATAAATCCGGGGCCTGTGTGTTGGGCGTAATCTGACCATCGAAGGCGTTGCGGGTCTGCATCACAACTTCCTCGCCCTCGTCGGCGCGCACCGCGGGCGGGATGTCGGGATGCCAGCGGTTATGGCCTTTCTCCGGCTCATCGCCGCACTGCTTCGAGTAGTCCAGCAATATCTCTTTCACGATGGCCTCCCTGAGCTTGTCGAGTGGGCGTAACTCCCTCTCCCTCCGGGGGAGGGTTGGGGTGGGGGTGTCCCCGGCCGCGCTCATTATACTCCAATAATTGAGACAGGCCGGAATGACAATGGGCAAATTGTGCTGATATTCTGTTGGGCGGCCTATCGCAGTTCGAGATATAGAAAGGACTGAAAGCCAATATGCAAGACATAGTGGCGGCGCTTTCGCAAACCGGCAATAGTCATTTTCTACATTCACTCTCAGGAGGTATGAATGATGAGAGTCATCCTGCTTTTGGCGGCGTTGCTGCTAACCGGCGCTCTGGCCGCCTGCGGCTCAGAGACGCCGGCGGACACGGCGACACCCGCGCCAACGCTAGCGCCTGCGCCAACGTCCACGCCCATACCGACGGCAACGCCTGCTTCCCCTGTCACTTCCCCGGCTACGCCCACACCGGAGCCTGCGGAGGCGGAGCGCGGCGGCAACGTCGCAACTGCCGAAACGGAGCTCAAGGGCACTCCCGTAGAGGGCGGCGTGCTGAAACTGCTGGGCAGCGACCCACCCACCCTCGACCCGCACCAGACCGGCGACTCCACTTCGGCCCGCTACA
>VXOI01000065.1:16032-20675 GCA_009840175.1 Chloroflexota bacterium | reverse complement strand
ACCCTCACTCTTTTTTTTTTATTTAATACCATATATCATCCCCCGCATTTCTCTTAGTCTGGTGGGCTAGGAGATGTTTATAATAGAAAGATCTTGACTGAGTCGGCCAGAATGTCGATACCGGTCCGGAGGGACTTGCGGGCCTCCTCCGAGTAGGTAAGTTTCTTGGCTGGCATCCATTCCTCCTTAATATAAACAGGGCTGAATTCACTGGCCGGGCGAACTCCCTCGATACAAACTTAAGGGCCGCCGGACCTGCGCCGGGATTAGGAAAGCTTTGCCAGAATGTCGCTTTCGCGCAGGATAAGGTACTCGTCGTCACCGTCCTTGTACTCGGTGCCTGCAAACTTGGAATAGATAACCCGGTCGCCCTTCGCAACGTCCATGGCGAGGCGTGTGCCGTCATCACTGATGCGGCCGGGGCCTACTGCCACCACTTCGCCTTCCTGGGGTTTTTCCTTAGCGGTATCGGGCAGGAAGATTCCCCCCTTGGTGGTCTGTTCGCCCTCGATGGGTTTAACTACCACGCGCTCGCCCAACGGCTGGAAATTTGCCACCGCGGCCTCCTTACTGTTATGCCGGGAATTTGGTCTTGGCCCGGCAAATTTTGACCATAGATTAGCACTCCGGCTTTCAGAGTGCTAATCTATGGTAATCAAGCCATTTTCCCTTGTCAAGAATTGCGATTCAAGAACGAAATCAGAGAAAAAGAGCAGCGGAGGAAAAGCATTTCCCGCTCTACCATCAAACTCGCCCGGGACAGCGGGACGGCAGTGGTCACTCTGGACCGGGCAGATGCCAACAATCAGATAGATGCGGTAATGGCCGCCGAGATTCGAGAGTTATGCGCGGAACTGTCCGCCGTGGACAGCCTGCGGGTGGTAATATTGACCGGCAGCGGCCCCGTTTTTTCCACCGGAAGGGATGCTCCGGCTTCCGGGTCTCAGATTGCGGAGATGCAGGCGGCGAAGGCAGTCGCCTCGCTGCCTCTGCCAGTGTTGGTGGCGCTCAACGGGGACGCCACCGACCACGGCCTGGAACTGGCGCTGGCCGGTGATTTACGGGTGGCGGATAACAGGGCGAAGCTCGGATTCTCGCCGCCGTCTGCGGGGAGCTTTCCTTATGACGGAGGCACTCAGCGGCTGCCGAGGCTGGTTGGCCCAAGCTGGGCAGGGGATATGCTGCTGACGGGACGGCTGCTTGATTCCGCTGAGGCGCTTTCCATCGGACTGGTCAACCGGGTGGCAGGCCCGGGTGAAGATGTGTTGCAGATGGCCGTTAGCCTGGCGGCAGAAATCACGGAGGGCAGTCCACTGGGGGCCAGATACGTGAAAGAGGCAGTGTCTCAAGGAGGTGATATGACTCTCGGTCAGGCTCTGGGTCTGGAAGCCGACCTGAACGTCATACTCCAGAGCACATCCGACCGTGCGGAAGGCATCGCGTCGTTTCTGGGACGGCGCACACCGTCGTTTACAGGGGAGTAAGCACTCGTTAGGGTTTTCTTTTGCATAAACTCGCTGAGGCAGACGGGAGCCAGGGGGCCGTTTCGATTGGGCTGCCACAATTAAGGAGAACACGTTGAAACTCAAGCTGGACCTCCACACTCACGTCTGGGAAGCCTTCAACTTTCAGCCGCCGTCGCTGGAAATCGCCGAGAAGGTTGTGCGGCAAATCAGGGCGGCAGGAATTGACGGCATCGGGATCACCGATCACCACAACAAGGACTGGTCTTTCGAGTTCCGGGAATTGGTGGAACAACACTTCCCGGGAGAGGTGGTGATAATTCCCGGCTGGGAGATTGAGATCCGGCCGGAGCAGAATCCCTTTGCCGAGTACCAGGTTGCCGAGTTGTTTCTGCCCTCTTGGAACGGAGTGGAAGGCGGGGTGTTCCGCACCTATTGTCATCCCGGCTATTATTCTCCTGAAATCATCATCGAGCAGGACATTCACGCAATCGAGATTGACAACTACATCCACAACTGGCATATCCGCAAGCCGCTGGTGAAGGAAAAGGCCAATGATCATGGCCTGTTGCTCATGGAAGTGAGCGACGCCCACAACTTGGAGAACATCGGCCTGCGGTATACGGAAGTTGATCTGCAAGACCTCTATGACCGGTCGGTGAAGCCTGCGAGTGTCAGCGCTCCATAGCCGACATGCACCCATTCCAGACTCTCATATACGAGAAAGAAGACGGAGTTGCCCGCGTCTCGCTGGACCGCCCGGCCGTGTTGAACGCCTATAACATCCAGATGCGCGACGACTTTTCCGAGGCGTTGTTCGCAGTGGCCGAAGACCCCGATGTGCGAGCGTTGCTGATCACGGGGGAAGGTCGGGGCTTCTGCGCTGGGGCCGATCTAACCGAGTTTGGGTCTGCCCCGTCGCAGGTCATCGCCAGGCAGGTCAGGTGGGAGCGAGACGTCTGGGGGCAGATGATTGACTTGGACAAACCCATCGTGGCGGCAGTACACGGCTACTGCATCGGGTCGGGGCTGGAAATCGCGTTGCTGTGCGACGTCCGCGTGGCCGCTGACGATACCATTTTCGCCATGCCGGAAGTGAGGCTGGGCATGATCCCAGCCGCTGGCGGAACCCAGACGCTGCCTCGCAACGCGGGGCGGTCGCAGTCCCTGGACCTATTGCTTACCGGGCGGCGGTTTACGGCACAGGAAGCGTATTCCATGCGTTTGGTGACACGCTTGTCGCCCCCTGAGCGCCTGACCGATGATGCCCGCCAGGCTGCGGAAAAGCTGGCGCACGCCCCGCCACAAACGGTCGCACTCTTAAAGAGGGCCCTGCGGGAAGGCGGAGACATGAGGCTGGACGACGCGCTGGGCTTGGAAACACGCCTTGCGGCGCAGCATTTCGGTTGAAGAGCAATACTAACATTCATTCTATATCCTTCAGCATTTGAAGTAGAGAGATGAACACCACAGAACTACTCACCATTGCCGAAGCTATCGTTCCCGATCGCACCGCGATGATATTCGACGGGCGGGAGTTTACCTATGAGCAGATATCGCAGCGGGTCAACAGGCTGGCCAATGCGATGGCGGAGCTGGGGGTACACCCCGGAGACCGGGTTGCCACCATGCAGGTGAACAGCCATCGAAGCATCGAAATCTACTTCGCTGCGGCGCAGCTTGATGCTACTTATGTACCTATAAATTTCCGCGCCAAGACCGAAGAGTTGCATCAGATGCTCAGGATTGCGCAGCCTTCCTGCCTGTTCATTGGCGAGCGCTACCTCGAACTGCTGGGAGAGGAAGAGCTTTTCGGCTTGCCTCGAGATCGGGTCATCATCCTGGATGCCGGCACAACCACGGGGCTGACCAGCTATGAGCAATTGCTCCGAGCGGCTTCGCCGGAGCAATTGCACTTCCCCGAAGGGGAGGACGACGATACCACGGTTATTATGTTCACTTCCGGCACCACCAGCGCACCAAAGGGCGTAATGCTGACGCACGACAGTTTCGCGTCTTACATACTGTCAACGGTGACGCCCGCCGACCCTGACTTGGAAGAAACCAACCTAGTCACCGTGCCCTACTACCACATCGCGGGGCTGCAGGCGGCGCTGACTGCGGTGTACGCCGGGCGCACACAGGTCATAATGCGACAGTTTGAGCCGGTGGAGTGGATGACGCTGGTGCAGGAACACAGGGCCAACCGCGCCATGCTGGTGCCAACGATGCTCAAGCAGTTGATGGACCATCCCAAGTTCGGAGAATTCGATCTTTCGTCGCTGGATGTGATTACCTACGGCGCTGCTCCCATGCCAATTGAAGTGATTCGGCAGGCCATCGAAAAGTTTCCCGGGGCGAGCTTCATCAACGCCTTCGGGCAGACCGAAACTGCCTCCACCATAACCATGCTCCCGCCGGAAGATCATGTACTGGAAGGCACTCCGCAGGAAATCGAGAAGAAGCTGCGCAGGCTGACGTCCATCGGTAAGCCCCTGGAGGATGTGGAAGTCGAGATTGTGGATGAAGACGGCAATGCCACTTCCGTCGGCGATACGGGTGAGATTGTTGCCCGCGGCCCTCGCATGATGTCGGGGTACTGGCAGGAAGACACGGCCACGCAGGAAACCCTGCGGTCAGGCTGGGTTTACACCGGGGACCTGGGGTACAGAGACGAAGACGGCTACATCTATCTGGCGGGGCGCTCCAAGGACTTCATCAAGCGGGGCGGAGAAATGGTGTCTCCCGAAGAGGTTGAGCAGGTGCTGATGTCACACCCGCAGATTGACGACGCGGCGGTAATCGGCGTCGCCGACGTGGAATGGGGAGAAGAAATCCGAGCGGTCGTCGTAACAATGTTGCCTGCTGCCCCGTTGGGAAGCGGCGAGGGCGAACCGCCTACTGAAGACGACATCATCGAATACTGCCGCGAGCGGCTGGCCGGATTCAAGCGCCCCCGCTCGGTAGTGTTCGCTAACGAACTGCCCCGCAACGTCATGGGCAAGGTGCTCAAGCGCGACCTGCGAGAAATCTACGGCTACCCCGTCGAATCTTCTTAGTCCCCTCTGGTCCCTCCCCCTCAGGGGGGGGGGTTTTGTTTGGGTTTAACATTCAAAAGAAGGAAGGCCCGGTGAAATTAAAAATTTTTGGGCCGTGGGGGGGGGGCGGGTGTGTTAACAA
>VXOI01000065.1:0-16022 GCA_009840175.1 Chloroflexota bacterium | reverse complement strand
TTTATAAATCTTCATTCCCATCTCTCCCTCTTTATATAATCCCTCCCCCCCCTGCCCCCCCCCCGGGGGGTTTGGGGTGTGGGGCGGCCCGGAACCATGCAAAGGAGGCAGTGCCGTGAAAGTTGCAATAGTTGGAGCCGGTGGCGTGGGCGGGTATTTCGGAGGCCTGCTGGCGCGGGCGGGACACGAGGTCACCTACGTCGCTCGTGGCCTTCATCTGGAGGCCATAGTCCGGAACGGCGGCTTGCGAGTTGAAAGCCAGAACGACGGGGACTTCTTCGCTCCCGGCAGTGGAGTGGCCGACACGGCGGACGCCGGGATTCAGGATTTGATCCTGTTTACCGTAAAGATGCAGCACAACGCTGCTGCTGTCACGTCGCTGCCGCCGATGGTCGGCCCCGACACCGTGGCCCTCACCCTCCAGAACGGCATAGATAACGGTGAGCAAATGGCTGGGGTTATAGGACAGGAGCCGGTAATGATAGGCTCGGCCTTCATGGAGGGACGAATTTCAGAGCCGGGAGTGGTCACCCAGGGCGGGCCGGGAACCGCCGGCTTCGGCGAGATGACCGTCGGAATCACCGAGCGAGGGGAGCGGCTGCATCATGAGTTCCTCGGTGCCGGGTGGCGGATTGAATTGCACGAGAATATGCCGGGGATGCTGTGGAAGAAGTTTGCCTACATCGCCGGTTCCGCCGCCGTATGCGCCGCCGCCAACTGCGTATATGAAGAGATGCGCAATATCCCCATCACCCGCACCCTGATACAGCAGGCCATTGAGGAAGCCTTGGCCGTGGGGCGGGCCAGCGGCGCGCCCATCATGGACGACTCGCTGGAATGGGCAATGAACTCCCTTGACCGCTTCCCCGCGCAGGGCCGCGCCTCCATGGCCAAGGACTTTACCGAAGGCCGCCCCGTGGAGCTGGAAGGGCTGAACGGCGCGCTCATCCGCCTGGCCCGGCAAACCGGCACCCCCACCCCGGCCAACGACTTTTTGTACGCCGTGCTGCGTCCGCTGGCTGACCGCATCGCGGCGCAGTATGCTGCGGCCTGATCTCTGCGTGCTTCCTCGTTGCAATGCGACATCGCGACAGTCCTTGCGCTGTATGCGATGTTATACTCTCTCGCAGTCAGCCAGGTGTGTACTTGAAGGAGGCCTCCGGTGAAAACTGTTGACGCAATAACTGAGATTCTAAAGCGGGAAGGAGTGGAGTATCTTCCATGCTTCCCGACGACGCCGGTCATTGAAGCCTGTGCCGAGGGCGGCATCCGACCAATCGTCTGCCGCCAGGAAAGGGTGGGTTTGGGCATCGCCGACGGGTACAGCCGCGTCACCAACGGCGAAAAGATGGGCGTGTTCGCGATGCAATACGGGCCGGGTGCCGAGAATGCTTACTCCGGCGCAGCCACCGCCTACTCGGACTCGACGCCGCTGCTGCTGCTGCCCTTGGGTCATCCGCGGGAAAGGCAGGGCGTTCTTCCGCTTTACAGTTCGCTGGAGAGTTATGCCTCGATCACGAAGAGCATCGAGCAGATCAATATGCCGGACAGGACCTCCCAAGTAATGCGCCGCGCCTTCGCCGCCCTGCGTCAAGGTCGTCCGGGGCCGGTGGCAGTGGAAATTCCTGCCGATGTGGCCATGGAAGACGTTTCAGAGGAGTCGTTCTTCTATGCTCCCAGCCGCCGGGTGGCATCTCAGGCAGACCCCCGGGATGTTGAAGCTGCTGCTCGCGCCCTGTGCTCGGCGCGGTATCCGGTGATTATGGCGGGCCAAGGAGTTATGTATGCTCAGGCCACCGAGGAACTCCAGGAGCTGGCCGAGCTTATCCAGGTACCGGTGACTACTACACTGCTGGGCAAGAGCGCGTTCTCGGAGACTCACCCGCTGGCCTTGGGTTCCGCGGCCCTGACTTCCTCCGGCACCGTGGTTCACTTCATTCGCCGCGCCGACGTTGTATTCGGTGTTGGCACCAGCTTCACCCGCCACAATATGGTAATGACCATCCCAGCGGGCAAGACCATGATTCAGGCCACCAACGACTCCGCCGACATCAACAAGGACTACAACATTGACTACCCCATAGTCGGGGACGCCAAGCTGGTGCTTCGCCAGATGATAGAGGCTTGCCGGGAAATTGTGGGAGACAGCCGCAAGGACAACGACGCCACTATCCGGGAAGTGGGACAGGAACGCGACGCCTTCATCAATATGTGGGCCCACAAATTGACCGATAGCTCGCGGCCCATCAGTCCTTATCGCGTGATATGGGACTTCATGCACACCATTCCGCCGCAAGACGCCATCGTCACGCACGACTCCGGCAGTCCCCGCGACCAGATTGTGCCCTTCTACCGCTCCAACGGCCCCCGCACCTACCTGGGGTGGGGCAAGTCCCACGGCCTCGGTACCGGGCTGGGCCTGGTGATTGGAGCGAAACTTGCCCAGCCTGACAAGGTATGCGTCAACTTCATGGGTGACGCTGCCTTTGGCATGGTGGGACTGGACTTCGAGACAGCCGTGCGCTCCAACATTCCGATTATTACCGTTGTTCTGAACAACTCCCACATGGCCGCCGAGGTCAGCGCCATGGCGGACTCGCACCGTCTTTACAACACCCGCGACCTGGGCGGCAACTACGCCGACATGGGCCGGGCCATGGGCGGATACGCCGAGCGCATCGAAGACCCCAACGAGGTGTCCGCCGCCTTCACCCGCGCCCGCCGCGTCACCGAGCAGGAGGAGCGGGCCGTTCTGCTGGAGTTTATCACCAGCATCGAAACAGAGGCTGCCCACCGTCGGCCCTTCTAACAATTGCATTGAGCAAATGACGGCAGAGCCGCCCCAACGGTTCCCCGTCGAAGGGGATGACTTGGTGGGGCGGCCGTCAATCTACAACGAGGAGAAGAGAATATGGCCCACTCGAAGTACCTGTTCGTCGCCAGCATGGACGTTGACCCGGCAAAGGAAGCGCTGTTCAACGAAGTCTATAACACTGAGCATTGTCCCGAATTGGGGAAGGTGCCCGGAGTGGGCGAAATAACCCGTTATGAAGCAGAGTCCTTCAAAGTGCTCATTGGGGGCGAAACCCAAACGATGTCCCCCGATGGACGCCCCCGCTTCCACGCAGTGTATGAAATCGAATCTCCCGAGGTGTTGTCCTCCTCCGCATGGGGTGAAGCGGTGGAGCTGGGGCGGTGGCCGGAGCAGGTTCGCCCCTACACCACCAATCGCCGCCACACCTTGTTACGCCTGACGTATCCGGGGACGTAGAGGGGAACTGCGGTTTTCCCTCTCATGTTGGGGAACGATTTGATTCAAGTGAACCGGGAGATTGCGGATTTTGGCCGTTGACCGGAGACTAACCAGCCGCGCCTTGGTGGTGGATACCGATGGACTGGTGGCCGCCGCAGGAAGGCTTGCCCGTGAGAGTCTGGCTCCGCGCGCCGCCAGATACGACGCCGAGGCCACCCATCCTGTCGAGAACTGGCGCGATGTGTGGCGTCACGGGCTGCTTGCTATGGGCATTCCCCGCCGGTTCGGCGGTCTCGAACTGGATATGCTGACGTATATCAAGATAGTTGAGCGGCTGGCTGCAGGATGCACCAACACGGGAATGACCGTTCATATGCACTCAACGGTGACACGGTTCATAGACGCCCTGGCAAAGGAAGATCAAAAAGCCTTCTATTTCCGTGAAGTGGTGGCGGACGGCAAGCTGTTCGGCAGTTGGGGCAGCGAGCCCGAAACAAGGGGCGGCACCGCCATGCGACTGACCACTGTCGTCCCCCAAAACGGGGGTTACGTCATCAACGGCGTCAAGCACTTCTGCACCATGTCAGGCGGCGCCCACCGTTACATGATCCACTGTAGTTCCGGGGCCGACGACCCATTGGAGTCGCAGTGGCTGGCACTCCTTCCTCACGATTCACCCGGCATTGAGCAGATCGGAGACTGGGACACGCTGGGTATGCGGGCTACCGTCAGCCCGGCGATGAAGCTGAACAACTGCTTTGTCGGCCCGGACTCCCTGCTTGGCCAGCCCGGGGAAGCGCCCCGCAGCGGCGTGCCGCAGGGCTTCGGCTTGGGGTTCGCTGCCGTATACATAGGCGCGGCGAAGGCGGCATTTGACTTCACCCGCGAATTCGCCAAGACCCAGACCTTCGCCCCTGATCCTGCTCCCATTGCGGAAAGCCTTCCGGTGCAACGCACAGTGGCGGAGATGTCCATGGCCTTGGAATGCGCCCGACAGGTGCTGCACGCTTCCGCATCGGAGTGGCCGGGCGCCAATCCCGCGCAGAGGGCGGTGATGGCGGCCCGCGCCAAGTACCTTGCTACCGTGTCTGCACTTGATGTCACATCCAAAGCGATTCAGATAGCCGGAGGACGCAGCGCCCACAAGCAAATGCCGCTGGAACGGCTGTACCGGGACGTGCGTACTTCCACGCTGATGCCTCCCAACCTGGAGAGGTGCCTGGAGTTGGTGGGCCGCTCCGAACTCGGCCTCGACACCCCGCTGTACCGCGACGCCTGAGAACCCTCCCTTGTCATCATTAGGAATAGGAGGCATCCCTGTTCATGCCCGCCGCCCTTGAAGGCGTCAGCGTACTTGATTTGACTCACTGCATCGCCGGTCCGTATTGCACCCGGCTGCTGGCCGGTTTCGGGGCCGACGTTCTGAAAGTGGAGCCGCCTGGCGGAGAGCGAGGCCGCCGGATGACTCCCTTCTTCCGTGACGAGCCGGGGCCGGACGCAAGTTTGCCATTTGCCTATTTGAACTCGGGCAAGCGCAGTTTGACGCTCAATCTCAAGTCGGAGGAAGGGCAGGACATTCTGCGGTCGCTGCTCTCGGAAACCGATATATTGGTGGAGAATTTCGCCCCGCGGGTGATGCCCTCGATGGGACTGGACTACCCGACGCTGAAGGATATTGCTCCGCACCTGGTGATGGTTTCAATCTCCAACTTCGGCCAGACCGGGCCGTATCGCGATTACAAGGCGACGGATATCGTTGAATATGCCCTAGGGGGCCTTATGTATATCTTCGGGGCCTATGATCGCGAACCTCTTAAGCACGCCTTCAATCAAGCCCAGTTCAAAGCAGGAACGGATGCGGCCTCAGCTGCGCTGATGGCGCTCTACCATCAGAGGATGACAGGACAAGGTCAGCACGTGGACGTTTCCATTCAGGAAGCGGTGGCGTCGGGCCTGCGGGATGTGGTCAATAACTACACGTATACGGGAGCCATCAGGCGACGCCAACCGAATCACAGCGGTGATATGCAGAGAATACGCGCCACTGCCGACGGGTTCCTGCTGCCCAACCCCGGGCTGGGCAGCGGCCTGAACTGGGACTCGTACGTCGAATTCCTGGGGCTGCCGGAACTGAACGATGACCGCTTTCGCACTCCATCGGCCCGTCTTATCAACGCTGAGGAGCTGGGAAGAATCCTTGACGAATTCTTCATACGGCAGGACAAATATGAAATGTTCTATGGCTCCCATGAGCGGCGATTTATTTTCGGCATCATCCAATCGCCGGAAGAGGCTCTGAACGATCCGCAGTTCGCCCACCGGTGTTACTTCGAGGAGGTAATGCATCCTGAGATGGGTAATCTGAAGTTTCCCGGGGCGCCCTTCATAATGGAGTCCACGCCTTGGCAGACGGGCGGGGCCGCGCCATCAGCGGGCCAAGATAGCGCCGAGGTTCTTGGGGGCCGTCTAGGGTTCAGCGCATATCACCAAACGCAACTCCGCGCACAGGGGATTGTTTAGACGATGGCCTTTGAAATGTACTCCCGCGAAAGCGTGAACGACAGGTGCAGCGAGAATGTCGTGAGCGGTGGGCCGTTGCAGGGAGTTCGCGTGGTCGAGATGGGGCAGCTTATTGCTATTCCGTTTGCAATGAAGCTGCTGGCCGACATGGGTGCGCAGGTAATCCGGTTGGAATCCACAGGGCGGTTGGAAAGCTATCGAAGCGACTCGGTGTACCTGAATGAGACACACGGCGAATTCTGGAATCGAGGAGCCAACTTCTATGAACAGAACCGCAACAAACTCGGCATAACGCTGGACTTGGCTCGCCCGGAGGGGCTGGAATTGCTGAAGAGCCTGATCGCCATAAGCGACGTTTTCGCAGAGAATTTCACGCCAAGGGTCATACGAAACTTCGGGCTGGAATACGGCGACCTCCGTCGCATCAAGCCCGATATCATCATGGTGTCTTCCACAGGCTACGGCTTTTCCGGCCCGTGGGCCAACTTCGGAGCCACCGGCCCAGCCACGGAGGGAGCTTCCGGCTTGGCATTTACCACAGGCTATCCGGGTGGTCCGCCGGTGATGGCCGAGATTCCCTACGTTGACTATACCGCTGGGGAGCATACCGTTTTTGCCGTCATGGCTGCCCTGATGAGTCGCTTGAGTACCGGCCAGGGTCAGTTCATTGACGTTTCGCAGACCCAGGCCGCCGCTGCGACGACCCCGGAGGCGCTGCTGGACTTCTCTGCCAACGGGCGAGTTCCCACTCGCATAGGCAACGCAGACCCAGCCATGGCTCCTCACGGCTGCTATCCTTGTGCGGGCGACGACCGCTGGATTGTCATCGCTGTTTCCGACGATGCGGAGTGGCTGGCATTGTGCAGGGTCCTGGGCCAAGAGAGCTGGTTCACAGACGCGCGCTATGTTGGTGTCACCGGAAGGCAAAGACATAAGGAAGATCTGAACCAGATGCTGGGGGGCGCAACCGCTCAGTGGGACGCCCACTCGCTGATGTCGGCGCTTCAGGCCGCGGGCGTTCCCGCCGGGGCCGTATTTGACAGCAAAGACTTGCTGTTCGACCCTCACCTGAGAGACCGCGGCTTCTATGAGGTTGTGCGGCATCACCCCAGCACGGGAATGCCGCCATTGCCTTACGCCAGTCGGCCTTGGAAGCTGTCAGAGACGCCCGCTCTACCTCCCAGGGCCGCCCCACTTATGGGAGAGCACAACGATTTCGTGCTGAAGAACCTGCTGGGCCTGACTGCTGATGAGGTAGTGCGACTGGAAGAGGAAGGCATCATCGGATACGCGCCGACGGACCCACGTCCGGTGCAGCGTCCCTCGCTGGATGAACAGGTGCGACAGGGGCGGATGCTGCGCTATGAGACGAACTTCCAGGCTCAAGTGGCCGAGGCATTCCCGCCGCCCGAGGAGATGGCGCAGTGACGGCGGCCAGGTCTTGGCTACTACAATGGGCCTGGTTCAGATCAGGAGATACGCTTCGCTAACCCTCTTCGGCATCAGGTTCCTGGGCCGCCTTGCTGCGGGCTCCACGAGCTTTGACCAATATACCGAAGGCTTGCCAGACAGTCTCGAATTCGTCCTCGCGTAATTGGCCGATTTCGTCCAAGCTGAATGTGATTGTGTTGGCTGGAGACAAGGAGTCGAGACGCGGCTGGGACTGGCGGAATGTTCCGTCCTGCACCGGAGACTGGAAATAAGTTTCCCCTGGCGTCCCTGGCTCCGAATCCATAGGAAGCCCCGGCTCGTCCAACGGACCCAATGGACTGTCCGAAATAGTCAGGTATGTGCCATCGCCTCGATGCTTCAGGAGATAGGTGTCGCGGGCGGAATCCAACAACAGCCTCTCGGCTTGCTGCACCCTTTTATGCTCTACCATGAATTCGCGTTCCAGCACGTTGCGGAGCGTCTGACTGTCGGGCAGGCGTTGCCCGCGGTAGCGCTCGGCAACAGCTTGAAACAGTGGGATGGACAGGAAAGACTGCCGGTAGCCCCGGAGGGCATCCTCATAGCTTGTGGGTTTCAGGATTGCCTTGGCGATGGACGTAGTTGAAACGGTCGCCCCCTGCTTGTTGAGAAGGTTGAACTGACGCGCCGCAAGGCATTTGAGGCGAAAGCCGCTGCTGTTTTTCGACAGCCCCAGGTTCACCGCGAGGGTCTCTTCGGTCAGCGTCCCCCCGCCGCTTTCCTCAACCTGACGGGCGATGTCCAACGCCATGGTGAAACCGTAAGCAGGGAAGAGGTAAACGGACCTTCGCCGGGCCTTTCTGCTGCCGCCATTGCGGGACTGACCCGTCGAACCGTTGTTGGCAGCCGTTGCCGCCCCCGTTGCCTCGGCGACTTCGGGAGTAGATTGACTTTCCGGTCTGCCACTATCGGCGGCAGGCTGCTGAGTGGTCATTCCTGATTTAATACACCTGACAACATTATGTCACCTAATTAGGAAAACTAACACGTCCTTTGTTGGTTTTTCAAGACATCAAGCACAGCAATTTGCACTGCCGGATTTGCAAGCCAATAGTTCCGCAGAATAGCCAAGGCAACGCGCAGGCCGGAATCTCTAACCTCTTCGTTGTGGCTGATTCCGGCCCGCAAATCGGGGTTCAGGAACTGAGTCTGGCCTCATAGTCGGCAATTTTGTCTTCAAACTGTAACGTCAAGCCGATGTCATCCAGACCGTTGAGCAGGTTGTGGCGCCGGGCGGCGTCAATCTCGAAGGGAATGGAGATTTCTTCGTCTTCGTCCCATACGCGCTGACCTTCCAGGTCAACCGTCAGGTTCACTCCAGGATTGGAGGTGGCCTTTTCCATGATGGCACGAACGTCCTCTTCCGACATCCGGAGCGGGAGAACTCCGTTCTTGAAACAGTTGTTATAGAAGATGTCGGCGAAGCTGGGCGCAATTACGCAGCGGATTCCATAATCGCGCAGAGCCCAGGGGGCGTGTTCGCGGGAAGATCCGCAACCGAAATTGTGCCCTGCCACCAGCACGCTGGCATTCTGATACTCCGGCTGGTTCAGCACGAAGTCGCTCTTGGCACTTCCGTCCTCGTTGAAGCGCCAAGAGAAAAACAGGCAATCCTCAAAGCCGCTGCGCTCAATGCGCTTGAGGAAAACTGCGGGAATGATTTGGTCAGTATCTATGTTTACCCGATCCAGCGGGGCAACCACCCCGGTTACTTTGACGAAGGGGTCCATACAATTATCCCTCTTACCAGATTTCCTGAAAGTTGAGTACAAATCCGGGCAGCACCGATTCCCCGGAAACCGACGCCGGATATTCCAGAACTTCTACGGTCTGTCCTGGGCGATAGATGTGAACCTGGCGCTGAAACGGGTCTATGAGCCACCCCAGCCGGACACCGTTCTCGATGTATTCCTCCATTTTGTTTTGGAGAATAGCCAAGCTGTCGGAAGGAGAACGGAGTTCGGCAACGAAGTCGGGGGCGACATGAGAAAACCTCAGCTTGTCATCTTCCGGAACTGCCTCCCACCGCTCCTTCGACATCCAGGATGCGTCGGGAGATCGCACCGCTCCATTGGGAAGCGTAAACCCGGCTGAGGACTCAAACCCAACTCCAGTTCCGTCTTGTTTGGACCAAACGTAGAGTTCTCCATTTATCGAGTAGTTTTTTGAGCTCGTTTCCGGGTTTGCAGGAGGCATGACGATCAGTTTTCTCTCCGCCGTGAGTTCGATCCTTAGATCGCCGTTGTCAGCGCAAAATTTCACGAGCTGATCGTCAGTCATCTCGACGGCGCTGAAGTCCAGTACCAGTGGCGACGACAAATGTATGACGTCCTGCGGTGGAGCTGGGGACTCAATTGTCGCAGTCGTGTGTTGCCGAGTCATATACCGCCTCTCATAGAAGGCGTGTTTGAGTTACATCCTGGGCATGGGACTACAGGTCGCGCACGTCCACAAAGTGGCCGGCAATGGCGGCGGCGGCGGCCATCGCAGGACTGACCAGGTGAGTGCGGCCTCCCTTCCCCTGACGGCCCTCGAAGTTGCGGTTGGAGGTCGCGGCGCAGCGCTGTCCCGGCGACAGGATATCGGGGTTCATACCCAGGCACATTGAGCAGCCGGCCACGCGCCAGTCCAGTCCGGCCTCGGTGAAAATCCGGTCAAGGCCCTCTTCTTCGGCTTCGCGCTTGATCTTGGCCGAGCCGGGCACAACCATCGCGTAGACGTCTGGATGGACCTTGCGCCCCTGCACGACCTCGGCTGCGGCGCGCAGGTCTTCCAGGCGCGCGTTGGTGCAGGCGCCTACGAAAATACGGTCAATCTTGATGTCCTGAATCGGAGTTCCGGGGCTCAAGTCCATGTACTGCAAGGCTCGGGTTGCCGCCTCCCGCGCAGGAGCATCATCGAATGACGCCGGGTCCGGCACCCGGCCGCTAATGGGAGCCACCATGCCGGGATTCGTGCCCCAGGTAACGTAGGGTTCCATGGCTGCGGCGTCGAATATCTCGGTCCTGTCGTAGGTTGCGCCTGGATCGGTCGGCAGTTGCTTCCACCGTTCCACGGCCGCGTCGAAGTCGGCGCCCTGGGGAGCGAACTGGCGACCTCGAACGTACTCGAAAGTTGTCTCGTCGGGCGCAATCATACCGGCGCGCGCGCCGGCCTCAATGCTCATGTTGCAGACGGTCATCCGCCCATCCATTGAGAGGGACCGGATAGCCTCGCCGGTGTATTCGATCACGTGTCCAGTACCGCCGTTGACGCCGATGCGCCCTATGATGCCGAGGATGATGTCCTTCCCGGTAACGCCGGGGGGCAGGCTGCCCTCCACGCGGACTTCCATGGTGCGGGGCTTGAACTGCCGGAGCGTCTGGGTGGCCAGGACGTGCTCAACCTCCGAGGTGCCGATGCCAACAGCAAAGGCGCCCAGCGCACCGTGGGTCGAAGTATGGCTGTCGCCGCAGACCACGGTCTTGCCTGGCTGAGTGTAACCTAAATCGGGGCCGATGATGTGGACGATCCCCTGCATGGGGCTGAAGCGGTCGTAAAGGGTTACGCCGAATTCTTCGCAGTTGCGTGTGAGGGCATCCAACTGGGCTTGAGATATTTCGTCGGTCACCGGAAGCGACAGGTCCCAGGTTGGGGTGTTGTGGTCGGCAGTGGCGACGGTCAGGTCTGTCCGGCGGACTCGGCGTCCCGCCATACGAAGCCCGTCGAATGCCTGCGGTGACGTCACTTCATGCACTAGGTGCAGGTCAATATAAATGACCGCTGGCTCGCCCGGCTCCTCGTGAACAACGTGGGCGTCCCAGATTTTCTCGAACATCGTCTTCGGGGGCATCTGAATCTCTCCTAAAGGCGCGCGCCTGAGCGCTGATAGGGCGAACCGGAAACCGGGCACATTATATCATCTTGGTATGATGATCCGGGGCTGGAAAAGCGAACGCTGGCAACAGGGACTGCTTGGTCAAAGTCGGTCTTACACAGGGCATTCCCGGCCTTGTCCGAGATTCGTGATAGAATTGGTTGCAGCTAGCCGCCTGTTACTTTCCGCGAGGGGAATGTCTTATGCCTTCTGCCGACGCCGTCGTGCTGCCAGCCAACGTCAAACCGAACAAATACCGATTGACGTTGCAGCCGGACCTGAACACCTTCACTTTCAAGGGTGAGCAGACCGTTGACATCGAGATTGTGGAACCCACCGCCCGCATTGTACTAAACGCGGCGGAACTGGAGATCACCGGAGTCACTCTGCGACGCAACGGCTCGGAGACCTCGACTCACTCAGTTTCACTGGATGCTGATACAGAGACCGTAACCCTGGACTTCGGGCGCACACTGTCACCCGGCCGGGCACAATTGGAGATGGAGTTCACTGGCATACTGAACGACAGGCTGGTGGGCTTCTACCGCTCCGAGTACCAGGATGCGGAAGGCCAGACAAGGTACCTTGCCACCACGCAGTTCGAGGCCACCGACGCGCGTAGGGCCTTCCCGTGCTGGGACGAACCAGCGCAGAAGGCAGTGTTCGATGTCACGCTGATCTTCGACGAGGCCTATCAGGCCGTCTCTAACACTCCGATTGTCGAGGAAAGTAGTCCTGCTCCCGGACTCAGATCCGTGCGATTCGGAGAAACGCCGATAATGTCCACCTATCTCTTGGCGTTCGTGGTGGGCGACCTGGTTTCAGTGGAGGCCGACGCCGCCGACGGAACGAGGGTTGGAATCTGGACCACCCGCGGTAAGGAGAATCAGGCCGGGTTCGCCCTAGACACATCAGTCAAGCTGCTAGGCTACTTCAACGAATACTTCGGTATTCCTTATCCCCTGCCCAAGCTGGACCATATTGCCATCCCCGACTTTGCCGCCGGGGCCATGGAAAACTGGGGCGCCGTGACCTATCGTGAGACCGCGCTGCTGGTCGACCCGGAAAACTCCTCAGCCGGGACGCGGCAGCGGGTGGCCGAGGTGGTGGCGCACGAAATGGCCCATATGTGGTTCGGCGACCTGGTCACCATGGAGTGGTGGGACGACCTCTGGCTGAACGAGAGCTTTGCTTCCTGGATGGGCACCAAGGCCGTGGACTGGTTGTTCCCGGAATGGGAGATGTGGACGCAGTTTGTCAATATGGACACCAACCGCGCTCTCAGCCTGGACGGGCTGAAGAACTCCCACCCCATCGAGCAGGAAGTCAAAAATCCCGCCGAGGTCAGTCAGCTCTTCGATGCCATCAGCTACAGCAAGGGCGGATCAGTCATTCGGATGCTGGAGAACTTCCTGGGGCCGGAGGTCTTCCAGGGCGGGCTGTACCGCTACCTGAAAGGCCATGAATACGGAAATGCCCGTACCCAGGATCTTTGGGCCGCATTGGAAGAAGAATCAGGCCTTCCGGTCACCAATATCATGGATTCCTGGGTCAAGCAGACTGGCTATCCGGTACTGCAAGTGCAGGCGGCGCGTTCGGAGGAAGAAGTACAGGTTTCGCTGTCGCAGGAGCGGTTTGTCTATGACCGCCTGCTGGGAGAGGAAGAACCCAACCCGGAGGTATGGCGGGTTCCCGTAACTGTCAGCGCGCCGGGGGCCTCTTCGGCCTCCATGGTCATGGAAGCAAAGGAGGCCGCGGTTTCGCTGCCGGCGGCGAGCCCGGCAAACGACTGGTACAAGGTCAACGCCGATCAGACGGGCTTCTACCGTGTCAATTACACCAATGAAGACTGGCAGCGACTGGCCCCGGCCATAAGGTCTTTAGAACTGCCCGCTACCGACAGGCTGGGTATCCAGAACGATGCCTATGCCCTTTCCCGTGCCGGGCTGTTGCCCATTACGCAGTTCCTGGAACTGGCAGGGTCATACTCCGGCGAAACAGACGCGTCGGTGTGGAGCGACCTGGCCTCCAACCTTCGGGACATCGAACAGCTCATAGCCGACGAGCCGGTGCGGCCAGCCTACCAGAGGTTCGGTCGGGAGTTATTTGCGCCCGCCGCCCGCCGGGCTGGCTGGACGCCTCGCCCTGACGACGGCCATCTGGACTCTCTGCTGCGCTCGACCGTCTTGGGGCAGTCGGGAACCTACAACGACCCGGAGACCCTGGCACAGGCCACGGATTTGTTCCAGCGATACCTGTCGGACCCCGACGCGGTCCACCCTGACCTGCGAGGCGTAGTGTTCAGCCTGGCGGCGCAGGCGGGCGACCGCGCGACCTACGATCAACTCTGGGGACTGGAGGAACGCGCCAGTCTCCAGGAGGAAAAAATCCGCCTGTTGCTGGCAATGTCGCGCTTCCAGGACGTGAACTTGCTGAATGACACCCTGGAGAGGTCATTATCAAGCAGGGTGCGATCTCAGGACACTATTACCGTCGTTGCCGGGGTTGCAGCAAATCCGGCAGGGCGCGAACCGGCGTGGGAATTCGTGAAGAGCAACTGGGCTGAATTCGACCGGCGGTACGGCGGAGGCGGTTTCGGATTGATGCGGCTGGTGTCCATCGTCAACAGCTTCACCACCGAAGAAGGCATGGCTGACGTGGAGAAATTCTTCACTGACAACCCCGCTCCGGCTGCGGAGCGGACCATCCGGCAGGCACTGGAACGCATGAGGCTCAACATCCGCTGGCTAGAGCAGAACCGCCCGGCTCTGAATGCTTGGTTCGGCCTGTAGCGAAGGAATGTTCGGAGTCAATTGCCCGACAAATTGCTCAACGATTGGGGGTGAAGAAGTGGGTTCGTGAGGTCCGGGTTGAGCTGGGATACTTCCCATGAATGGTTGACATACTTATGGAATCAATGGAACGCATCGAAAACCTGAAATCCGCCCTGCGTGAACGCATCCTGGTGATTGACGGCGCAATGGGCACGGCAATCCAGTCCTTCGACCTCGGCCCGGACGATTTTGGCGGCGCCGAGTATGAAGGCTGTAACGAACACCTGGTTCTTACCCGTCCAGATGTCATTGAGGCCATCCACCGGGGTCACTTGGACGCCGGGGCCGACATCATCGAGACCGACACCTTCGGTTCCACCGCCATCGTGCTTGCCGAGTACGACCTGGCCCACGAAGCCCGCCGCCTCAACCTTGTCGCGGCGGAGTTGGCCCGGCGGGTGGCCGATGACGCCGCAACGCCGGACAAACCCCGCTTCGTGGCGGGGTCCATGGGGCCGACTACCAAGACCATCTCAGTGACCGGTGGAGTGACTTTCGAAGAACTGGCCGACAGCTATCACACTCAAGCGGCCGGACTAATCGAGGGGAACTGCGATGTTCTGCTGCTGGAAACCGGGCAGGACACCTTGAACATCAAGGCGGGGCTGGAAGGCATAGACCGCGCCTTCGCCGAGCTTGGCCGCGAAATTCCGGTCGCTGTGCAAGGCACGGTCGAGCCGATGGGCACCCTGCTGGCAGGCCAGGACGTAGAGTCGCTCTACGTGTCGCTGGCCCACCGCGACCTGCTTTGGATAGGCATCAACTGCGCCACCGGCCCTGCCTTTATGACCGATCACATCCGCACGCTGGCGTCCATTTCCCGATTCCCGGTTTCCTGCGTACCCAACGCCGGAATGCCGGATGAGGACGGGAAGTACAACGAGACCCCGGAGGCGATGTCCGAGACGCTGGGCCGTTTCGCGGATTCCGGGTGGGTGAACCTGGTTGGCGGCTGCTGCGGCACAGTCAACGGCCACATTCACCTCCTGGGTGAAACCGTGGAAGGCAAGGCCCCCCGCCAGATTGTTGAGTCCAGCGAGACCCGCGTTTCAGGCATTGATGCCCTGCTAGTGGACGATCAGCTCCGCCCCGCCGTTGTGGGCGAACGCACCAACGTGCTAGGTAGTCGCAGGTTCCGGCGCCTGATTAACGAAGGCAAGTTCGAGGAAGCCGCGGAGATCGGAAGGCGTCAGGCGCGCAATGGAGCACATATTCTCGACGTTTGCCTGCAAGACCCCGACCGGGACGAAGCCGCCGACGTTGCCGAGTTTCTCGATCTGGTGACCAAGAAGGTCAAGACGCCGATAATGGTGGACTCCACAGATGCGAAGGTTATCGAGCTTTCGCTGAAGCGACTGCAAGGCAAGGCCATCATCAACTCCGTAAACCTGGAGGACGGCGAAGAGCGATTCCAGGCCGTGGTGCCGCTGGCCCGCCGGTATGGCGCTGCGCTGGTGGTCGGCTGCATTGACGACGACAAGGAGCAGGCGCAGGCGATTACCCGCGTACGCAAGCTGGAAGTTGCCCTGCGCTCAGCGAGGCTTTTGACCGAGAAGTACGGTGTTCCCGAAGAAGACCTGATATTCGACCCGCTGGTGTTTCCGGTGGGGACAGGCGACGTGAACTACATCGGCTCAGGCGCGGAGACAGTAGAAGGCGTGCGCCTGATCAAAGAGGCTCTGCCGCGCGCCAAGACGATCCTGGGTATCTCGAATGTTTCCTTCGGGCTGCCCGCCGCCGGTCGCGAGGTGCTCAACTCGGTATTCCTCTACCACTGCGTACAGGCTGGCCTGGACATGGCAATTGTCAACTCAGAGGCGATGATGCGCTACGCAGCTATCCCTGAGGAGGAGCGCAAGCTGGCTGAGGATCTCATTTGGTATACGGGCGAGGACCCGGTGGCGGCTTTCGCTGCCCACTTCCGCGAGAAGGCCCCCACTGCCAGCAACGAAGAGCGGCGCAGCCTGCCGCTGGATGAGCGGTTGGCCCTCGCCATCATCGAGGGCACCAAGGAAGGCTTGGCTGAGGATTTGGATGAGGCGCTCCAGGGAAGAACGCCGCTGGAAATCATCAACGGTCCCCTCATGGA
>VXOI01000086.1 GCA_009840175.1 Chloroflexota bacterium | reverse complement strand
GGGCTGTGTTTTGTTTTTAATACCCGGGGCTGGGGGTTACTGGGGTGGCCATAATTCTTTTTGGGCGCCTGCGGGGTTTGGGGGGGTTAAAAACCCCCCCCCTACTGGACGGCGTCCGAAGCGGCCTAGTGGGTAGGGGAGAAGGAGGCCGGGACCATTATCTTGTTTTCCTGGCTGACCAGGAACTCGCGGGTGGGCGGCGGCCAGTGGGGGGTCTTCACCGCTTCTTCGCGGACGCGGTTGCGCTCGTCCAGGTCCTTATACGGCCAGATGTGGACCCACTTGTTCAGCCCGCCCAGTTCGGTGTACCAGGCGGCAGCCAGCGGCGAGAACTCCTCGCGGTGGGGGACGGCGGCCTCCCAGCGCTTGAGCACCTCGCCCATGGAGCCGGTCTTGTAGGTGTAGGAGCGCATCTCGTAGATGTTGCCCAGGGCCTGGTCGTCACCCAGCGGACGCATGAAGGGAGCGGGGATGAAAATCTCCGACTCCATGTTCACGTACATGTCCGGGTCGTTGGCGGGCGGCCAGTTGGGGTCCTGGGCGGCCTCGGCGCGGATGCGGGTGCGCTCGTCGAGGCTCTCGTAGGGCCAGACGTGGATGACCTGGTTCAGGGGGCCGATTTCGGTATGCCAGAAGGCGGCCAAGGGAGAGTATTGCAGCCGGTGGGGCAGCGCCTTGGCGAAGTTTTCCTCGAAGGTTGCCACGCTGCCTGGCTTGAGGGTGTAGGTGCGGACTTCGTAGATCATCTTCTATCTCCTTGGGGCGGCGTTCTCCCGCGCTGTCGGGTTTACATAGGTAAAAGGTGCCGTACCGGGCTAGTGTAGCAAAAGGGTGGACGGCGGGCAATTTCCCTGGTTAACAAGGGGCAGCGCCCTGATTTGGGTGGTCATGTCTGTAGACCTGGCTCCGGCGGGTGTAGGGGCGGGTTTCAAACCCGCCCCTACGGGACGCACTCCACCCGAGTTGAAATGCTATCGCCGTCAGAAGAAGTTGCTGACGTTCTTGGCCAGCAGGACGGTCTGGTCGAGGACTATCTTGCGGTAGGCCACCCTGAGCTGGCCGTCTTCGCGGCGCAGGACATCCTCGCGGCTGCCGACGTAGAAGTCCTGCTCGGTCTCGCCGCGGGTGCGGTACATTATGAAATTGGAATAGACCTTCAGCTCCGATTCACGGCTGCCCGGCTCGACTTCGATGTTGGAGACGAAGTGTCGGGTGCGGGACGGCGGGTCCTCGGCCCAGGCCATGCCGGAGTCGAGGCGCCGGATGCGGCGGGTCAGGGAGTCCTTGTCCTCGTCCATGATGGCCAGATCGTCCTCGCCGGACAGTTCGCCCTCCTCGTAGCGGGAGCCGTCGAGGATGGAGATGGCCTTGCTGTAGGCCGGGTAGCGGTTGGAGCGCAGGGGCATCCAGTACTTGATGTCCTCAGCCAGCAGGTCGAGCCAGTCGTCGAACCGGCGGGCGTCCAGCAGCCTGGCCTCCCGGTACAGGAATTGCTCGACCTCGCGGATGGTGTCGTCACGCATTTCTGGTTTCTCCAAGTGGTTTGCTAGCGAGGGAACGCCCTCACCCTAACCCTCTACCAGAGGGAGAGGGAACTATTCGGGATGCTGTTTAGGCGGGCCAGTCGTTGGAGTCCATTAGCTGGCTCCAGCGGCGGTAGAAGGCGCGGTGGTTGTTCTCGCTGAGGCGGTAGTCGCTTGCCATGCCTCCCAGCTCTTCGTCGTAGCTGGCGTGGCCCAGACCCATAGAGATGTTCAGGTCATGGCGGCGGGAAACCACGCCGCGCCCGGACATGCTGCATCCTTCCCAGTTGTCCATGTCGTCCTGCTCGAAGACGCCGGACGGGCCGAAGGTGCGGATGGCGGTCCTGCGGAAGGCTTCCTTGACTTCCGGCGGCGCGGCCTTGTCCACGTATACCGCCGCCTGGATTTCGGTCTTGCCCGGGCCCTTGGGCTGCCAGATACGGAAGGTTCGGGAAATGCTGCGGAGCAGGGAAAGATTGGGGAAGATGGTGCCGGCGTGGGGGCGAATCAGGCGCAGGCGCTCCCCCATGCGCTCGGCTACCTCGTCGCGTATGGACTCCTCGTAGGCGATGATTTCCGGCACTGCCGGGTCCGAGGGATCGTCCGGGCCGAGGCCGACGATGCAGTGTCCGTTCGCGGGCGATACCACGGCGCCCGCACGCGACGGGCTGGAGCGGAAGCTGCCGCCGAACCCGCTGCCGATGGCCGACAGGTGACTCCAGCCGGTATGATAGCCGTCGCCGCAGAAGTTCTCGGCGGGCATCTTCCAGTTGGCGGGAATCTGCCACTTGTGGAGGCCGCCGATGACCTCGACGCCGCCTTCGCGGCGGTCGAAGAATACGTCGAGATACCAGGTGGTGGGGCCGAGGTATTCCAGCAGGGGCGGCGCGTTCGGGTCGAAGGTGGCGAAGACGAGGCCCTTGTAGATGTCGAGCTGGGCCACGGGAATGAGGCCCCACTGGGACTGGTCCAGCTCGTTGTAGTAGGCATCCTGCAAGTTGGGGACGGCCTGGAGGGAACCGTCGTTGCTGAAGGCCCAGCCGTGGTAGGCGCAGATGAAGGCGGCGGCGTTGCCGTTGTCGGCGCGGCACAGGCGGTTGCCGCGGTGGCGGCAGATGTTCAGGAACGCGCCAACCTTGCCGGAGCGGTCGCGCACCACCAGCACCGGGTCCTCGCCCATGTAGGTGGTGAGGAAGTCTCCGGGGTTGGGAATCTGCGTCTCGTGGCAGAGCATGAGCCAGCAGCGGGCGAAAATCTGCTCCAGTTCCTGCTGGTAGATTTCCTCGTCGCTGAATATGCGGGGGTTGATGACGCCGTTGTCGGTGTCCACCAGGGAAGCCATTTGCATCGTCGCCATAAGAGACTCCTCGCTTGTGATTGTCTGTTTGTCTGAACTGTGATTTACGTGATTTTTGATTCGAGAATCATAACAATCAAATGAATCAAGAGAATCACAGTTCAGACAACTCCGCCCAGCTTTCCGCGGCCATCATCTGGCCCCAGCGCTTGTAGAACTGGCGCTGGTTGTTGTCGCTGAAACAGGACTGGCTGGTTAACCCCTCTTTTTCCTCGCTATAGCTGTCGTGGCCGAGCCCCATCTGGTAGTTGAGCATATAGCGCCGGTACACCAGCCCCCGGCTGCTGCGGGTGCATTCCTGCCAGTTGTCTATGTCGTCCTGCTCCAGGGTGCCGGCAGGGCTGAAGGAGCGGAGAGCCACCAGGCGGATGGCCTCCTTGACCTCGGGCGGCGCGGCCCTGTCGGTGAAGACCCAGGACCAGATTTCGATCCGGTCGGGCCCCTTGGGGTGCCAGACCCGGAAGCAGCGGGTGCTGGCCTTCAGTATGGAGAAGTTGGGAAAGATGGTCCCAACCAGAGGGTTGATTGCCTCGGCGCGGGGTCCGAGCCGCTTTTCCACTTCGCTGCGAATCCCTGCTTCATACTCGGCCAGGACCTCCCTCGGCTGGCGTGTGGAACCGCTGGCGACGGTGAATATGCCGTGCCCGTTGCCCGTAGCCACGGCGGTACCGGAATCGTCCGACTGGGTCGTGGGTCTCGGAGTAAACCCCGCTAGGATCGGGGACAGATGCGTCCAGAGGAAATGATAGGTGTCGCCGATGAAGTTCTCGGCCGGGAACTTCCAGTTGCACGGCACCACCCACTTGTGCACGCCGCCGATGACCTCCGCGCCGCCCTCGCGCCGGTCAAAGAAGGCATCCATGTACCACTTCATCGGGCCGAGGTAGTCCGTCAGCGGCGGGGCGTCAGGGTCGAAGGTGGCGAAGATGAGGCCCTTGTAGCTATCGAGCTGGGCCACTGGAATCAACCCCCACTGAGACTGATCCAGCTCGTTGTAGTAGGCATCCTGGAGGTTGGGTACTGCCTGCAATTTACCGTCTGCGCCGAAGGCCCAGCCGTGGTAGGCGCAGATGAAGGCAGCGGCGTTGCCGTCTTCGGCACGGCACAGGCGGTTGCCCCGGTGACGGCAGATGTTCAGGAAGGCGTTGACCTTACCCTGACGGTCGCGGGCAACCAGCACCGGGTCCTCGCCCATGTAGGTGGTGAAGAAGTCGCCGGGGTTGGGAATCTGGGTCTCGTGGCAGAGGAAGAGCCAGCAGCGGGCGAAAATCTGCTCCAGCTCTTCTTGGTAGATGTCGTGTTCGCTGAATATCCGAGGGCTGATTAGGCCCCGGTCAATGTCAACCAGCGTGTTTAGGTTGGCGATGACCATGAAGGTCTCCTTGGTTGGTCGTTTGTCTGAATCAGGATTTACCGGATTTTAGGATTCTCAGGATACAGTACATTCATCCTGCTAATCTCTCCATCCTGAAAATCCTGATTCAGACAATTACAGTTCCGCCCAACTCTCCGCTGCCATCATCTGGCTCCAGCGCTTGTAGAACTGGCGCTGGTTGTTGTCGCTGAACCTGAAGTCGCTGGTCAGGCCCTCGTTCTCTACGTTGTACCTGTCGTGGCCGAGGCCCATTTGGTAGTTGAGCATCTGGCGGCGGGCCACGACGCCCCGGCTGGTGAGGGTGCAGTTCTGCCAGTTGTCCATATCGTCCTGCTCCAGCGTACCCGAGGGGCTGAAGCCGCGGATTGCGATGAGGCGGATGGCCTCCTTGACCTCCGGAGGAGCGGCAACATCGGCGAAGACCCAGGACCATATCTCGATGCTGTCAGGCCCCTTGGGGTGCCAGACCCGGAAGCTGCGGGCGCTGGACTTCAGGAAGGAGAGATTGGGGAAGATGGTGCCAACCATGGGGTTCAGCGTCTCGGAGCGGGGGCCGAGGCGGGCCTCCACTTCGGCGCGAATCTCAATTTCGTATTTCTTGAGGGCCTCCATCGGCTCGCTGGTGGTGCCGCTGACGGCGCACCAGATGCCGTGGCCGTTGCCGGTAGAGATTTGTCCGCCGCCGTCGACGGGCTGGATGGTCGGCCCCACGCTGAACCCTTGCAGGATGGGCGACAGGTGCGACCAGGGGGTATGGTAGGTATCGCCGATGAAGTTGTCGGCGGGGAACTTCCAGTTGCAGGGCGCCACCCACTTGTGAACGCCGCCGATGACCTCGACTCCGCCCTCGCGCCGGTCGAAGATGGCGTCCATGTACCACGTCATCGGGCCGAGGTAGTCCAGCAGCGGCGGTGCGGTGGGGTCGAAGGTAGCGAAGATCAGGCCCTTGTAGCTGTCGAGCTGTGCTACGGGGATGAGGCCCCACTGGGACTGGTCCAGCTCGTTGTAGTAGGCATCCTGAAGGTTGGGAACGGCCTGGAGCTTCCCGTCGGCCCCGAAGGCCCAGCCGTGGTAGGCGCAGATGAAGGCGGCGGCGTTGCCGTCTTCGGCGCGGCACAGGCGGTTGCCGCGGTGGCGGCAGATGTTCAGGAAGGCGTTGATTTTGCCCTGCCGGTCGCGGGTGACAAGCACCGGATCCTCGCCCATATAGGTGGTGAAGAAGTCGCCGGGGTTGGGGATCTGGGTCTCGTGGCCGAGGAAGAGCCAGCAGCGGGCGAATATCTGCTCCAGCTCTTCCTGGTAGATGTCGTTTTCGCTGAAGATGCGGGGGCTGATGAGGCCCCGGTCGGCGTCGACCAGCTTGTTCACGTTGGCAATGACCATGAAGGTCTCCTTAGCAGTGAAGGCAACTAGCGCGAGGGGATGGCCTCACCCTAACCCTCTCCCAGAGGGAGAGGGGACTTAGGGGTGTTTCGTTACAACTCTGCCCAGCTCGCCGCGGCCATGAGGTCGCTCCAGCGCTTGTAGAAGAGGCGCTGGTTGCTGTCGCTGTACCGGAAGTCGGCTATCACGGCCTCGTAGTCTTTGTTGTAGGACTCGTGGCCGAGGCCCATCTGGTAGTTGAGCATCACGCGGCGGGCCATGACTCCCCGGCTGGTCTGAGTGCATTCCTGCCAGTTGTCCATATCGTCCTGCTCGAAGGTGCCAGACGGGCCGAAGCCCCAGACGGCACTCTTGCGGACGGCCTCCTTCACCTCGGGCGGCGCGGCCACGTCGGCGAAGGCCCATGACCAGATCTCCACCTTGTCAGGCCCCTTGGGGTGCCAGACCCGGAAGGCATGGGAACTGCCCCGCAATAGCGAGAAGTTGGGGAACACGGTGCCTACCACCGGGTTCAGCATCGCGGCGCGGGGGCCGAGGCGGGCTTCCAGCTCCTCGCGGGTGTCGTCCTCATAGTCCTTGAGAATCTGCATCGGCGCGCCCGACTGGTCGGCTCCCACGGCAATCATGCTGTGTCCGTTGCCCATGGCCACCGGCCCGCCCTTCATTTTCGGCTGGGCGGTGACGCCGACGCTGAAGCCGGCGCGGATGGGCGACAGGTGCGACCACTGCACATGGTAGGCGTCGCCGGCGAAGTTCTCGGCGGGCATCTTCCAGTTGCAGGGCACCACCCACTTGTGGACGCCGCCGATAACCTCGCTGCCACCTTCGCGCCGGTCGAACAGGGTATCCAGATACCAGGTCATCGGGCCTAGGTAGTCCAGCAGCGGCGGGGCGACCGGGTCGAAGGTGGCGAAGATGAGGCCCTTGTAGCTGTCGAGCTGGGCCACCGGGATGAGGCCCCACTTCGTCTGGTCCAACTCGTTGTAGTAGGCGTCTTGCAGGTTGGGGACGGCCCGGAGCTTGCCGTCGGCGCCGAAGGCCCAGCCGTGGTAGGCGCAGATGAAGGCCGCGGCGTTGCCGTCTTCGGCGCGGCACAGGCGGTTGCCCCGATGTCGACAGACGTTCAGGAAGGCATTGACCTTGCCCTGCCGGTCGCGGGCGACGATGACGGGATCCTCGCCCATGTAGGTAGTCATGAAGTCACCGGGATTGGGAATCTGGGTCTCGTGGCAGAGGAAAAGCCAGCAGCGGGCGAAGATCTGCTCCAGTTCTTCCTGGTAGATGTCGTTTTCGCTGAAGATTCGGGGGCTGATCAGTCCCCGGTCTGTGTCAACCAGAGAGTTAACATTTGCGATTACCATGCCGTCCGGCCTCCCTCTCGCCGCGAATCCTTGTCATAACGGCGGTTATGGGTGGAATTGTATTACAAGCAGGGCGCAAAGATAAGCACATTGTCTGAACTATGATTTGTCTGATTACGTGATTTCCATGATTTCCCAATCTGGAGAATCCTTTAATCCTGAATCAGACGATTACGCCGCCGGTTTGTGCACCGCCACCGTGTCGGCGTGCTGGCGAGCCAGGGTCACCGTTTCGTCGTCGCTTCCGTCGCCCATGACGCATAGGATGGCCCACAGGCCCTCCCGGGTCTCACGGGCGGCGCGGTTGACCAGCTCGGTGCGGTTGCCGGGGTGCATGGTCAGGTGGACGCCGCGTACGTATGGGGAAACGGCGGCGAGGGCGTCCGCTTCGCCGACCACGTAGTCGGCCATGTTCAGGAGGTCCTTGACCTGCTGCGACAGGCGGGCCGGGTTGCCGTCGCCGAGAGCGGCGATGTTCAGCGTCCGGTCCTGGGAGCGGAAGGCGGCGATGTACTGGCGGGTGAGGTCTATCTGCCGGGCGTGACTGGCCTCGTGCCCCGCCGAGCGTTCCAGCAGTTCCAGCAGGGTCAGGCCGGGGAAGGAGTTGGCTGGGTTTGGCGGTGTCGCCGGGCGGGAAAGCTGCTCCGGCGTAAGCTCGGTGAGCAGGGCGCGGAACCGCCGGTGAGTGGCTTCCTGGCTCTCCAGTTCCTGACGGAAATGCTCCTCGCGGCTGGAGAAAGGAGGAAGCATATCCATCTCGCCCCGGGCTATCTTCTCCAGAGCGTCCACGTACCGCTCGGAGTCCAGATGCAGCAGCACGTCACGCACCGACCAGCGCTGGGCGAGGAAGGCTTCCTCGGCTTCCAGCCCTTCCAGCGATTGCAGCAGGATTTGATGTCCTTCGTCGAGGCGTTGCAGCGCCGCATCGCGCCGTTGCAGGATTGATTCTCTTTCTTCGGGACTCAAAGGCTTCTCCCCTGTTTGTCTGAACTGTGATTCGTCTGATTATATGATTGCCATGATTGCCAGTGTATCCCAAAGGCGGCGAAATCGGAGAAATCCCAAAATCAAACTAATCACAGTTCAGACAAGCATCGTGGATTATACCCGGCGGTCAGAGTGGGGGCGATGATACAATCGTTGTATATGAGCGATTGGAACACGATGGTCGGCGCAACGGTATCCGCCACCCGCCTCCGGCGGATGCTGGACGAACTGGCGGCTGATGCCGGGGATGTATCATCGTCGCTGTACCTTGCGCCGGGCGACAGCCCCGACCCGGCAGCTATGGCAGCGACCGGGTGGGCAGCGCCACTATTCGAGTTCGGGGACGGCGCGTTACGCGATGGCTGCGGGCTGGTGGGACTTCGGGCCGGAGATAGAGGGCTGCTGATTGCTCCGCCGTTTCCGGTCAACGAGACATTCCTGGCTCTCGACTGGGACGACGAGCCATTGCGGAACATCCTGGGAGCGGACTTTGACGTGGGCGTGGTGCTGGTGCGGCTGGGGAGGTTCTCGGTGGCGGTGTTTCGCGGCGGGGAGATGCTGGACTCGAAGACGGACTCGCGTTACGTCAAAGGTAAGCACCACGCCGGGGGAACCTCGCAACTGCGCTACACGCGGGTGCGCGACGGGCAGATCAAGCGGCTGTACGACAAGGTGTGCGAGGAAACTCGCGCCCACCTGCTGCCACCGGCGGCGGAGCAACTGGACTACCTGGTGCTGGGCGGCGAGCGGTTCACCCTGAACGGCCTAGTCAAGCAATGCCCGGCGCTGGCCTCGTTGCAGCCCATCACGCTGAAGCGGCGTCTGAACATACGCGACCCGAAACGGGATACCCTGCCGCAGGTCGCCGCGATGCTGACCGAGAGCCGTGTCTGGGAAATTGAATTCACCACAGAGAGCACAGAGACCACGGAGAGATAGAAAATAAAAAACTCTGTGTCCTCTGTGCTCTCTGTGGTGAATTATCTTTATTAAGCGAGGAGATTATTGAATGACTCTGGGCGGTTTTGAGCAGGCCGGGCGGTTGCTGGAATTTGACCAGGTGCTGGCGCAGGTGGCGTCGTACTGCCGCACCGTCCTGGGGCGGGAGAAGGTGGCGGCGCTGGAGCCTTCGGAGGACCTGCTGGAAGTGGCGACGCGACAGCAGGAGACCACCGAGACCCGGCGGTTCGTTGACGGCGGCGGCTCGCTGGAATTCGGGCCGGAGAACGACATCACCGAGCTGATTCAGCGCGCCATGCTGGGCGGCCTGCTGCGCGGCGATGAGCTGTATGCCGTCCGCGCCTTCGCCCGCGCCGCGCGCTACGACCGGGACGAACTGAGCCGCCCTTCGACAAGCTCAGGGTCTTCGGCCCGTTCAGGAGATGACCTGCCGCTGCTGTCGAGCCTTGCCAGCAACATCCCGGAACTGGGGCACCTGGACAGCGAGATTGGCGCGGCCATCAGCCCGGCCGGGGAGGTGCTGGACTACGCCAGCCCGCTGCTGGCACGGCTGCGGGCCGAGTCGCGGCAGGCCCAGAACCGCCTCAACGAAATCATGGAGCGTAACCTGCGGCGGTTCCAGCGGTCAGAGGTGGTCCAGGAACCGCTCATCACCCAGCGCAACGGGCGGATGGTGCTGCTCATCAAGACCGAAATGCGCTATCGCGTCCCCGGCATCGTCCACGACGTCTCCGACAGCGGGGCGACGGTGTTCGTCGAACCGATGGCGGCGGTGGATATGGGCAACCGCTGGCGGGAAGCCCGGCTGGCCGAGGAGCGCGAGGTGGAGCGGGTGCTGCGACACCTGACCAACCGCGTCGGCGACACAGGCGAGGACCTGATGCTGGCGCTGGACATCGTGGCGCGGCTGGACCTGGATGTAGCCAAGGCCCGCTACTCGGCGGCGCTGCGGGCCACGCCGCCGGTGATTGAGGACGATGGGGGACTCCCTCGCCCTGCCCTCACCCCAACCCTCTCCCAAAGGGAGAGGGAGTTAGCGGGGGGAGAGGGGATGAATGATGGGCAACAGGCCGCGCCGCGCCGCCTGCGCCTGAGCCGCGCCCGCCACCCGCTGCTCCTGAGTCAGTCGAAGAGCGGCGACGTGGTGCCCATCAGCCTGTCACTGGACTCGGAGCGGGGGGTGCTGCTCATCACCGGGCCCAACGCCGGGGGCAAGACCGTGGCGTTGAAGACCGTCGGACTGCTGGCAATGATGGCCCACGCCGGGCTTCACATACCCGCCGATGAAGCCCGCTTCCCCGGGTTCGACGGCATCTACGCCGACATCGGCGACCAGCAGAGCATCCAGGAATCACTTTCCACGTTCAGCTCTCACATCACCAATCTTCTGGGGATCATGCGGCAGGCCACCGGCCGGTCGCTGGTGCTGGTGGACGAGCTGGGCACCAGTACCGACCCGGAGGAGGGAGCGGCGCTGGCCCGCGCGGTGCTGCGCCACTTCCAGCGTATGGGCGTGTTCCTGGTCGGCACTACCCACCAGCGCGGGGTGGCCCGCACGGTGCAGGAACACCCGGGAATGATGAACGCCAGCGTTGACCTTGACCCGACGACGCTGGCGCCTACGTACCAGCTAACCGTGGGCCTGCCGGGTCGCAGCTACGCGCTGACCATCGCGGCGCGGCTGGGTCTGCCGCAGGAGATAATCGAGGACGCCAGCGCCGGTGTGTCGCCGGTGGAGCAGGCTACCGAGACGCTGCTGAGGGAGTTGCAACAGGAACGCCAGACGGTTGAGCAGTTGAAGGAGGAAGCCGAGTCGTCCCGCCTGGCCGCCGTGAGGCTACAACAGCAACTGGAAGAGCAGCTAGGCTCGGTGGAGGCCACCAAGACGGAGCTGGTGGAGGAAGCCCGCCGCGAACTGCAATTGCAGACCAGCGACATACTGGACCGTCTGCAACGGGCCGAGCGGTCCATGGAATTGGCGGCCAGCGCAGCCACCACCGCCGGGATGCACATTCGCGCTCCCTCCGGCGGACGGGAACGGCAGGACGACCTTAGGGCGAACCAGCAGGCCATGCGGGAGGTCCAGCGCGAACTGGACGCCCCGGACTGGCAGCCCATCGAGATAAAGCGCACGCCTTGGCAGGAACGCCTCAAGAGCGGCGACCGGGTGTACGTGCGCGGCATCAGCCAGCCGGTGGAGGTCATCACGCCGCCCGACCCGTCGGGCAGCGCGGCGCAGGCCCAGCGGGTGGAGGTGCTGCTGGGAACCATGCGAGCCAAGATTCCGGTCTACCAGTTGCAGCGACTTGCCGAAGGCCATCCAACCGCCGCGAGACAGGGCGTCTACCTGGACCGGGCGGCAACGCGGACGCCTGCGCCGCGGCGTCCCGACCCGGAGATGGACCTGCGCGGCCTGCGGGTGGACGAGGCCGTCGCCCGCGTGGACACCGCGCTGAACGACGCGGCGCTGGACGGCGTATCGCTGCTGCGCATCATCCACGGGAAAGGCACCGGGGCGCTGCGGCGGGCCATCCGCGAGTACCTGGCCGACCACCCGTTGGTAGAGGCAGCCAGCGAGGGCGAAGGCTCCGGAGGCGAGGGGGTGACGGTGGCGCAGTTGCGGTAGTATGACTTTCAGTATCGAAGGCCGGGCGTACGAAGTCTCGGAGCATATCTGGCGTGACCATCCAAACAGGACCGGCCAGGTTACCGTTGACCGCATCAGGGAAACGATAGAGGCCCCGGAACTCACGGGGACGGGAAGGTATGGCCGCGTTATATACTGGAGATGGTTCCCTGAATTGAGCGATCTGGGAAATTATATGAGAGTCGTAGTGGATCCTCAAAGCGAACCTCTATTGGTGGTTTCGGCTTCGCCGGATAGAAGCGAACGCAGGAGAAGGAGAAGGTTGTCGTGAAGGCAGCTACGCCATATACCTACGATAACGGTCTCGACATTCTGTCCTTGTCAACAGGAGGGGACTATGAAGAGTCTGCGACCATTGCGTTTGACTTGATGGCGGATTTTGACACCATGGGGCGATGTATCGGGTTTGAGTTCCTTGATGCAGCAGACTTGTTCTTGCCGTACCTGCGCCCGGGTGAGTTTGCGAAGCCTGAAATTGGTGAAGAGGATTTGACGATTGTTTATTACGTAGACTCCGACACGCTTTCCTTTCACAACAGCGATCCGGTTAGCTATAGTGAAACAGTCATTGAGCACTGCATAGCTCATCTTGACACCGAAGGAGACCCCGTCGGGTTCACGTTGGAAAAGGCATCGGAGCTTGTACTGCCGCTCCTGCTCCAATGCGCCAGTGGTAAGGCGCCGCGCTTGTAGAAGGCGATTGCCGACGGAGTCCTGGGAAATTCAGAAATGGAGCATGAGAGAATGACTAGTCCCCGTTACCGGAAGCTGATTTCGGCTGATTCCCATGTCATGGAACCGCCCGACCTGTGGTGGAACGCGCTGGGGTCGAAGTTCGGAGACCGCACTCCTCGCCTTTTGGACGAGTATAAGGGCGAGAAGGGCAGCTTCTTCTACTCCGGGTATCTGGGTTCTCCGGTGCAACGGGTGCGGATACCGCTTTCCAACGAGACCGAGGCAGCCGCCTTCGAGGCCGAGGAAAGAGGTCTGGGGGCTGTCGGATACGACCCTGAAGTCCGCGTCAAGTGGCAGGCGGAAGCCGACATTGACGCGGAGGTGATGAACCCCACCACCATGCTGGGAGTGATGCGCAATCCCGACGTGCCGGTGCTTCAGGCCTGTTCGGAGGTCTTCAACGACTGGATGGCCGAGTTCGCATCCTACGACCCGCAACGACTTGTCGGCGTCAGCGTCATTCCCATGCACGAGGTTGACTGGGCCGTCGGGGAATTGGAGAGAACGCTGAACCGGGGCCTCAAGGGGCCCATGATCAATTGCCAGGCTCCCGAGGGCTGTCCGCCATACCGGGATCCGGTCTATGACAAGTTCTGGGCAGCGGCGGAGGAGGCCGGAGTGCCGATCACCCTGCACATCCTGACCGGCAGGGTTGTAGACGCTCTCTTCCTGGCCCGTATCGGGCAGACACCGGAGGAAACGTCGGCCAATCCCGGTCTGTGGATAGACCTGTTCATCGAAGCTCAGACGGTCTTGGCCAACGACTTCATCTACGGCGGCATACTGGACCGCTTCCCCAGGCTGAAGGTGCTTTGCAGCGAGTTCGAAGTGTCCTGGATACCCGGATTCATGGCCCGGCTGGACCAGATCGAGGATGTCGCGCCCCGGCTGAACCTGCCCAGGCTCGAAATGAAGGCCAGCGAATACATGAAGACCCGCGTGTTTCACGGCTTCATTGACGATACCGCGGCAGAGTTCGCCATACCTCACGTGGGGGCCGACCGTGTGCTGTGGGGTTCCGATTTTCCTCACATAAGGTCCATAGGGCTGGACGCGCAATCAACGCTCGTCCAGCAACTGCAAACCTTCTCGGCGGAAGACCAGGCCAGGCTGGTGGGTGGAAACGCCGTCGAAGTCTTCGGTCTTCAATAGCGGGTTGGATTACGAATCAAGGGCTGAACCGGTTGAGTGTCAGACTCCCTGGAACCAGGGTTGGCGGCGACCGGCGAAGGCCCGGATGCCCTCCTGGAAGTCGCGGGTCATGGCCGTCCTGGCGAAGGCCTCGGTTTCGGCGTCAAGTTGCTCTTCCAGGGTGGACTCCCACGAGCGTTCGTACAGCTCCTTGACGCGGCCATAGGCGATGGTGGGGCCTTCCGCCAGGCGGGTGGCGGTTTCCAGGGCGTGCCGGTCCAGTTCCTCGTCGGAGCACACTTGGGTCACCAAGCCCAGCTCCAGCGCGCGGGGAGCACCGATGGGCTGGCTGGCGAGGTACAGTTCCATCGCCCGCCCGGCCCCCAGCAGCCGAGGCAGCAGCCAGGTTGAGCCGCCGTCGGCGGGCGCGCCGATATTGGCGTAGGCCATCAGGAAGCGCGAATTATGGGACGCCACGCGCAGGTCGGCGGCCAGGGTCAGGCTGAACCCGGCGCCCGCCGCCGCTCCGTTGATGCCCGCCACCACTGGCTTCGGCAGGCGGCGCAGGGGCAGCACCACCTGGTTATGCAGCGCGTCGGCCAGTTCCCGGATGGCCTGGGCGATGCCCTCCGGTCCCTTCTCGTCCAGCGTAGCCACCAGGTCGCGCACGTTGGCCCCGGCGCAGAACGCGCCGCCAGCGCCGGTGAGCAGCACGGCCCGCACGTTGGGCGAAGCGCACGCCTTTACAGCCTTGCCAAGCTCTCCGATCATCTCGGGCGTGAGGGCGTTGCGCGACTCGGGCCGGTTGAGGGTGATGGTGCCCACCGCGCCGGACACCTGGAACTTGACCGATTCGTCTGCCATTGCTGAATACTCCTGATAGGACTTACGCAATCGAAAGCTATCCCCTCTCCCAGAGGGAGAGGGTCAGGGTGAGGGCGTCTTCTCCAACTCCGTAATTCCTATCCTGATACAGATCGGTGGTGTAGACAAGTTATTCAACCACGGAGAGGTTGCCATGATGCAACTCCGGACGCAACAGTACGGGCCGGGCAACTTACGTCCCGGCCCAGCCTGCGATTCCTCATGTTGCCGGGCGTCCAACACGATAGGCCCGTTCACGCCAGGATGAGGTTTCTAGCCCTCCGCGCCGCTGGTGGCCCATTCGTCGGCGCAGGCCTTGGCCACAGCGGCGGAGACGGCGCGGTCGAGGGACCAGGGGATAACCCGCTCCGGCGTCGGCTCCGGTATCAGGGCCGCCAGCGCCTCGCCGGCGGCCAGCTTCATGCTGGTGGTGATGCGGCTGGCCTTGGCGTCCAGCGCCCCCCGAAACACGCCGGGGAAGACCAGGCTGTTGTTGATCTGGTTGGGGAAGTCGCTGCGGCCCGTGCCCACCACCGCTGCTCCGGCGGCCTCGGCCAGGTCGGGCATTATCTCCGGCACCGGGTTGGCCATGGCGAACACGACGGAGTCCTTGGCCATTGACGACACCATCTCAGGCGTCACCATATCGGCCACGGCCAGGCCGATGAACACGTCGGTGCCGCGCATGGCCTCGGCGATGCCGCCGGTGCGGTTCTCTGGGTTGGTGGTGTCCAGCATGGAGGACTTGATGGGCGTCAGGTCGTTGCGGCCCCGGTGAATGATGCCCACGCTGTCCACCAGGGTGATGTTGGTGGCGCCGTAGTCCAGCAGCAGCTTGGCGGAGGCGATGCCGCCGGCCCCGGCCCCGGCGAACACGAAGGAAGAGTCCTCTATCTTGCGCCCGGTGACCGCCAGCCCGTTGATGACCGCGGCCAGGACGGCGATGGCGGTGCCGTGCTGGTCATCGTGGAACACGGGGATGCCCAGGTCTTGCAGGGCGTCCTCAATGTCGAAGCACTTGGGCGCGGCGATGTCCTCCAGGTTGACCCCGCCCAGGCTGGGTGCGATGGCCCGCACCGTCCTGATAATCTCGTCGGGGTCCTGGGAGGAGACGCAGATGGGGTAGGCGTCCACGCCAGCCAGATTCTTGAAGAGGATGGACTTGCCTTCCATGACCGGCATGGCGGCTTCTGCGCCGATGTTGCCCAGGCCCAGCACCGCCGAGCCGTCGGTGACCACTGCGATGGTGTTGCCCCGGTTGGTGAGGTTGTAGGACTCGGTGGGGTCGGCGTGAATCGCCATGCACACCGAGGCCACGCCAGGAGTGTAGGCGATGGACAGTTCCTCCAGCGTTTCCACGGTCATCTTGGAATTGATGCTGACTTTGCCGCGGCTTTCCCGGTGCCGCCGGATGGCCTCTGTTCCATAATCCGTTGTCATGGCGCCTTTCTCCTGTTCGGAATGTTGGTTGAACCGGCCTCGCCGGTTCGGGCGGCAAAATGCCTCTAGAAAGTCAACCCTGATGCGAATCGCAAGGCTCGTGCTCGTTCAACAACGGGAACCCTCCAGTCACCATACTTGTCTGCACCTCAATCCTGACCCTCTTGTCCCCAGGGGTTTTTAGCAAACACTTCAGCGGCGGCCTCACCCAGCCATTCTGATTCTTCAGCGGTCTCTGGCTGTTCCAGATAACCTCGAATGTACTGCTCCTCCAGGCTCTTTTCATTTTCGGTTAGGAGATTCTGCTCCGAGGGTTCTCCCATTCTTTGCGGCGCAATCATACCACGGCATTCCAAGGGGATTGACTTGAGAATTCAGTACGTGAGAATCCTATCCGCACCTACCGCGTCACTGCCCCCTCAGACGCCGAGGACGCCAGCTTGGCGTACTTGGCGAGGGCGCCGGTGGTGTAGTTGGGCGGGAGGGGCTGCCAGTTGGCGCGGCGGTCGGTCAACTCCTCCTCGGTCAGCATGACGTTGAGCTGGCGGGCCGGGATGTCGAGGACAACCTCGTCTCCCTCCTGCAACAACGCGATGGGGCCGCCCACGGCCGCCTCCGGGGCCACATGGCCCACCATGGGACCGTGGCTGGCGCCGGAGAAGCGACCGTCGGTGACCAGCGCCACTTCGTCGCCCAGTCCCTGGCCCACGATGGCGGAGGTTACCGCCAGCATCTCCTGCATTCCCGGGCCGCCCTTGGGGCCTTCGTAGCGGATGATTACGATGTCCCCGGCCCTGACCTGGCCGCCCTGAATGGCCCGGAAGGCGGCTCCCTCCTGGTCGAAGACCCGCGCGGGGCCCCGGTACACCTTCTCCTGGTGCCCGGCCACCTTGATGACCGCGCCGTCCGGGGCCAGGTTGCCGCGCAGGATGGCCAAGCCGCCCGTCGGGCTGCGGGGCGCGTCTACCTGCGAGATTATGGGCTGGTCGTCTACTACGGTGATACCCTCCAGATTCTGGGCGACGGTATTTCCGGTGACGGTCATGGCGTCGCCGTGGAGCAGGCCCGCGTTCAGCAACCGCTTCATCACCAGCGCGATGCCGCCGTAGCGCGACAGGTCGGCCATCACGTAGCGGCCGGCGGGCTTCATATCGGCGATGTAGGGAGTGCTGGCGCTGATGCGCTCGAAGTCCTCCAGGCTCAGCGGCACCCCGGCCTCATTGGCGATAGCCAGCAGGTGCAGCACGATGTTGGTCGAGCCGCCCATGGCGACTCCGACGGTGATGGCGTTCTCGAAAGCCTGCTTGGTCATTATGTCCCGGGGGCGCACGTCCTCTTCCAGCAGGCGCATCAGGGTGCGGCCCACGTCACGGGCCTCGCCCAGCTTGCGTGGGTCAATGGCGGGCAGCGAAGCGTCGCCGGGCAGCGACATTCCCATCACCTCAATGGCGGTGGACATGGTGTTGGCGGTGAACAGGCCGCCGCAGGAACCCTCGCCGGGGCAGGCGACGCATTCCAGTTCCCGGAGCTGCTCCAGGCTGACGTCTCCCTTGGCATAGCCGCCCACGGCCTCGAAAACGTCCTGGATGGTCACATCCTTGCCTGCCAGTTGGCCGGGCATGATGGAGCCGCCGTACATGAATATGCCCGGGACGTTGAGCCGTGCCAGGGCCATCATGCAGCCGGGCATATTCTTGTCGCAGCCGGCGATGGTGATGAGGCCGTCCATGCGCTCGCCGAAGGTGACCAGCTCGATGGAGTCGGCGATTACCTCGCGGCTGACCAGCGAGGTCTTCATGCCCTCGGTGCCCATGGATATGCCGTCGCTGACGGTGATGGTGCCGAACTCGAAGGGTACCCCGTCGGCAGAGCGGATGCCTTCCTTGGCACCGTTGGCGAAGCGGCTGAGATGGACGTTGCAGGGTGTGACGTCGCTGGCCAGGTTGGCGATGGCGACGAAGGGCTTTTCCATGTCTTCGTGGGTGATGCCCATGGCCATCAGCATGGCGCGGGCGGGCGCGCGCTGGGGGTCGTGGGTTATCTCGGCGCTGCGGTGCTTGGTCTTGGCGGGCTTGGTCATGGTGGCCACAGGGTCATCTCCGTCGGGAAAGGTTGGGGTGTCGGCGCAGCGGGCCGAATTGCGCCTTGCGCCGCAAGGATACATAACAGGAAGGCCTGTCGCGCAATTATAGGTTGCGGCATAACCAGGCACAAGGCGGGGATGGCGGTTTGGGTAAGACGGTTCCGTCCAGCGCGCGGGTATAATGCGGAGTCGTCTATTTATGTATGTGTATGTGCCCAAGGTCATGACATGAAGAGCTTTGCGCTGGTTATGCTGTTAGCAGTCGCTTGGTCGGCGATCATTGCCTGCCGGGGAGAGCAACCCCAACCCACGCCGGACATCGAAGCAACGGTGGAAGTGGAAGTCCGCGCTACCCTGGAGGCGGATGCCTCGCGGGCGGCAACCATAGAGGCAAGGACTTCCGCGGAAGCGGCAAGACAAGCCTTGGAACCGACGCCGACCCCCACAGCGACGCCTACACCCCTGCCTACGGCGACGCCTGCGCCTACGGCGACGCCTCCACCCACGACGAAGCTGCCTCCCACGCCGACGCCGATGCCCACAGAGACGCCTACACCCCCACCGACGGCGACGCCTGCGCCCACGGCGACGCCGGCTCCGCCGGTTACTCCTATGCCTGCGCCCACGGCTGTGGCATTGGGCGTGTGTTCAGACGGAGTTGTCATTAGCGACCCGCAAGACAATCCTTTCTTGGTGAGCGATTGTGTTGCTCTTCTTGAGGCAAGGGATGCCCTGATTGGAATTGCCCGGCCTGCGCCGTCAGCGGAAGCTGCCCTGAACTGGCGGGCTGGTGTCTCCATATTTGAATGGGACGGAGTCTTGGTCGAAGGGTCGCCGTATCGTGTTCGTGGTTTGAACTTGAGCGGCGCCGGGCTGGTTGGCGAAATCCCGCCGGGACTGGGCAGCCTGACTGAACTGGAGACGCTGGACCTGAGCGACAACAATCTCGGGGGAAATCTCCCTCCCGCGTTGGGCAGGCTGTCTAACCTGGCTGTCGCGCGTTTCTCCGGGAACTTGCTGACGGGCGAGATACCCCCGGAACTCGGAAGTCTTTCCGCCCTGTTGCAGTTGAGCTTTGGATCCAATTTCTTGACCGGCGGCGTACCTCCTGAACTCGGCCAACTGTCCAACTTGTGGCATCTCGGGCTTTCCCATAACCGCTTGTCCGGCGAAATACCGCCGGAACTGGGCAACCTGGCTGAACTGAAGACGCTTGAACTGGACGGAAATCAACTGACCGGGTGCATACCGGAGCAACTCCGTGGCGTCGAGGTTGGGACTGGCTTCAAGTACTGCGTTGAAGCTGCGGTTGAAGACGTCGAACAGCCGCTGCCCGACACCTGTTTCAACGGCGTCGTCGTGCTGGACCCGGAAAGAAACCCCGGCCTGGTCAACGACTGCGAAGTGCTCCTTGCCACGATTGAGGCCCTCAGCAGGAACTCCGCCCTTGACTGGAGCACCATCCTTCCCATTGCCGAGTGGAGGGGTGTCGCAGTCGGAGGCTCGCCGGCGCGGGTTCAGGAGTTGGATTTGAGCCGGAGAGGACTCGAGGGCCCGGTACCGCCGGAGTGGGGTCAACTCATCGGCCTGCGAAAGCTGGACCTCGCCGGCAATGGCCTGACCGGTGAGATACCGGGCGGGTTGGGCCAACTGGAGGGCCTGGAAACCATCAGGCTTTCAACCAACGAACTGACCGGTGAGATTCCATTGTGGCTGTGGCGGCTGGAATCTCTGGAAGAACTGGCTCTCGACAGCAATGGCTTGAGCGGGGAAATACCATGGAATCTCGGAGCGTTGCTCAACCTTGAGAAACTCCATCTCAGCAACAACAAGCTGACGGGCCGCATACCGAGCGCCCTTGGGGCCTTGACCAACCTCGAGTCGCTGGATCTGTCCAACAATCAACTTACGGGAGGGATACCGCCGGACCTGGGCCTGCTGCCCCGCCTTGCCTGGCTGAACCTCAGCGGCAATCCCCTGGGTGGCACGATACCGCCGGAAATAGGGGATATGGAGAGTCTTGTAATGCTCACGCTGTCCGGCAACAACCTGGAGGGGTACATACCTCCGGAGCTTGGGCAACTGGGCAATGTCGAGACTCTGGCGCTGTTTGCAAACCAGCTGACAGGCGAAATACCTGTGGAAATTGCCAACATGAGAAGTCTCAGCAGGATAGACCTTGACGAAAACCAGCTAACAGGCAGCCTGCCGGTACAACTCGGCCAGATGGAAGAACTCAAGAGTCTGAGGCTGCGGAACAATAATCTGACGGGCAGCATACCTCTGGATCTGGGCCAGTTGACCCAATTGGAGGTTTTGAGTCTCAGCGGCAACAATCTGACGGGGTGCGTTCCACGCACCCTGGCGACAGCAGACGTTGATGTCGAGCTTCCCTTTTGCCAGGGATCGCGGGCCGAGGCCCTGGGCAATCCTGACTCCGATGTGGTGTCCCAGTGCTCCAGCGGAGTGGTGGTCCTGGAGCCGGAGAGCAACCCGGGCCTGGTGAGGGACTGCGTCGCGCTGGTGGAGGCAAGGGAAGTCCTTTCCGAAAGAGGACTCGGCTGGCGGACGAGCAATCCCATTTCAGAGTGGCCGGGAGTAGCCGTTGCGGGCTCCCCCGAACGAGTGCAGGGACTGTCCCTGCCCGATGCGGGACTGGACGGAGAAATTCCGCCTTCCCTCGGGCGTCTCTCGGACTTGAAGGAGTTGAATCTGTCCGGCAACAGGCTGAAGGGCGAAATCCCGTCTGAGTTGGGCGGCCTGGAAAATTTGCGGACCTTGCTGCTGGCCGATAATGCGTTGACCGGAGAGGCGCCTGGCTGGCTGGGTCGGCTGGTTAACCTGGAGCGGCTGGACTTGGCTGACAACAAGCTCGAGAGCGCCATACCGGCTACTCTTGCCGGTCTGTCCAGCCTGCAAGGATTGTATCTGGACAACAACCAACTGACCGGCGGGATACCGACCGAGCTTGGGCAGTTGGCCGAACTGAGATGGCTGAGTCTAAGTATGAACCGCTTGACTGGACTGATCCCCCAGCAGTTGGGCCTATTGACGAATCTGAAACAGTTGGACCTCAACGGTAATCAACTCAGTGGACCAATACCGCAGCAATTGGGCCGATTGGCGAACCTGGAAGTGTTGGATCTCAACGGCAATCGGCTCAGCGGGCCAATACCACTGGAGATTTTCTACCTTGGCAAACTGGAGTCCCTTAAACTACAGTGCAATGGGCTGGTGTGGC
>VXOI01000071.1:18471-21390 GCA_009840175.1 Chloroflexota bacterium | reverse complement strand
AGGTGTATAAGATAAAGACTTGATGCAGGCGAAGGTGGGCGCCGTTCTTCTCCAGCGGGCCGTCGGTTGTGAATGTCCACAGTCGCCCATCTCCGTCGCGGATAGATAGGGTTTCGATTTCGGCAATGTCCCGGTCTATGGCTTCCACGACCACACCGCGAACCACACCCAGCTCACCGTCGCAGGCCAGAATATAAACGCAAAGCGCGCAGAGAACGCCGAGAAATACCCAATTCCTGGATAACCTGAAAGCGTCTCGGCGTTCTTGGCGCGCTCGGTGTTTAATTCAGTGCCTCCAGCAGCGCTTCCTCAATAACCGGCGCGGGGGTGAACGCCTCGAACTTGGCGCGCACGATGCCGTCGGCATCCACGACAAAGGTCCACGGCTCGGTGGGCAGGCCCCATTCCCTGACCGCGTCGGCAATGTCGTCCTTTCCGGGACGCTTTCCATCCCCATATAGGTGAGGGTCCTTGTAGACCTCGACATGGATGAAGTTGGCCCGGCCGCCGTATCTGCCCTGTAACTCGCTCACCTGCTCCAACTGCGGGCCGCAGGTTCCGGTGGTACAGTAGCGCGGCGTCGAAAATACCACCACGAATGGCTTTCCTTCAGCGATGGCGTCGTCTATCGAAACAGCGTAAAGCGCCTGGGAAGGTTCGCTGGCAGTGGTGATGTGAGTAATGTCATCGGCTTCGGACGCAAGGGGCGTGACGCTGGCCGGCGCGAGGGAACCTACGGCCGGGGTGTCGCTGGTTTCCTTCACCACGAAGGCTGACCTGGCGATTACCTCCTGGCCGTCCGTAGTCTTGAACTCCGTTTCCAATTCCCAGGTGCCGGCAACGTCAAAGTCAGGGTATACGGCGAAGACCCCAGCCGAGAAGGGCCACGCCTCGAATCTGGCCGTGAGTGACTGACGGGCCTCCCGCGCATCGGTGTTGGGTGGCAGGTAGTAGGTACGGACCGTGGCGCTCTCTCCCGTGAGCGGAGGCCCGTCGCGGGAGACAACCCCGAAGGCGAGGCGCTCCTTCCCCACACCGAGATCACTGGTGACCACCACCGCAGCGAACTCCGGCCCCCCGAACTCCTCCGTCGGCGGCACGATTACATCCGAGCCGCCACAAGCCCCAAGAAAAATTAACCACAGAGCGCACAGAGACCACAGAGATTTTCTTATATTTTTTCTCTGTGCCCTCTGTGTTCTCTGTGGTGAATTAAAATCAGTAGTTGATGGCACGGACTGCGCCGCCTTCCACCGCGATGGTCTGGCCGGTGATGGCCCCGGCGCGGCCGGACACCATGAACAGCACCAGGTCGGCGATGTCCTCCGGCTCCACCATGCGCCCGATGGGGATGTTGGCGACGGCGCGGGCCTCGGCTTCCTCCACGGTAATGCCAGCGTCGCGGGCCTGACGCTCCAGCAGCATGGTCTGGCGGGGCGTGCGGGTGGTGCCGGGGTGGATGCAGTTGACCAAGATGCCGTCGGAGGCCACCTGGTCGGCCAGGTTCTTCGCCATGTTGGACACCGAGGCGTTGGTGACGCCGTTGCTGTTGGTCAGCGGGTTGGAGTACCGCGCCGCCATGCCGCCGATGTTGATGATGCGCCCGCCGCCGCGCCGCCTCATGTGGGGGATGCACTCGCGGGCGCAGCGGACGTAGCCCATTATCTTGACGTTGATGTGGTTCAACCAGTCCTCGTCGGCCAATTCCATGAAGGGGGCGGCGGTGGAGTTGACCGCGTTGTTTATCAGGATATCCACCCCGCCCAGCTCGGCGACGGTGGCGGCGACAAGGTTATTGATGTCCTCGGCCACGCCGGTGTCCGCCCGCACTGCCAGCGCCCGGCGACCCGTGCGGGCGCGGATGTCTGCGGCGGCGTCCTCCAGCTCCTCCACGCCGCGGGCGCAGATGGCGACGTCCACGCCCTCCTGCGCCAAGGCCAGCGCGGTAGCCCGCCCGATGCCCTTACTGCCGCCGGTGACAATGGCAATCTTGCCTTCCAGTCCGAGGTCCATTTGGCGCTCCTTGGTTCAGGGAATGGAGAGTTTTATCACAGAATATTCGGCAACCTGATAAGAATCTGCCGGGACAGTTGTTGTTTCTGGAAAAATGTGCCGGGCAACAAGAACAACGACGGAGACATAACTGCATGGACTACAACGCGTTGGCACTGGCGGCTTGGCGAGAGCCGCATTGCAGTCCTGCGCGCCGAGACGCCTTCACTATTGCCTTCATTTATCCCTTCCGTTCCATTAGCTGGAAGAAGGTGACATTCGCTAGCTCTGCAAACTCCAAGTCGGCCGAGGCGGCCGCTTCGCCGACGACTACCGCGTGGACTGTTCCTCCGATGGCTCTTCTCAATATGGCAGCTCTTTGGGATGCCCGCTCAATATCATCTCCATGTACTGTAACTGATGTCTCGACTACCGCGTAGACAGTGGCTGCATCCGGGTCTTGTCCCCGGATGATTATATCGGCCAGTTCCATATCCTCGGCCTCATCCTCGGATACGATACCGGCATCGATAGCCCGCCCCATCAGGATGGAGATGTCCGGGTTGTCCAGCACAGCGTCGGAGCGGATGATTTCCGACGGGTCGATGTTAAACAGCCGTTTGAGCCGCCGGAGCACCACCCTGGAAGCGCGTCGCTCATAGTTCGAGCCAGTGAGATTGCTGAGCTCCCCCGACATCCTACCCTGTCCTCGCGTCAGTCTGACTTGCTCTTCCATCAGCCTGGCTACGCTGGAGTGCAGTTCGGCCTGCCCTTCCGCCAGTTTGGCTTGCCCTTCCGTCAGTCTGGCTTGCCCTTCCGTCAGTCTGGCTTGCCCTTCCGTCAGCCTGGCTACGCTGGAGTGCAGTTCGGCCTGCCCTTCCGTCAGCCTGGCTACGCTGGCGCTCAGTTCAGCTTGCCCTTCCGTCA